>DATCAV010000243.1:0-7791 GCA_036512415.1 Candidatus Dormiibacterota bacterium | reverse complement strand
AGCTGGCTCCGCCAGGCCGGCCGGCTCAAGGCAGGGGGGTGCGTCCGGAGCTGGCTCCGCCAGGCCGGATGCCCCAAGGGGGGAAGTCCCCCCTCAATTGGACGTCCCCCCTCAGATGGCGCAAGCAGCGGCCAAGCCAATAACCCTCATCGACGAGACGGGTCGCGAACGCCAGTTTCAGCTGCACGACGCCTTCGACCATGACGGCGGCGTCTACTACCTCGTCGAGAACATCGACGACCCCTCCCAGGTGCTGCTTTTGCGGGAGGTGGAAGGCGCCCTTGAAACTGTCGAAGGGGATGAGTTCCAGCAGGTGATCGCCGCACTGGAAAAGGACCAGGTCGAATGAAGAGGCTTGCCGCGGCGCTCGTCCTGATCGCGGTACTCGGCTTTGGCACCTCCCGCGGATACGACTGGTGGAACTACAACGTGAACACCCCGGTCTCCTCGGCCAGCGAGCCAGTGGTGTTCCACATCGACCCAGGTGAGCTGCCCAACCAGGTGGCCGACGACCTGCTCGCGCAGCGCCTGATCAGGGATCGCAACGCTTTCGACCTGTATCTCAAGATCACCGGAGCCGGTGGCAGCTTCCAGGCCGGCGCGTTCCAGCTCGACCGCAACATGACCATGGCCCAGATAGTCGACGCCCTTCAACACGGCAAGTCGACACAGGTGACCGTGACCATTCCTGAAGGATTCCCACTTCGCGAACAGGCCAGGTACGTCGAGAAATCGGGTCTTGGCACGGCGGCCGATTACCTCACCATCGCTGCCGAGCCGGCATGGTCGGCGTCTTTCGACTTCCTCTCATCGCGGCCGGCAAACGCAAAGCCGGCGCTGGAGGGCTACCTGTTCCCTGACACTTACCTGGTCGATCCGGGCGATGTCCGCGGCCTTGTCAAAGCGCAGCTGACCCAGTTCGGGACCGTGTTCAGCTCCTCTCTTCGAAGCCAGATCGCGAAGGCCACCGCGAACCGGCCCGCCGAGACGGTCGAGTCGATCGTCATCCTTGCTTCGATGGTGGACCGCGAGGCCAACACGAGCACGGACCGCGGGAACGTATGCAGCGTCTACTACAACCGCCTGAGGCAGAGCATCCCCCTCGGAGTCGACGCCACCCTGCTGTACGCGTTGGCACGCTTGACGCCCGAGCCTACATTTGCCGAGCTCCAGATCAACTCTCCGTACAACACGCGCAAGCACGCCGGCCTGCCGCCAGGCCCGATCAGCAACCCGGGCAAGGCCGCGATCCTGGCCTGCATCAACCCGCCGAAGACAAACTTCCTCTATTACTTCACCGATCGAAAGGGAGTCACCCATTTCGAGACCAACCAGCAGGATTTCAACCGGGACATAGCGACCTACGGACTGAGCGGAAGCTGAAGGTCTACCTCCTCGGCCAGGGCATCAGCTATTCACGAAGCCCGGCCATGCACAACGCCGGCTTTGCGGCTTTGGGCCTTGACTGGACCTACGAGCTCCTGGATGTGAGCCCTGCCGACCTGCCGGGAGCTGTCGAACGGCTCAGGGCGCCGAACGTCGGCGGCGCCAACGTGACGATCCCGCACAAGCAGGCCGTGATCGAGCGCCTCGATGCTGTCGACCCTGATGCGTTGCGGGCGCATGCCGTGAACACCATCGCCCGCGATGGACAGCGACTGGTGGGGTCCAACACCGACGTGGCGGGCGTGCGTTCGGCGATTGGCGAAGTGGGCATCGAGCCGAAGGGCGCGAATGTCGTGATCCTGGGTGGTGGGGGGTCGGCTCGGGCGGCGGCGGTCGCGCTTGCCGGCGCCCACCTGACGTTCGTCTCCAGGCACCCCGAGGATGACGACCTGCCCGGTGCCGTCATCGGGTGGAGCGATGCAGCGTTGCCGGGCCTTACACGGTCGGCCGACCTGCTTTTGAACGCGACTCCGCTCGGCCGAAAAGAGGAGATGCCGATCCGCCCGGCGGCACTGCCGAAGGACGGCGCGGTGATCGACCTCGTCTATGTGACCGGCGGCACGCCGCTGGTCCGCAAGGCGCGCTCGCTGGGTCTCCGTACCGCTGATGGCTGGACTGTCCTCCTGGCGCAGGGGGCCGCGTCCTTCGAGGTGTGGACGGGAAAAGCCGCGCCGCTGGCCGCCATGCGCCACACTTTGGCGCCGTGAACCCATTTCTGCTGGCCGCCGGATGGGCCGTCGTCGGCGCGGCCGCCGGCTGGTTCCTACGTTGGGGCTCGGTACGCCTCGCCCGGCTCGAGGAGCTGCAACCGGGCAACCTGCGCTGGCAGGTATTCGGCCCGCCCGTCCTCACGGCAGTCGTCTTTGGCGTGTTCGCCTACCACTTCGGTGCGACCCCGACGCTGTTCATACGAAGCCTCTTCATCCTCGTGCTGGTTCAGGTGATCTTCTTTGACTTCGAGCACCGCCTGATCCTCGACCGGGTGATCTTCCCAGCCATGGCGCTGGCCCTCGTGGTGAGCCTCTTCGGGAATCCCTGGTGGGCCGGCATCGCCACGGGCCTGGGCGCCGGCCTTCTGTTTCTCCTCCTCGCGCTGGCGGGCTCCGCGATTTTCAAGGCCGAGGCCCTCGGCTTTGGCGACGTCAAGCTCGCTGCGTTCATGGGCTTGCTGCTCGGCCCGCTGCCTACGATCCAGGCTCTGTTCTACGGTGTCTTCATGGCTGGAGTCGTCTCGGTCGGGATGATCGTGTGGCGGCGCTCGCTGAAAGGCACCCTCGCGTACGGGCCCTACCTGGCGGCCGGCGCGCTGATCGTGCTCTATCTGCTCCCGTGACACAGATAGGAAATTGAAGCGGTCGTGGCAGGGTTGGCCGGGGTCTCCTCGGCCATAGCTTTGTCTTAGCCGCTCCGAATCGTGGCTTGGAGAACTAATTCGTAATAAATCCAATCCCGGGAAGGAGAGCAGAGCCTGCGGCGGAGCCGCACGCTCGATGAGAGGGAACCGACTGGTTCCCTCTCATACGTGACAATAAGAGTTGATGACTAGCCAACTCCTTCCCGGCGAAACCCTCGTCCTCAAAGACCACCCGCACTGGATCGTCGTCGCCAAGTCACTTTTGGCGCCGATCATTTTGCTGATAGTGGCGGCGGTCATCGATTTCACCGCCGGCAACACAGGCGTTCCGAACCTTCAGTGGATCGTCACGCTCGCTGCCCTCGCGATTGCGGTCCTGTGGTTGATGGTCGTGTGGATCCGCTGGCAGTCGACGTCTTACACCCTGACCGACCAGCGCATAAAGATCGAGACCGGCGTCTTCGGCCGCCAGTCGAAGATGATCCCAATCGACAGGGTCCAGGACTGTACGACCAAGCAATCGCTCATCGGCAGGATGCTCGGGTACGGTCGCGTCGAGGTCGATGCCGCCGGCGCGCAGGGGGCGGAGGTGCTGAATCACCTGCCCAACCCCGTGGCTTTTCGTGACCAGGTGTTCGTCCAGTCTGAACGGCGTCGTACTGGTGGTGCTCTTTCGGTCCAGCCACACCCCAGCGGCGTCTGAAGCCGCCGCTGGCGATCATCGGATTCATGGGCTGCGGCAAGTCCGTGGTCGGCGTGCTCGTCGCCCAGGGAGCGGGCGCTCCATTCCAGGATCTCGACTTCGTCATCGAGAACGAGGCTGGAATGTCGATCACCGATATCTTTACGACCCGTGGTGAGGCTGCCTTTCGCGCCATGGAATCGCGACTCCTGCCCGATCTTCTGCAGCCCGGCGTCGTGGTCGCCCTTGGCGGAGGAGCACCGATCGACGAGGCGAACTGGAAGATCATCGTTGAGCGCTCGACCACGGTCTTCATCGATTGTGGCTTCGATTTGATCTGGGACAGAATCAAGGGCACAACCACTCGCCCTCTGCTTGCCGGCAAGTCCAGGGCGGAGCTCGAAGCGCTGCTCCACCAGCGCCGGCCGCGCTACATGGAAGCCATCCACCGCGTCGACGGAGACCGCCCTGCGGACGTCGTCGCCGAAGACATCCTGAAGCTTTGGTCCGACTGATAATCGAAGCGCCGGCGGGCAGCTACCCCGTGGTCATCGGGACCAATCTCAACCGCGAGCTTCGGGGGGCGGTCGCAAGACTCGATGCGACAGCCGCGCCGATCGTCACCGACGCCAACGTGCTGCCGTGGGCCAAGAAGGTCGCCAAGACGATCAAGCGCGCCGGCGTGAAATCGCCAATCCATGTGATCGCACCCGGCGAGCGCTCCAAGTCGCTCTCAGCGCTCGGTGATCTACTCGGCTTCCTCGAGCGTGAGAAGGTGGACAGGGCAGGCTGCGTCGTCGCGGTCGGAGGAGGGACGGTCGGCGACCTTGCAGGCTTTGGCGCGGCAATCTGGCAGCGCGGGATCAGGGTGGTGCAGGTCCCGACGACTCTGTTGGCGATGGTTGACTCGAGCATCGGCGGTAAGACCGGTGTCAATGGCCGGCGCTCGAAAAACGCCATCGGCGCCTTCTGGCAACCCGCCGCGGTCATCGCCGACCTCGCCTTCCTTGAAACCCTGCCGCCCGTCAACTTCAGGGAAGCGTTTGCCGAGGTTGTAAAGTACGCCGTTGCCATGGACCGCGGCCTTTACGAGGTGTTGCTGAAAAACCGCGACCGCCTCGTCGCCGGCGACCGTGCTGCGCTCGAGAAGGTGGTTTTCCAGTGCGTGATGGCGAAAGCGCTGGTCGTTGCCAAGGACGAGCGAGAGGCTGGACCTCGCGCCATCCTGAACTACGGCCACACCGCCGGACACGCGCTCGAGGCCGCCAGCGGGTTTCGCATCTCTCACGGCCGGGCGGTGGCATTTGGCATGCGTGTCGCGGCGAGGATCGCATTCTCCATGGATCTGTGCACCAAGCGATTCGTGGAGGCGCAGGACGCGATGCTGACGGCGTACGGCTTGCCGGATCGGCCTCCGCACGTGGACCTGGCGAGAGTCCTCGCCGCGATTCCTCGGGACAAGAAGGCGCGGCGGGGAAAGGTCGCCTGGGTTTTGCCACGCCGGCTCGGCCACGCCGAGACCGGCCATGCGGTGCCTGGAGCGATCGTCAGCCGCGTGCTTCGTAAGGCGCTGGCATGAAACGCATCGTGATCGTCAACGGCCCGAACCTGAACCTGCTTGGGAAGCGGGAGCCTCACATCTATGGCACGCGCTCGCATGCCGATCTGGTGAGGACGGTGCGCGCGAAGGCCCGCAAGCTCGGGATCGAGGTCAGCGTCTTCCAGAGCAATCACGAAGGCGAGATGATCGACCACCTGCAGAAGGAGGCGCCCGGCGCCCTGGGTATCGTCATCAATCCCGGGGCTCTGTCCCACTACTCGCTGGCGCTGTTCGATTGCCTGCAATCGCTCGCGGTGCCGACGGTCGAGGTCCACCTGTCGAATATTCACGCGCGTGAAGAGTTCCGTTCCAAGAGCGTGACTGCCCGCGCAGCCAAGGGAGTGATCACGGGTCTCGGCTTCACCGGCTATCTCCTGGCGATGGACTATCTCGCCGAGCACAAGTGATCTCCAGCAACGACTTCCGCAACGGGACGATGTTCGAGATGGACGGGCAGCTCCTCAGCGTCGTCAGCGTCGAGCACATCAAGCTGGCGCGGGCCGGCGCCGTGATCAAAGCGAAACTTCGCAACCTGCTGACAGGCTCGATCTTCGAACAGAGCTTTCGGAGCGGCGACAAGTACAAGACGGTCCGCATCGACAAGAGGGAAGCCACGTACCTGTACGGAGACGGCAGCCATCACTACTTCATGGATACGCAGACATACGACCAGGTCGCCGTCGACGAGGACATGATCGAGGACGTGCTGCCTTTCTTGAAAGAGGGGAGCCCCGCGTACCTGCTGCGATACGACGACAAGCTCATCGGCGTGGAGCTGCCGATCAACGTCGAGCTCAAGGTGATGGACACGGATCCCGGCTTCAAGGGCGACACGGTGTCAGGGGCGACCAAGCCGGCAAAGCTGGAAACGGGCGCCAAGATCCAGGTCCCGTTGTTCATTCAGCCGGGCGACGTGATCCGGGTCGACACCCGCACCGGCACGTACATGGAGCGTGCCTAGCCGCCTCGACTTTGCGGCTCGGCTGGTAGCATGCCGGGGATGGGACAGAACGGCAGCCACGGTGCGGTTCGCGTGGCCAACGAGGTGATCGCCAGCATCGCCGCCTTGGCGGCGTGCGAGGTTGAGGGCGTCGCCGGCATGGACGAGACGGCCGCCCGCCATTTCGGGGACTGGGTCCGTCGCCAGACGGCGCACCGCGGCGTTCGGGTCCAGGTCGAGGCGGACCGCTCGATCCACCTCGAGGTCTTCATCACCGTCGACTCGGAGGGCAAGCTCGGCGAGGTGGCGAGCGCCGTCCAGGCCAACGTCGTCGAAGCGACCGAGCGAATGCTCGGGCTGGAAGTGGGGGAGGTCAACGTCTTCGTCTCGAGCGTCGCGTTCGCCCACTAGGGATTGGGTAAACGTCACCAGGCGCGGGAGCTGGCGCTCAAAGTCCTGTTCCAGCTGGAGAGCTCAGAGGACGATCCGGAAGAGGTGCTGCGCTACCACGCAGCCGAAGGCGCCGCCACGAGCGACGTGGCCCATTTCGCCGGGCAGCTCGTCCGCGGGGTGATGGCCAACCAGGAAAAGCTCGATGGCATCCTGTCGGCCACCTCTGAGCACTGGAAGCTCGAGCAGATGGCCAAGGTGGACCGCATAATCCTGCGCATCGCCGTCTACGAGATCACCATTGACCGGCATGTGCCGACCAAGGCGGCCATCAACGAGTCGATCGAGCTGGCCAAGACTTTCTCGGGCGAGGAGGCCGGACGCTTCGTGAACGGCATCCTGGGCAGGGTCGCTGCCAGCGTGACATGACGTCAGCTCAGCAGCTTCGTCTTCCTGGCGAAGGGGACGACATTCAAGCGCTCAGCTTCGAGGCGTTGCTGGCGAAGCTAGAAAGCAACATCTCGCTCCTGGCCGAAGGCTCAGCCCCGCTGGACGAGCTGGTCACGGCCCACCAGCAGGCCGCGGGCCTGCTGTCCGAGGCGGAGCGCCGCCTGGAATCGCTGAAGGCGCGCGCCGACCAGCTCGTCGTCGCACTCCAGACATGACTTACCTGCTGGCTCCGTTGGTGGCGTGGACGATCGCCCAGACTGCCAAGGTGATCATCTATTCCGTTCGCGCTCACCGGCTTAACCTGAGGGTGCTGGCGGTGACAGGCGGTATGCCCAGCAGCCACAGCGCGATCGTCATGGGCTTGACCACAGCGATCGGTAAACATGCAGGCGCCACTTCTCCCGAGTTTGCGATCGCCCTTATCTTCTCGTTCGTGGTCATGTACGACGCTGCGGGCCTTCGCCGTGCGGCCGGCCGCCAGGCCGCCATCCTGAACCGGCTGGTCGAAGACCTGGTTCACATGCGGGGTGTGCAGGAACAGAAGCTGCGAGAGCTGTTGGGCCACACGCCGGTGGAGGTGCTCGTCGGCGCCGTCCTCGGCGTGGCGGCCGGGCTCATCCTTTAACCGTGCCGCGGCTGGACATTCTGGTCACGAGGAGCGGCCTGGCCGAGTCCAGGGAGCGGGCGCAGGCGTTGATCATCGCCGGCAAGGTTCGCGTGGCGGGTGAGACGGTCCGGCGCCCGGATCGCTCGGTGAGCGACGATGCCGCGATCTCGGTCGAGGAGGGTCCGGCTTACGCAAGCCGGGGCGCGTTGAAGCTCGCGCCTGCGCTCACTACATTCAGGGTCGAGCCGGCCGGGCTCGTCTGCGCCGACATCGGCGCTTCGACCGGGGGTTTCACCGATGTCTTGTTGCGCCGAGGGGCGGC
>DATCAV010000242.1:0-4459 GCA_036512415.1 Candidatus Dormiibacterota bacterium | reverse complement strand
GGGGTGACGTTGTTGTAGTACTTCGCAAGCGGAAGCTTGCCGTCGCGCGCCATCCCGAAGGCGAGTCGGATCGTCGCGGTCTGGATCGCGAGGCAGCAGATGTAAATCGCGGCGACGACCACGAACAGGTAGAGGTTGGCGGCCCAACTGGGGAAGTTCGCCTCGATGATCGTGACGAGCGGGAACGGGTTTTTGCCTGCGGCAGTATCGGCCACGAACTGATGGACGTCGCCGGGGATCGCGATGATGACCGCGACCAGGAAGATCGTTCCGATGATGGCCGCGCCGACGATTGATGCGAGCACGGCCTGGGGAGCTGACTTCCTCGGGTTCTTGGTTTCCTCGGCAAGCGTGCTGGCCGTGTCAAACCCGTAGATGACGAACAGCGACATGAACATCGCACCCAGGAAGGTTCCGGCTCCAACGGTGAAGCCAGAGCCGAGATAGCTGAAGTCGGTGAAAACCGCCGGCGACTGGCGGTGATAGAAGAGAAGGAGGATCAGCGCGAAGATCACCATGCCGACGATCTCGAACACCACGCCCGTGTTGTTCACGAACGCGACGATCCTCACTCCGAAGATGCTGAGCAAAGTGGTGCTCACTAGCACCAATGCAGCCGTGTTGCGAATGGCGTCGGGCGTCGTTGGAATGGTCATGCCCAGGTTGTTCAGTAGGGGGATCAGCACCAACGGCACTGTCGCCACGACTCCGGCGATCGTCAGCACACCGGCGAACAGGTAGATCCAGCCGGTGAACCAGGCATAGGTCCGGTTGGATAGGTATTTGGTCCACTGGTAGACGGAGCCCGCAACCGGGAAATGCGCGCTCACCTCAGCGAAGTTGAGGCCGACTAGAAGCTGTCCGACGACGACGATGGGCCAGCTCCAGAAGAACGCCGGACCTGCCAAAGAGATGCCCAGGATGAAGAGGGTGAAGATGCCTGTCGACGGCGAGATATACGAAAAGGCGACGGCGAAGCTGGAGTAGACCCCCAGAACTCGCCTGAGCTCCTGCTTATAGCCGAACCGCGCCAGGTCCTGCTCATCGGCGTGGTGGGCTGAATCGGTGACGCTCAAAGCTCCCCTCCTTGCGTGTCTCTGACTTTCCCGTCTTTTTAAAGACGGCCTTGAATTGTCGCGGACGCTATCACTCGGTTTCGAGCGCGTCAACGGTAGGTCCGGCAAACAGCCGGACCGTTCGCATTCCCCACTTGCTGGGGAGTCGGCCGCGCATCAGCGCGGCCGGAGGGGGTGTGGGGCCGGCACTAGACCGGCCCCCTGATTGAAAAATCCGCTTACATCGAGAAGATTGGGCGGACCTCCACGGCGCCCACGTGCGCCGCCGGGCAGTTGGCCGCAGTCGCGACCGCCTCGTCGAGGTCCTTGGCTTCGATCACGTAGAAGCCCACCAGCTGGTCGCCGCCGTGCACGAAGGGTCCCGCGGTCGCCTGGGTCGATCCGTTCCGCACTCGCACTGTCTTCGAGGTCTTCGAACCCTGGACGGGGTCGCCCGCCTTGAACATGGCCTTGCCGTCGATCTCTTCGAAGTACTTGTTGTAGGCGTCGTTCTGGGCGTCGAACTGGGCGCTCCCGGGCGCCGGCATCTTCGTCTCGTCGCCATAGAGAAGGTAGAGGTATTTCACGCTGACTCCTTTTCGCAAAAGCCACCTCGCGGTGGCGTGGTTCAGGTTCGGAGCGCTAGACGGGCTTCGCCTGCGCGAGCACCTGCTCTCGGGTCACACCTTCCATGTGGTGGACCTCCGAGGCGTGCTGCGTCACGCCGGCGACGAGCTTGTCCTCGTCGTCGGTTTCCAGCACCCAACCGCACTCACACTCGACTCGCTTCTTCATGGCGTCTCCTTGTTTGAACGGGCCCGACGCTTAGCATCTTGGCCAGAGGGCTTTGGGGAATCTTTGGAGGCTGATTGCTAAGGATCTACCTTGCGGGCGAGGTGCAGGCGGAGCGCGACGGGCGCTTGCTGCGCGAATCGAAACTTGGCGGGCCGCAGGGCCGGTTCGTGCTCGCGTACCTCGTGAGCGAGAGAAAGCGCGCGGTCACCCAGGCGGAGCTGGCAGAGGCCCTCTGGCCGGAATCTCTGCCGCCGTCGTGGACGGTGGCCCTCAGCGCCATCATCAGCCGCCTGCGGTCGCGCCTGGCGACGCTGGGGCTGGTGCGATCGCACATCATCGGCAACGCGTTCGGCTGCTACCAGTTCTCGGCGCCCGCCGATACGTGGGTCGACCTCGAGGCCGCGCTCGCGGGAGTCGACGCGGCTGAGGGATTTGTCGCGGCCGGCAATCCGCAGGCTGCCTACGGTCCTTCGCTGATCGCGACCACGATCCTGCGCAGGCCGTTCCTGGCCGGGGACGATGGGCCGTGGGCGGAGGGGAGGCGGGCGGCGCTGGCGGCCGCGCTGGTCAGGGCTCTCGATACCCGGGTCGAAGCGCTCGCCGCGAATGGTGAGGCGGAGCTTGCGATGACGCACGCGCGCGAGGCGGTGCGGATGGAGCCCTACCGCGAATCGGGCTACCGGCGCCTGATGCGGATGCAGGTGCGCAATGGCGATCGTGGCGAGGCGATCCGCTCATACCTGGAGTGCAAGCGATTGCTGGAGGCCGAGCTGGGCGTCGGGCCCTCAGCCGAGACGGAGGCTCTCTATCGAGAGATCGCCGGATAGGGCGCCGTAACAGACCTGTGAGTCCATGCGTACAACCGATACGGACATCTTGATCGGGGACCCGCTGGCGGAGGAGCGACTCCGGCGCGCAAGGGCCGGCGATGCCTTTGCGTTCGGCGAGCTGCTCGCGCCTGTCCTCGATCCAGGTTTCCGACTTGCCATGACGATGCTCAAAGACAGGAACGCTGCGGAGGACGCCGTCCAGGAGGCGGCGTTGAAGAGCTGGCGCAAGCTGGATCGGTTCCGATACGGGGCGGACCTGCGGCCGTGGTTCCTGGCGATCGTCGCGAACGAATGCCGCAGCGTGCGGCGGTCGCGGTGGTGGCAGGTGATCCGTTCAGACGAGGTCGAGCCGCGCGAGCAGGCCGCGCCTATCGAAGGTGGGTGGGCGGACAGCATCGACTTGAACGCTGCCCTCGACCGACTGCCGAAGCACCACCTTCTGACCCTGACCCTCTACTACCACCTCGACCTGCCGATCGAGGAGGTTGCCCGCGTGCTCGGTTGTTCTACCGGTGCTGCCCGGCAGCGAATTCACCGAGCCCTTGCCGCTTTGCGGCCTGGAATGGTTGGGGAGGTTGACCGATGACACCGGAAGAACGGGAGCTGCGGCGTGCGTTGGAGTCGCGGAGCGCGGAGGTCACCCCGGAGTTCCGAGCCAGGTTGTCGTCGGCGCTGGCGGAAGGCAAGTCGGCATCCAACTTCGTCCCGGCACTGGCTGCGGTCGCAGCCGTGGTGCTCGTGTTCGCGACAGTGGGCGTTCTGCTGCTGGCGCGTCAGGCTCGCAATCAACCGCCGCCCGTTGCGGCCACCACGCCCAGCGCGCAGCCGACGCCTACACCCACCCCGAGCGCGCAGCCGACACCGACGCCCACAGTGGCGCGCGGCGTGTTGATCGGGCCGCCTTCTCGAATTGCGCTGCCGGCAACTTCGCAGCTGAGCGCTCCGTCGTCGAACGCGCTGTGGGCCTTGGTGGTCAGCGAGTATCTATACCGCTCGACCGATCGCGGCAAGACCTGGGTGCAGAGGCCGATGCTGCCCGCGTTTTACGGTGCGGTCAGTCCTCAGGAAATGGCTTTTGCGAGCAGCCTGGAAGGCTGGGTGACGGAGGGAGGGCCGAGACCTGGAAGCTCATCGGAATGTTCTGCCTTCACGGCGTCGGTATGGCATACGACTGACGCGGGCACAACGTGGCAGCTGCTTCCGCCCACGGGCATTCCGGACTCTCGATGCAAGAGCGGTTTCACCTTCGTCGATTCAAGTCGCGGCTTCGTTGGGGCATGGGATCAAAGTCACGCACCCGTCATCTACCGGACGTTGGACAGTGGAAAGACGTGGAGTGCATCCCAGCCCTTGCCAACTCCCCCCGGATTCAAGACGGTCTGCGTCGGCTGCATCGGAATGCAGACGGGACCTGTCCGAGCCTTCGGGTCGACACTACTTGTGTCAGCGTGGCAACTCGGCCCGCCAGGTACCCAGTACGTATTTCGTTCGACCGACGGAGGCGCGACCTGGGCATACGTAGCCGCTGCTCCCGGGCAGGATGGCAATGTTGACTTCGTGATGGCGTCCCGCTGGCTCAAGCTGATCGGCCCTGGGCAGTCGAAGGAGACAACCGACGCTGGCGCGACATGGCACGCCTATGCATCCGACTATTCACAGGCAGCTCCGATTGCTGCAGATTTCGTGTTCGCCACCCCTACCGTCGGTTACGGGACCGTGCGCGGAGGGATCTCGAGAACCGTTGATGGCGGCCTGCATTGGACGCAGATCCACACGCCG
>DATCAV010000241.1:0-6536 GCA_036512415.1 Candidatus Dormiibacterota bacterium | reverse complement strand
CGCTTCGAACTCGGTGATCATCGCTCGCGAGATGATGTCGCGCGGACCCAGCTCCATCTTGTTGGGGACGTATCGCTTTAGGAAGCGCTCGCCGTCCTTGTTGGTCAGATACCCGCCCTCGCCGCGGACGGCCTCCGTGATTAGGATTCCAGTGAACGGCAGCCCGGTCGGATGGAACTGGACCATCTCCATGTCCTTCAGCCCGACGCCCGCCCGATAAGCGAGCGCCATGCCGTCACCGGTGCAGATGTTGCCGTTGGTGGTAAAGGCATACACGCGGCCCATACCGCCAGTGGCCAGGATCACCGCCTTGGCGGTAATTGCATCGAACCGGCCGCTCCGCATGTCGATCGCCACCACGCCGACGCACCGTCCATCCTCGACGAGGAGCTTGGTCACGAACGCTTCGTCGTGGCGATGGATCTGGGGGTACTTGAGGGAGGTCTGGAATACCGTATGCAGCATGTGGAAGCCGGACTTGTCAGCGGCGAAGCAAGTGCGCCACGTAGTCATCCCACCGAAAGGTCGGACCGAGATCTTCCCATCCGGGTCCCGGCTCCACGGGCAACCCCAGTGCTCCATCTGGATCACCTCGATTGGCGCCTCGCGCACGAAGGCCTCTACCACGTCCTGGTCGGCCAGGTAGTCGGAACCCTTGATGGTGTCGTAGGCGTGGGTCTCGTAGCTGTCTTCCGGTCGCATGACGGCTGCGGCGCCACCCTCGGCGGAGACTGTGTGGCTGCGCATGGGGTACACCTTGGAGACCAGGGCGACCTTGAGCCGCGGGTTGGTCTCGACCACGGCTATCGCAGCCCTGATGCCGGCGAGCCCCCCGCCGACAACCAGAACGTCATAGCTCTCAAAATCCATGTGGGATCTAAATGTTATGCGCTCACCTGATCCGACCGTCCGGCACGCGTCAGGAGCTCGCATGATCGCCGGCACGCCTTACTGGCCTGCGGCGCCCGACCGGTACCCGGGCGAGCTGCCCGATCGTGCCGATGTCCTGGTCATCGGCGGCGGCATCACCGGGGTCAGCCTCATGCACCATCTGGCCAAGGCCGGCATCGACGCGGTGCTCGTAGAGCGACATCACCTGGCAGCCGGAGCCAGCGGTCGCAACGCGGGCTTTCTGCTCGCCGGAGTCGCCGACTGTTATGCGGAGGCCGTGCGGATCTTCGGGCGGGCACGCACCCGCGACATCTGGGCCATGACCGAGGAAAATCACATCGAGGAGATCGCAGCCGTTGCCGGGCAAGACATCGGTTACCGGCGCTCTGGCAGCGTCGTGCTCGCCTCAGGGCCGAAGGAAGCCAAGCACCTCGCGGAGTCTGCGGAGCTCATGTCCGAGGACGGCTTTCAGTGCTCCTGGGACGGCAGCCTTCTCAGCAACCCGGGCGATGGCGAGGTCACCCCTTCCCTACTGGTCGCCGCCTTCGCCCGCCAGGCGGCGCCGGGATCGATCCGTGAGGGCGTGGAGGTCACTGCCATCGAGTCGGGGTCCGGGGAGGTGCTGGTGCACGCGGGCGGCCGCGAGTGCCGCGCCGGCTGCGTGATCCTGGCGACCAACGCGTACGCCCCTCAACTCCTGCCCCAGGTGGCGATTCAGCCGCGACGGGCCCAGATGCTGGCGTCGGGGCGCGAGGCCGCTCGGCTATGCGACCAGCCGACCTACTCGCATTTCGGCTATCGCTACTGGCGGCAGCTGCCGAGCGGGGAGGTGCTGATCGGCGGCTGGCGCGACACCGCGTTCGAAATCGAGGTCGGCTACGACGAGCGGCCGACGCCCGAGATCCAGAGCCACCTCGAGGCCCACTTGCGACAGTTTGGCGCCGGCAGCGAGGTCACCCATCGATGGGCGGGGACGATGGGGTTCACGGAGTCCGGCCTACCTCTCATCGGCCCGGTCGATGGCATGCCCAACGTCTACCTGTGCGCCGGCTACAACGGCCACGGCATGGGCTTCGCTTTCATGAGCGCCAAGCAGCTGGTGAACTCTCTCTAGCACCCTGCAGCTGTCAGTTCGGGAGGGCGCGGGCTAAGAACCCGAGCCAGTTCGTCCCCATCACGCCCTCGACCTGGGCCCGGCTGAAATGCTTTCGGAGGCGGACCGACAGGTCTTTGAGCTGGTCCAGGCTCGAGACCGGCGCGTGTCTTGAGTCGAAGCCTCCGTCCAGGTCGGTGCCCAGGCCGACTTGCTCCGGCCCGCCTGCCGCGCGCGCCAGGTGCACCGTATGGCGCACGACGTCGTCGAGTGAGGCGCGGCCTGACTTCCGAAGGTGGGGCTGGTAGAAGCTCACGCCGAGCATGCCCCCTCGGCGCGCCACCTCGGCCGCGGTCGCATCGGTGATCTGCCGGTCGCCCGGCACGATGGCCCGGGCGTTGCTGTGGGAGGCCATGATCGGGCCGCGCCATTGCTCGAAGGCATCGGCGACCGCCTGGTCGGCCATGTGGCTGAGGTCGAGGATCATTCGCTTGCGCCTCATCGCCTTGAGGAGCTGCACGCCCAGCTCCGTCAATCCACCAGGAGCGCCCGTGCCGCCGCTGTACCGCGTCGCCCCCCACGCCGGCCCGACGATGCGCAGACCCCAATCGGCCCAGCCGCCCAGCTGGGATGGGTTCTCGATGGGGTCGGCGCCTTCCATGAGCAGCACCGCTGCCACCTGGCCCCTCTTCCAGCCGCGGACGTACGCTGCCAGCTCGTCTTTGGTGCCGATGAGCTGCAGCCCGCAGCTCCTGTAGTAATTCATCTCGGCGAGGGCCACGATGTGCGCCTCGTGTTCGTTTTCGTAAACGAACCGCGTGCGCATTGCCCTCCCGGCTCGCGCCGGAGCGGTGTACAGGGTCGCGAAGACGAGGCCCACGCCTGCCCCCGCCAGTGACGAGCGGCTGATCAGATAACCCGGAGCCGGCGCCGAGAGGAACCCGCGACCCGCCGAGATGGCGTTCCAGGCAATGTCCAGGTGGGCGTCGACGATCACTTCCGATCGAGGATAGCGCCGCCTGGCACAGCCTGCGAAACCCGACCCTCCAAAGTGGCGTCCGGAGCGCTAGAATCGCCCCCGGAGCGCTAGGGGGGGTAGATCCGGTCGTATCCGTCCGGGCCCTGAGCGACATTTTGGGGAGGCCAGACGGTGAGTTTCTCGGACAGAACGTTGCAGTGCCGTGACTGCGGTCGCGATTTCCTCTTCACGGCGGGGGAGCAGGAGTTCTATCAGTCTCGCGGGCTTCAGAACGAGCCTCGGCGCTGTCCCGAATGCAGGGCGGCGCGGCGGACTACTGAAGGCAACGGCCGGACCCGCGCCATGCATGACGTCATCTGTTCCAACTGCGGAAAGCAGACGCAGGTGCCGTTCGTGCCGACCGGTGCCCGGCCTGTGTACTGCCTGGATTGTTTCCAGACGGTGGGTCGCCGCTAGCCGAGGAGTCTGCAGGGCGGGACTCAGCGGCTGACGATTACCGCCATTTGGTCGAAGGTCTTGTAGGCCGACTCGAACTGCGCCTTGCTGTGCCAGGCCTGACCGAACCACGGGTCGTTGATGAGGACGGCTCCTGGCCGGACGCCGACCACGGTGACTGCGTGCTCGGTGAGCGTGTACCAGACGGTCGCGCCGTCGTTGGCGACGTAATGGCTCAACGGAACCACGTGATAGGTGTTACTGATCCAGGCCACCACGGGGTGGCCGTCGAGAACCGCGTTGTAGATCGCACTCGGAGCGATGCCTGACCCATAGAGCCCTGAGCCGGCCGCGAGCACGTGCGCTCCAGCGCGAATCGCGGCCCTGGCGACCGGCGCCTGGTACACCCCATAGCCCGTGTACCGCTCGATGTGTCCGTCCACGTTCCCGACGTAGGCCTTGGCCGGGTCACCCCACGAAACGAGCCGGCCGCGAGCGTCGAACTTTGCGGGCCGAGTATCGACCGACATGTACCGCATCAAAGTCAGCTCGTCGATCACGATGCCCTCGTATGCCAGGGCCATCTTCAGCGCCGCCGCCTCGCAGCTGAGGTTGTGATCCTGGTAATCAAGCTTCACCGCCAACAGGCGGTGCGTGCGCCGCGGAACGGGCGAGGGCGGTGGCGAGTCGGAATGCGATTCGGAGGCTCCCGCCGCCCAGGCGAGAGGGCCGGCTGCGATCGGGCCGGCGGCGGGCGAGCAGGCGACGAGAGCTGTCAACGCCAACGCGAATGCCCACGTCGGCATTTTGTGGACCACCACCTCTTGGATTAACGCTGGCGAGGGCTGTTGGCTACGGTCCAGCTATGGCGATGGGACGAACCGGGGAGCCCGTGGCGCCGCGCATCTTGAGCGGCAGGCACACGAAACCGAACTCGTAGACCTTCGCCGCCGCCAGCTCTTCGAGGTTGAGGTTCTCGATGATCGGGATGCCAGCACGAACCAGAAGCAAGACGTGGCCGGGCAGGGTCACCCCAAGCTCGGGATCGGTGGGTCCGACCACGTCCCAGGCGACGTTGTCGGCTCCAACCGCTTTGACATTGCGCTCCGCCAGCCAGCGTGAACCGGCCCCGCTGACTCCTGCCGCCCGCAGGTACTGCTCCGGCTGGCTCCACAGCGCGCCGTAGCCGGTGCGCACGAGGACCACGTCGCCCTCGCGAACCTCCACCCCGGCGCCGGCCGCCGCCCGCTCCATCTCGTCCGGCGTGATCGCATGTTCTGCCTCGAGACGGTGCTCGCCAGCCACGTCAAGAAGGACCCCTCTGCCCACGATCGGAGCCATCTGCTCGATCCCGAGAACGCGGAATCCCGCCGATGTCTGCACGCCGTCCACGTGGACACCGCCATGCAGCCTCAGGTTCTCGGCCTGGTGGGCGAGCGCGTCGATGTGGGTGCCCGAGTGCTCGGGCATGACCACGATGCCGGAGGCTCCCGTCCGCGCCTCCGGGGCGCCGGGGGCGTGGTGGCGATGCAGGAAGTAGTTGAAGCCGGGAGCGTGGGCGGGGTGCGATGGCGCTCCTGCATAACGGAGCTGTTCGAGGTCGAAGACGCGGGCAGAGCCCAGCACGGCGGCGATGTCGGGGGTCAAGCTACTCGCGATACCGGTAGACGATGCGTCCTCGCGACAGGTCGTAGGGCGACAGCTCCACGCGGATCCGGTCGCCAGGCGTGATGCGGATGAAGTAGCGACGCATGCGACCCGCCGCGTAGGCGATGAGCTTGTGCCCGTTCTCGAGCTCGACCTCGAACATCGCGTTGGGCAATGCCTGCGCGACGACGGCGTCCATCACGACCGCTGCTTCTTTCTGGTCTCCATCGTCGCGGTCGACCTTGCGCGCTTTCGGCGTTCGCGGACCTCGACGTGGACCTTTTGATTTCCCCAAGACTCGTGAAGTTTACTTGGAGACGCGGGCTTCGATGGCCGCGGCCTGTTCAGCGGACAGGCGATCTACGGTGACCAGCCTTCGAAGAGTCTCCAACCACCTGGCGTCCTCATTGACTGCTTCGCCTATCAAAGCACTACCGCCATCGAGGTCGCCTGACGTCGCCATCGCCACGCCGGCCCAGAAACGGAGCTCGACAATCTCCGGCGCCAGCTCGAAAGCCTCCTGCCTCTTGGCGGCGGCTGACGCACCGTCTCCGGCTTCGTCGAGGTGGTCGGCTTCGGCATCCGCCGCGTAGGCCCGCCTGATGTGAACGAGTCGACGGAGCTCCTGCAACGGCTCCGGCGCGTCCTCGACTCGGAGGTCGATGAGCCTGTCTTCCCAGGACCTTCCCGTGCCGGTTCCCGAGACCACGAGCATCGCTGCCGACTGCCTCCCGCGGATGTCCCCACCCTCCGCCTCGGCGGCCTCGAGTGCAGCCATCATCCGCTCGGCGAAAGGCGCTTCCGTCGACGTATACGCGGCCGCCATCGCTGCCCATACGGTGTCCCGCTCCATTAGATTCGCCTGGCAGCTGAAGCCGTCGCCAAGTAGGTGTCCGGCGGCCGGGATGCACCTCGCGCCGGTGTGCGCGGCCACGTTTCCAGCCGCATCGACTATCGCGCATTGACGTAGCTCTGCCCCGGGATCGGCAGCGATCAGCGCGCGAAGCGCCTGCTCTGCCGTACAGCCCGCCTGCAGCAGTTCCAGGCCCAACGGTCCGTAGCTGATGTTCACCTGCGACTGGGTTGCGACCGCCCCGACGCCGGCCAGCGCCCACGGAACGACTGGGCCGACCTGGAAATAGTGCGACTGCACTGCGACGCCGAACTCGCCGGTTTTCCTGTCGCGCGCGACGATCGAATAGGTCACAGCGCGCATGATGGTAGCGCGCCGATGATCAGGCGTCGCCTAAACTCTCAATGCTCTTGGGCAACGTGGCGATCAGTCGAACACCGAGTTGAACGAGGGCTCTGCGGCCTGGTTCTCGGCGGTTGAGATCGCCCATCGCACTGCGGCCGGCGACCTCGGCCCCACGGACGTGGTGCTGGCCCACCTGGCTGCGATCGATCGCTTCGATCCGCTCCTGCATGCATACGTGCACGTGAATCGGCAAGCCCGCGGCGCGGCCGGCCCGCTCGAGGGAAACACCGTGG
>DATCAV010000240.1:0-4151 GCA_036512415.1 Candidatus Dormiibacterota bacterium | reverse complement strand
CCTCCTAGTTTGGTCGAGCTCTTCCGGCGCGCTGCTTTCACCCGCGCGCAGCAGGACTACCTCAAGGCGCTCTATAACCTGCACGGTGACCAGCGACCCGTGCCGACCCGCGACCTGGCTCAGCGCCTGGGCATCTCGTCGCCGTCGGTCAGCGAGATGGTCACCCGCCTCACCACGCAGGGCCTGGTCGAGCACGACCGATACAAGGGCCAGCAGCTGACCCGCGAGGGCCGCAAGGTGGCTCTGGAGCTGGTGCGCCATCACCGCCTGCTGGAGATGTTCCTCGTCCAGGTGCTGGGCTACAGCTGGGACGAGGTGCACGATGAGGCCGAGCGCCTCGAGCACGTGATCTCGGAGCGAATGGAGAAGCGCATCTTCGATCTCCTCGGCCGGCCCGAGCTCGACCCGCACGGTCACGCCATCCCGAGCGCCAGCGGCAAGGTACGGTCCTTGAGCGAGCGCCCCCTGAGCGAGTGCCGCGCCGGCGAGAAGGTGGTCGTGCAGGGAGTGTCGGACGACGACGCTGCCCGCCTCCGCGAGCTCGAGCGCCGCGGGCTGATGCCCGGAACGCGCCTCGAGGTGGTGTCGGTGAGCGAGTACGAGAGCCCGATCGTGGTCCGCATCAAGGGCCGGCGGATGAGCGTCCCGCTTGGGCTCGCCCGGGCCATATTCGTCGAGGGAGGACGCCAAAGTGGCCGTTGAGGCCCCGGCGCCGAAGCCGGTCGACCCGGCTCGGAGCACCAAGCCTCCCGTATCTGTGCCCGACCCCGTCGCCGTCGCGCTTCCCGGTGAGGAGCGTGTCCTTCGCGCCGCGGAAAAGGCGCTCACAGGCCAGACGCGCGGCCTCCGAGCGCTGGTTCCCTTCCTCGGTCCCGCTTTCGTGGCCGCCGTCGCATACGTCGATCCTGGCAACTTCGCCACCAACATGGCGGGCGGCGCGCAGTACGGCTACATGCTCCTGTGGGTCGTCCTGACGGCAAACCTGATGGCGATGCTCATCCAATCGATGAGCGCGAAACTCGGCATCGCGACCGGCATGAACCTTGCAGAAGTTTGCAGGGAGAAGTTTCCCCGCAGGGTCGTGTTCGGCCTGTGGATCCAGGCGGAGGTCATTGCGATGGCCACCGACCTCGCCGAGTTCATCGGCGCCGCCATCGGCATTCACCTTCTGTTTCCTGACGTGCCCCTGTTCGTCGCCGGCATCATCACCGCGTTCGCCGCGTTTGGCATCCTCGCGATTCAGTCGCGCGGCTTTCGCGGCTTCGAGGCTGTGATCACAGGGCTTGTCGGGGTGATCGTGGCCGCGTTCGCGTTCGAGGTCATCCTTGCCGAACCTTCTGCCTCAGGCGTCGTCACCGGACTGATCACGCCGCGGTTTGACGGCACGGAGAGCGTCCTGCTCGGGGCGGGCATCCTCGGCGCCACCGTGATGCCGCATGTGATCTACCTACATTCCGCCCTTACGCAACGGCGTGTGGTGGGTGCAACCGATGCCGAGCAGCACAAGATCTTCAGCTTCGAGCGGTGGGACGTGATCATCGCGATGGGTGTCGCCGGCCTGATCAACCTCGCGATGCTGACGATCGCGGCAGCCGCCTTCTATGGACAGGGTGTTGGCCCGATCAATGGTCTCGATCAGGCCTTCACGGCGCTTGGGGCAAGACTTGGCCACGGCGCTGACATCTTCTTCGGGCTAGGACTGCTGGCCTCGGGTCTGTCCTCGTCATCGGTCGGGACCCTCGCCGGCCAGGTGGTGATGCAGGGCTTCATCCGCCGCCAGATCCCTCTATTCCTGCGCCGAGCAATCACCATGGCGCCGGCGCTCGTCGTGATCGCGATCGGGGTGGATCCCACCCGCGCCCTGGTGCTCAGCCAGGTCGTGCTCTCGTTCGGGATTCCGTTCGCCCTGATCCCGCTGCTCCTGTTCTGCCGCGACCGTGGGCTCATGGGCACGCTGGTCAACCACCGGGTGACGACGATGATCGCGACTGGCGTGGTAGCGGTGATCGTGAGCCTGAACGTGTTCCTGATCACGCTGCTGGTGACCGGGAAGTAGGCCCGCTAGGTTTTCGGACCGCCTCCCGTCAGGAGGTCGCGCGCCCGCTTGTACTCCTCGGCGTTGATCTCGCCTGAGGCGAAGCGGCGGTCGAGGATCTGGAGCGGCGTCTCGCCCGCCGAAGGGTGCGTTGCGGGAGAGGGCGATTGGGTGCGCAAGACCAAGAAGGCCACCACGGCGATCGCGCCCACAACCAGCACCGCGAAGATCGAGCCGATGAACATGAATCCGGTCATATCGACCAGCGCACACCTCCGTAGATCGATTGACCGCCGACATGGACAAGAATAGATCGGTGAAACTCGGTGTGAGCGTCGGTTATTGGGGCTTCGGCCTCACTGCAGCAGACCAGCTCGACATCGCCCGGACCGCCGAGGACCTCGGTTATGACTCGGTCTGGACGGCCGAGGCCTACGGCTCGGATGCGGCCACGGTCCTGGCGTGGCTCGCGGCCGGCACGACCCGCATCAAGCTGGGAGCCGGGATATTCCAGATCCCCGCCCGCAGCGCGGCGATGACGGCAATGACGGCCGCGACGATCGACCAGCTGTCGGGGGGCAGGTTCATCCTGGGCCTGGGCTCCTCAGGACCTCAGGTGTCGGAGGGTTGGCACGGGGTCAGATTCGCCAAGCAGCTGCAGCGAACTCGAGAGTACGTGGCGGTGGTGCGCATGGCCCTGGCGCACCAGAAGGTCGAGTTCCATGGCGAGACGCTCGAGCTGCCGCTGCCCAACGGTCCGGGCAAGGTGCTGAAGCTCACGATCAAGCCGGCTCAGGCCAGGATCCCCATCTACCTGGCGGTGCTCGGGCCGAAGAACGTCGCGCTGGCCGGCGAGATCGCCGACGGGTGGCTGCCTGTCTTCTTCTCCCCGGAGCACACCTCGACGCTGAGGGTTCCCCTCGAGGAGGGCGCGGCGCGCGCCGGCCGATCGCTCGATGACTTCAGGATCTGTCCTTCGGTCAACGTGATGATCGGCGATGACCTGGGCTCAGCACGCGACGCGATGAGGCCGATGCTGTCCCTCTACGTGGGAGGCATGGGATCGCGGGAGCAGAACTTCTACAACAGGCTAGTCTCGACATATGGATTCGAAGCGGCGGCGCGAGAGGTCCAGGACCTGTACCTCGAAGGCAGGAAGAGCGAAGCGGCGATGGCCCTGCCGGAAGCGCTGATCGACGCGGTGAGCATCGTCGGCCCGCGAGACCAGGCGCGGGAGCGAATCCGTGCGTACCGTGACGCTGGGGTCGACACGTTGATAGTCGCCCCGACGGCGATGGACAACGACACCCGCAAACAACAGCTGCGGCTGGTTGCTGAGCTGGCAGAAGAAGTTGGCTGAAGCCCTCAACCAGCCGCCACCCTTGGTCGACTACAACCTCTTCCAAGCCGATGCGCCGCTGCGCGAGGCGCTCGAGCGCGAAGGCGCCGGCTGGGCTCAAGACTGGGTCAGCGAGCTCGGCCAGCTCGCCGGCACCGAGGAGGCGATCGCCTGGGGCTTCCAGGCCAACTCGAACCCACCGGTGCTCCGGACCCACGATCGGTTTGGCAATCGCATCGACGAGGTCGAGTTCCATCCCGCATGGCATCGCTTGATGGAAGTCGCCATCGGCCACGGCCTTCACGCCCTCCCATGGCGCGAGCCGCGTCCCGGCGCGCACGTCGCGCGCGCTGCGGGCTTCTACGTGTGGTCGCAGGTGGAGGGCGGCCACGGCTGCCCGGTGTCGATGACGTACGCCGCGGTTCCGGCTCTGCGCAAGCAACCGGACCTCGCCGCCGAATGGGAGCCGCTGATCACGACACTCGATTACGACCCCGGCCTGCGCCCGCACGAAACCAAGCGCGGCGTCCTCTTCGGGATGGCGTTGACCGAGAAGCAAGGCGGCTCCGACGTCCGCGTCAACACGACGCACGCCACACCGACGAGCGGCAGCGACTACGAGCTCACCGGCCACAAGTGGTTCTGCTCCGCGCCGATGTGCGACGCGTTCCTGGTACTGGCCCAGGCGCCGGGCGGACTTTCCTGCTTCCTACTGCCTCGCGTCCTCCCCGACGGCACCCGCAACGCGTTCCATATCCAGCGTTTGAAGGACAAGCT
>DATCAV010000239.1:0-4568 GCA_036512415.1 Candidatus Dormiibacterota bacterium | reverse complement strand
GTGAGCACGATGTCGCGGACGAACAAGCCGACTACATGGCCGGCCGCCAGCGTCAATGTCGATGGCAGATTCAATATGCGCGGCCGCCGGCGCACGGCGATGGCGATGCTTTGCACCAGCTCGGCATAAGTGATGATCTCCGGGCCGGCTGCGTCCACCACCACGTTGTCGGCCTGGCCGGCAGCCCACGTTGCGATCTCCGCCACGTCTTCGCCCGCGACTGGCTGAACCCGGTAGAGGCCCATCTCGGGGATCACGAAGAACGGCATGTGCCTGAGCAGCCAGGCGATGTTGTTGATGAGGATGTCGCCAGGCCCAAAGATGAGGGTCGGCCTGACGATCGCCCACTGCAAACCCGACTCGCGAACTATCTCTTCGGTACGCGCCTTGCCCGCGTAGTAGTCGAGGTGCGACTCGACAGACGGGTTGCTGACGCTGATGTGCACCACTTTGCGCACGCCGGCTTCGGCGGCGGCCGACATCAAAATTCGCGTGTTGGCGACCGCGTCGCCGAAGCCGATGCCGCCATGGTGGAAGCGAACCCAGTAAGTGTTGTAGAAGACGTCCGCGCCGCGAAGGCTTTCGACGAGACCGGCGCGGTCGGTGAACTTGAGGGGCGCCACGTCGACCTCAACCTCGGATGCGCCGGGACGCTGGGCATGGTTCGTGAGGGTGCGCACGCGCCTGCCGTCATCCAGCAGCTTGCGCGCGATGAAGCGCCCCGTGTAGCTGAAGGCCCCGGTAACGACGTCGAATCCGGGTTCCGCCACGGCGCGAAGCTCTTTTATCATTGCCGCGTCAGAACGGGAATCGTGTGAGCTCGTAAGCCAGCGAGCCGGGCTTCACATGGCCCGAGATCACGACGCGTGGCCGATGTCGCACCGCTTCCGCAGGATGGACTTCGGGCCGCAGCCCGTTGAAGATCGGAAAACGCAGCGTTCCGTCAGGCGACCATTCCGAGTAGCGCACGCTGACCACGAGCTCAGGCCGTACCCAGTGGACCGGCTTGGTCATGATCGGCGGCGGCTCCAGTGGTGATGTCTCGGTGGCGAGTGCGGCGAGGGCCTCGGCCACGGCTTTGGTCGCCGCGTCGTCGTAACCGCCGCCCACCGTGCCGCAGGGCAGCAATCGGCCGTCCTCGTGGTAGCCGACGACCAGGGCGTCGAAAGGCCGTTCACCGGTCCATCCGATGACGACGAAGTCATCCGACTTGACGGCTTTCACCTTGAGCCAGAATGGGCTGCGCTGGCCGGCCACGTAAGGGCTCTGCTTGTGCTTGGCGACCACGCCTTCGAGGCCACGCTCGAGGCAGGCTTCGAAAAGCTCGACCCCGTCCTCGTCGATGTGGTCGGGCACGAAGATGTGGCCGCCCGGCTCGACCGTCTTCTGCAGTCGCGCGCGCCGTCTCAACACCGGCTGGCGCATCAGCGGCTTCTCCTCGAGGTAAAGCGCGTCGAAAGCGAGGTAGGCCACGGGAATCTGCTCGCGCAGCGCGGCGCCGCCGGTCAGCCGCTGGCGCAGGCGGGGATAGTCGGGCCGCCCGTCGTTGTCGGTGGCCACGAGCTCGCCGTCGATCACGCTGCCAGGCGGGATGCGCTTCGCCGCTGCGATCACCTCGGGCACGTCAGCGGTGAGATCGTTGAGGCCGCGATCCTGGAGACGCACGCGGCCGTCGCTGTCGCGGAACACGAGGCAGCGGAGCCCGTCCCACTTGACCTCGAAGAGGTAGTCGGGCGAGCTGAAGGGAGCTTCCGCGGCGGCGGCCTGCATCGGCCTGAGCTCGGCCGGAAAGCTCTCGAGAGCGATTTGAAGTTGATCGGGATCCGAAGTCATTGCACTCAGAGTAGCCCTCGCACGGGGATCCACTTGGGTGCGGGCGTCCCCTCCGTCGCTCTCCGAGCGACACCTCCCCGGCAAGCGGGGAGGATCGCGCCTTATTTAATTAAGACGCCTTGCGGCGTGCCTTTTTGACTTCGGCGGGGGCTGCTTCCCGGCCGCCCGTCTTCCGTGATTTCTTGGCCTGCTCGACCGAGGCCCTCAGGGCCTCCATCAGGTCCATCACCTTCGCGGTCTGCGGCGCCGTGGGGGCTTCGATCACCTCGCCGTCGATCTTGGCCTGCACCACCTTCATCACCGCTTCCTTGTACTCGTCCTTGTACCGCGACGGATCGAACGTGTCGGCAAGGCTCTCGATCAAGGCCTTGGCCATCTCGAGCTCTTTCGGGTTGATCTTCACGTCGCCATCGAGGCCTTTCAGGCCTTCGACCGAGCGAATCTCGTCGGGCCAGTTCAGCGTGTTCATGAGCAGGCCCGGTCCGTGAGAGTGCAGGGCGGCCAGATGCTCGCGGTCGCGCAGCGCGATCTTGGCGATCGCCATGCGACCTGTTGCCTCGAGCGCTTTGCGCAGGAGCTGATAAGGCTTCTTGCCCAGCTCCTCTGGCTCCATGTAGTACGCGTTCTTGAAGTAGAGGCCAGGCTCGATGTCATCGGCGGGCACGAACTCAGTGATGTCGATGCTGTGCGCGGTCGCGAGCGGAAGGTTGTCGAGGTCTTTGTCGTCGATGAGCACGTAGCGATCCTTGCCGACTTCGTAGCCCTTGAGGATCTCGCCGTAGGCGACCTCGTGGTCACCCTCGGCGCACCAGCGCTTGTAGGTGATGGGCGACTTGTGGTCGGGGCAGAGTTGGCGGAACGACACCTTGGCGCTCGATTCCGTCGCGTTGTACAGGCGAATCGGTATCGAGACCATCCCGAAAGAGACGACGCCTTTCCACATTGATCGCGCCATGTTGGTGATTTTATAGGGAAAGGCGCAGCTCCTGGCTACTTTTCGTAGGTGTCAGGCTCCGACGTCCCGCCTCTGCATGACGATCGCCGAGGTCCAGAACCCAACCAGCACGATCGCCAGCATGATCGCGAGGCCGGTCCGGTCGATCCCCTCGGTTAGAGGCTGGCCATAGAGCTTGAACGCGGATAGGTTTTGCACCCAGTCCGGGAGCTTGAAGAGAGGCCCGATCTGGAGCATCAGATAGCTCGCGAAAGCAAATATGCCGAGGATGCCGACGGTCGCGCGCGGGAGGCGCGCGGCAAGCAACGCGCCGACTGCAGCAAACACGAGAGTGAAAGGAACCAGCATCAGCGAGGCTTGGGCAAGGCGGCCGCCATCGAGGTCGATCGACTGGTAGTGCGACTCGAGGCCAACCGCAACCCCGCTCACCGCCGCGATGATCAGGGCTCCAAGCGCCAGCACGAGGGCGCGCTCGACTACCACACGGGTCCGCGATACGGGGTTGCTGAGGATCAGATCGAGGCGACCGTCGGTGTCCTCCGCCGACCAGCGCGCCACCTGGGTGATCGCGAACCCCGCCATCAGAAGTTGCGCGACCCCAAACCAGAGGGAGGACAGGAACGATTGGTAAATCGGTCCGTGCAAAATGGCAGCGAAATACGCGGCGAGGCCGGGGATCGACAGGAGGGGTTGGACGATGGTCTTGGTGAGGACGACGAACAAGGCAGCGATCGCCGACACACCGACCGCCCAGGTTGCGAGGCCGAGTCGCCTGTCATACACGTCGCGGACGATGGGAATCCGCCAAACGAGCGCGCGCGATGGCTCATAGGTCGGAGGTCGCGCCGAAGCTCGAAGCGCAAACAGCGCGGATCCGAGGTCGCGCTTCTGGAAGGCGAGCGCCGCAAGGCCGCCGGCCACGATGGCGATGCCGACGAGAACCAGGGTGGCGGTGACATCGAAGTTGCCGCCGGGCGGCAGAGGCGTGCTCAGCTCGTAGTAGCGAAAGGGTGAAAGCCACCGCAGCGTGTGCAGTGAGTCGAAGGTGCGACTGAGGCTGTTGAGCAAGAAGAGAGCGAGGAGCACGGCGCCTGCGATTCCTGTCGCCATCCGCGGCGCCACGAGCTGGGCGACCAGCAGCACCAACGAATAGCAGCTGACAGCGATCGCCGCCAGCAACACCGCGGCCTCGATTGCGGGACCAATCGGAAAGGACTCTTGACCCGCGATCGCGCCGACCATGAGGCCGGCGCTCGCGGCCAGGGCCGCGACGAAGCTGGCGATCGCAAAAGCTGCCACGTGCGCTGCAAGAGCTCGCACTCGAGAGAGGCCTGACGCAAGAATCACCTCCACGAGCCCGCGCTCCTCATTGCCTCGCGCGGCTCCGCTGGCGGAGGCGAGGGCCCAGATCGAAAAAACGATGACCAGCGATCCGTACGCGCGGTACTGCACGTAGCCGCCGACGGTGTCCAGTCGCATGGCAGGCGGCAGCAGGACTGTGAGCTGGGCCGCGATCTGCGAGAAGGACTTGGCGAAAGCCTCGCGTTCAGCCTGGGTATGCCCGGCCACCGCGTAGAAGGCGACGGCGTTGATGAAGGTGGCGATGAAGCCGACGATGGCGAAGCCGATCAAGCCCCATTGCCCCAGCCGCAGGGCCAGCCGGATCGCCGTCATCGAGCTATTGCTTCGGTCGGCGCATCGGGTCGGTAGTAGGTGAGGAAGACCTCTTCGAGGCTCGGCTCGTGGCTGGCCAGGTTGGTCACCGTCGCGCCATTCAGCG
>DATCAV010000238.1:0-3315 GCA_036512415.1 Candidatus Dormiibacterota bacterium | reverse complement strand
CGCGAAGGCCAGCTCCTGGAGGTCGATCACCCGCCGGCGCTGAATCAGACGCTGGCGCAGGAGGTCGTTGGAGACACAGACGTCTTGCGTCGCGAGCATAGAAACAGACTACCAAACATACGTTCGCTTGTCAAGCAAATTGACTCAAAAAGTTGCGCAAAATGCGCACCCACTCCCAGCCTCATCCAGACCTCCCAGCCTTACCACCACACCCTCTTCCCAGTCCTTTACCCACGCCCTTCTAGCCTCCCAGCCGCGCCACCACACCCCTTTTCCCAGTCCCTTTTCGAGCGCCCCTCGCGCCTCTAAAGCCCCACCACCACACCCTCTTCCCATTCCTTTCTCGCGTCGCACTTGCCTCTCAAGCGTCGTCCCAACCGCGGCTACCTCAACTTCAACGACGTCACCACCGCCACAACGAGGACCACCAGCGCGTATGGCCCGATGGCACGCATGTAGAGCCCGCGAGCAAGGACAGCGCCACGGCGCTGCATCACGACACCGGCTCCCATGGCGAGCGCGGCCACGACGGCGGTGATGCCGAAAAAGCGCAAGAGCCCGAGCAGGTCGTCGGCGGGCGGTGGAAAGAACAGCGTCGTGAAGAGTCCGCAGTACGGGAACCAGCAAAGGGACCGGGCGGCATCGAGGCGCCGCCGGGCCCGGCGATCGCCCGGCGGCGCGAATGGCCACAACCGGAGCAGGGCCGGCAGGCAGAGAACGTAGAGGGCGCCGCACGCCACCTTCAGTGGAAGCAAGGCGGGGACCAGCATGTTGCCCAGGACCTGCGGTCGGAGCGTCTCCGGCTGCACAGCCGGAGCAAGGACGGCAAGCAGCCAGCAGAACTGCACGATGAGAAGCCACCGAGGTTCAACCACGAGCTCGACCGTGAGCGCGAGCTCCGCCCAGGCGGTGAAGGCCAGCGCGATTGCCGCCACCACCACGCTGCGCTCCGCCGACGGGACCGGGTTGAACGGTGCAGCCAGCTGCACGCCGGCGAGGATCGAGCACAGCAGCACCGTCGCCAGGACCGGCGTGGGCCGTCGCCGCGGAAGATCGGGCGATGCCCAGCCGCCCATCGTCAAGCTCAGCCAGCTGATCTCGGCCACGCCACCAAAGACGGCGGCTGCAAGCAGACCTGGATAAAGGACCAGCGCTGCTGCGTTCGTGGCGAGCGACGCGAGGAGCTGCGCCATCTAGGAGTCCATCACAGGCCTGCCAGGGTGAGCAGGGGTTGAGGGAAGACGCCGAGCAGGACGTTGACCGCGAGCACGATGGCCACGCCCACCGTTTGCCTTCCCCGCGGCACGCCCATGCTGCGCCCGAGGCGCAGCGAAGCGGGAAGCCACAGCAGCATCAATGCGGCCAGCACAAGCGCAAGCGGCCAGTAAAGCTGTGTGGCGCCGCGCAGCAGCAAGACCCGGGCGGGAAAGCCCGCGAAGGGTGCTGAGCCCGCGAGCACCGCGGCCACGACCAGGTTGATCGGCCCGTCCGTGGGCACCTTCTCGCGAATGGCCTGCCGAGACCAGAGATAAAGGGGAAGCCGGCCGAGGACGATGCTGAACAGGATGATCAGGGCAGCGGCCCGGCCGTCGGCGATCGCTAGGCCGAACCCGCACAGCGCGAGCCCCCAATCGGCCATGAATGAATAGCGCCAGGCCGCGGCATCACCCTCGGTCCGCCAGGAACCAACGCTCCCCCAGAGCATGTTCAGGAGGCCCAGGCCGATGAGCATCGCCCCGAACGCGTCGCCCGCGTCCGCCGGCACGACGCCCCTTGACTGCGAGATCACAGTCGCCGCGAGGAGGGGGCCGACGAAGGCAATCCATGGGATCGGCGATGCAACCACCGATTCCTCGGGATCGAACTCATGGGCCCACGGGAGCAACCCGACCGCGGCCGCGAGGCCCGCCACGATGCCGACCGCGCCGAAGCGCTCGAGCACCACCGGACCCTGCATCCGCTCGAACGCGACGCCCAGCGCCATGAGGCTTACCGCCAGGATCGGGGCGCGAAGTCGCGTGGCGAAATCCCGTTTCGAAGCCAGGCGCGCTTGCAGGACGGCGAGCACGAGCAGGATCAAGATGACCACGTCCAGGCTTGGCGCGATCGCCATCGCGGCCATGGCGGCAAGCCCCAGCAGGCCCCAGGTGAGCAGGTCTGCGCGTGGAACCCGAGGGGGAGCGAAGACAACCGCGAGGCCCAGCGCCGCGGTGGCGGCGAGGAGCAGCTCAGGCTGCATCTTTGTCCGCAGGCGCCGGCGAAGCGGCGCGAGAGAGCCCGGGTGCCGGCGGGCCGGCAACGAACATGACGCCTGCCGCGACCAGCGCTCCGATGATCGCCGGGACAGGGCCCGGTGACTGCGCTGCGAGGCCGGGAGCCACCGCCAACGCCAGGGCGAGGGCGGCGAGGCCGGCCAGCACGACGCCGGAGTCGCGGCTGATCAGGATTCGCGCTGCCATCAATCCCACGACCACCAGGACGGCGAAGCGAAGAGGGGCCCCGGTTCCAGTCGTGACCAAAGATGCCACCCACAATCCGAGCAGGCCGGAGGCGATGCAGAGGACGGTGCGAGGTGTCGAGCCCGCCGGCATGATCCCCCAGGCGGGCGGGCCCGATCGCCAGCACAGGCCGGCGGCCACCAGGCCTCCGGCGCCGATCGCGACAGCGCCCAACGCCATCCCGGCCGGCCAGGCCAGCACCGCCAGGCCGGCGGTGACCAACACCAGTCCGAGCGCCAGTCCGCGGCGCCCGTCGGACAGCACGACAAATGCAGCCCCGAGCCAGGCCAGGAACGCAGCCGCGATCAACTGAGGTGCGGCACTAGCGAGTCACGGCGAAGGCCAGCGCTGCGAGCGAGGCGAGCCAGACCAGCGGGCGCCCACTCGACGCTGCGGCTTCGAAGGCGCGGAGGTCGAGGATGGAGCGGTACTGCTCAGGCAGGGACGCCGAGGCAGCTGCCCGTCGCAAGCTGTCGATTGCGCCGGCCCACGGGAGAGGGAACAGCGAAGGCCGTGCCTGGGTCCGGATGAGCGAGATGCCCGCCGCGCCAAAAGCGACCACGCCGATGATCAGCAAGGGCACGAAGAGCGCGACGACAGGAAGGACTGTCGACACAGTGACCACCGATGTGAGCCCGCCGCTGACCGAACCCGGTGGGAGGGGCATCACGTCGGCCTGGGCTGGGTTGGCGAATGCCGACTGGATCGCCGCCAGCCCGGGCCCCGCGACCAGCGTCAGCGCCGCGATCGCCATCGCCACGCGAGGGAAAGTCTCGATGACCGGGCGCCCGTGTCCAGCCGGGAGGCCTGTGGCGCG
>DATCAV010000237.1:0-7013 GCA_036512415.1 Candidatus Dormiibacterota bacterium | reverse complement strand
GACCGGCCTCAGGTCAGACCCGCTCGGGTACCTGGTCGGCGCGGCGGTGACATGGCCCAGCGCTTTCCTGTTGAACCGGGACGGCCGCACCGCGGCCATCGTCGGCACCGGAGACAGCGCCCAGGTCGAGTCCACAGGCTTCTGGCTTTTGCCGCGAGGACGCCGCTGAGCTCTGAGTTTCGATGGTCGAGCGGCGCGGCATATGACGGATTCGTCGGCCGTTGGAGCCGGCTCGTCGCAGCCGAGTTCGTCCCCTGGTTGGGTGTGCCCAGCGGCGCGACGTGGGTCGATGTTGGCTGCGGCACCGGGGAGCTGACCGGGGCGATTCTGCGCATGGCGACACCGAACCGGGTGATCTCTCTCGATCCGTCGCAAGGCTACCTCGACTACGCTCGCTCGTCGATCACCGACCCTCGGGCCGACTTCAGGCGCGGAACCGACCAGGATGTGCGCTTGCTGGGCCTGGCCGCTGACGCAGTCGTCTCGGGGTTGGTCCTGAATTTCGTGCCCGACGCCGTCGGCGCGCTGCGCGCGGCGGCTGAGGTCACCGCAACGAGAGGGCTGATCGGCGCCTACGTTTGGGATTACGGGGATCAAATGGCGCTGTTGCGCCACTTCTGGGACGCCGCCGTCGAAGAGGATCCCGCTGCCCGCATAAAGGACGAAGGCGTGCGGTTTCCCTTGTGCGCCGCGGGCGCTTTGCAGTCGGCCTTCGAGACTGCAGGCCTCTCGTCAGTGGTCGAGCAGGCCATCGACGTCACCGATCGATTCGCGAATTTCGAAGAGTACTGGACGCCGTTTCTGAGCGGCGAGGCGTCGGCGCCGGGATATCTCGCGACGCTGTCACCGGAGCGTAGGGCGAAAGTCAAAGAGCTCGTTCAAGCCCGAATTCCAATTGCTGCCGACGGCTCGATCACGCTTACTTGCCGAGCCTGGGCCGTACGCGGTCGCGTGGCACCAAGAGAAAACACGCAGCACGCGTAGGGCTATCCGAGCGTCGTTTGGCGGTTTGTATAATATTGCCGTGACGGCAACTAACCCAGAGGACTCGCGGACCGCCCTGCTCCGCGCGTATCTGGACTCGGTCACCCTGAGCGAGGCCCTCCAAACGCAAATTTGGCACGCGGCCGAGCTGACCCTCGTGCAGGTGAGGGTCATGCGGCGTCTGGCCCGACAGCCGCAGGCCCTCGGCCAGCTCGGCACCGAGCTCTCACTTGCGCCTCCGTCGATAACCAGGCTTGTCGATCGGCTCGAAGAGCGTGGCCTGATCCAACGGCAGCGCGATGTTGACGACCGCCGAAAAGTCGTCGCAACTCTCACGAATGAAGGGAGACAGCTCCTGAGCGCGATCCCTTTCCTGGAGGGAACCGCCCTCCGCCTCGCAGTCGACCGAATGAAACCAGCCGACAGGGAACGGATCACCTCGGCCCTGCGCGAGTTCAACGCCGCCGTCAGGCAGGTCGAACGCGAGCTGTTGGCGGTGGCGGTCGAAGCGTGAAACTCGAATACAAATGGATCGTCCTGATCAACACGACGATCGGGATGCTGATGGCGGCGATCAACCAGACCATCGTTCTCATCTCGCTGCCCGCCATCTTCTCCGGCTTGCAGGTCGATCCGCTGGCGCCAGGCCAGTCGAACCTGCTGCTCTGGATGCTGATGGGCTACTCGGCGGTCACTACCGTGCTGCTGGTTACGTTCGGACGCATCGCCGACATCTTCGGCCGCGTGCGGGTCTACAACCTGGGCTTCATCGTCTTCACGGTCGGCTCGCTGCTGTGCGCGTTAACCCCGTCGGTCGGCACCCTCGGCGCGATCGAGCTCATTGCGTTTCGGATGCTGCAAGGGCTGGGCGGCGCTTGCCTGTTCGCGAACAGCATCGCGCTACTTACCGATGCCTTCCCTCCCGGACAGCGCGGCTTTTCGCTTGGCATCAACCAGATCGCCTTCATCGCCGGCAACGTGATCGGCGTCGTGCTGGGCGGTATCCTCGCCGCCATCAACTGGCGGCTGGATTTCCTGATCAGCGTGCCCGTCGGAGTCGTTGGGTCGGTTTGGGCTTACTTGGCTCTCCACGAGATCGGCAAGCGGCAGGCGCAGCGGATCGACTGGCTCGGCAACGTGACATTCGCTGGCGGACTGCTCGCCCTGATGTTCGGTCTGACCGAAGCGTTGACACCCTATGGAAACCAAACCATGGGCTGGTCGAACCCGACCGTCGTGATCGCCCTTGCGGGTGGCGTCGTGCTGCTTGCCGTGTTCGGCGTCGTCGAGACCCGCGTCCGCTACCCGATGCTCGACCTTGGTCTCTTTCGTATCCGGGACTTCCTCTTCGGCAATGTCGCGGCTTTTCTCTTCTCGCTCGCGCGCGGCGGTCTGATGTTCATGTTCATCATCTGGCTGCAGGGCATCTGGCTGCCGCTGCACGGCGTCGCGTACGCCGACACCCCGCTGCATGCGGGCATCGACACCATGCCTCTCATGCTCGGATTCGTCGTGTGCGGACCGATCGGGGGCTGGTTGAGCGACCGTTACGGATCCCGCGTCCTCGCCACCGGCGGCATCCTGGTCGCCGGTCTCGCGGCAGCTCTGCTGATGACTCTCCCGCCAGATTTCAACCTCGCGGTGTTTGCCGCCTACCTTGCGCTGATGGGCGCGGGTATGGGCTTCTTCAGCGCCCCCAACACGTCGCAGATCATGAGCTCCGTACCCGCGGAGCAAAGGGGGGCGGCAGCAGGCGTGCGCTCGATGGTGCTCAACGCCGGCATGACAGCGAGCACTGCGATCTTCTTCACCATCGTCATCGCGAGCCTGTCCCAGAACCTTGGGCCGGCTTTGGAGGCAGGCGCCACCCAGGCCGGCCTGCCCCTCCCCCTTGCGCATGGAATCGCGTCCCTGCCACCGGGTGCCGCGATCTTCGCGGCCATGCTCGGGTACGACCCTATCTCGCACCTCATCCCGTCGTCCGCGCTGGCCGCACTGCCGCCGGCGCTCGCAGCCCGAGTCAGCGATCCCCATTTTTTCGCGGGCCTTTTGGCGCAGCCGTTTGTGACAGGAATTCGAGTAGCGCTGATGGCGTGCGTCGCGATGTGCATAGTCGCCGGTGTGACGTCCGCGCTGCGCGGTTCCGATCGCCGGCGCCGCTTAGCCGTCCAACCCGCGGTTGGTGACGTTGCCGTCGTCGGCGAACCGATGGCACAGGCGAGGTGATGCCGTGCAGGTGAGGTGGTACGGCCAATCAGCGTTCGCGCTCGCTGCTGGGCACGATTCCGTTTTTATCGATCCGTTCGGCGACATGGCGGCGGCGCGCGGGCGAGGGATGACCTGGAGCTATCCAGCGATCGCCGACGCGGTCGCCGATCTGCTTCTGGTCACTCATGAACACGGGGATCACAACGCGGTCCAGGTCATTGCCGATGTCAAGCAGACGGTCCGCTCCTCCGCGGGCACGGTTGACACGCAGCTCGGCCGTCTCGTCGGGGTCGCCTCCGAACATGATGCTGTCGCCGGCACGCAGCGCGGAGCGAACGTCATATACGTATTCGAGATGGGCGGCGTGCGCGTCTGCCACATGGGCGATTTCGGCCAGGCAGAGCTGCGGCCTGAACAGTTGACGGCGATCGGCAAAGTTGACCTGCTCTTCATCCCGGTCGGCGGGATGGCGACCATTGCCGGCCGTGCGGCTGCCGAGCTGGTCGAGCTGATCGATCCATCGTGGGTCGTCCCGATGCACTATCGGACGCCTGCAATCTCCTTCCTCGAACCGATTGATGGATTTCTCGCCGCGGTTAAGGGCGAGGTCGTCGCCCTGGATCGCTCCACCTTCGACACGGCCGATGTGGCGCCCGAGGGCGGGCGGATCATCGTCGTTCCGGCACCTCCCACGTAACCTGGCGGGTCGCGAATGAACAGCCCGGCCGTCGCGCGGGAAAGTAACCGAGCGGTCGCGTTGCTCCTGGGTTGGGCGCCGTTTGTGGTGGTGCTCTTGGCATACGAGCTGATGCGCGACCTCGCCTCGACGCTGGGGGTGCCGCCGCACAACCTGGCTGGGGTGGAGCGGGCTCTGTTTGGCGGCTATGAGCCGACTCTCGTGCTGCAGGCAACCATCGCGAATCTAGGGGATGCGGACCTCATCGATGACGTCGGCAGCCTCGTGTACTCGGCGCACTTCCTCTTGCCCGTCGCTGTCGGCGCGTGGCTCTGGAGCAAGAGTCGGGCTGATTTTCATCGCTTCGGATTGTCGCTTGTCGTGCTGTGCGCTCTCGCTTTTGTCACTTATGTGGTGGTTCCGACAGCGCCGCCCTGGCTGGCTCAGCCGCAATCCGTTCAGCACCTCATGCAGGACGCCGTGCTGCGATCTGGCCTGCCGTCCGACTTGACATGGATCTATTCGCACCACGACTACAACCTCTATGCAGCCTTCCCATCCCTGCATGCCGGCTTTCCAGTGCTGGCTGCCGCCGCAGCATGGAGAAGGAACAAGGCTGTAGGCGCTGCCCTATCGATTTGGGCGATCGTTGTGTGGGTCACGGTCGTATATTTGGGCGAGCACTACGTCGCCGATGTCGTCGGGGGAATCCTGTACGCGACGGTTGCCTTCATCATCGTGTCGCTACTGTCCCAGGGTCGAAGGCGAGACCTGAACACGGCACCCTCTGAATAAGCCCACGCACGGGGGTGTCAGACGTCGTCGCATCGGTGAGGTCCGGAACCCCGCTAGTCTCTGGCTGATGCAGCCGAAGCCAGGTGACAGCTCTTTCGACTTCTGGCTCGGGAAATGGGTCACGAGGTGGAAAGACGCCGCCGGGCACGGCCACAAAGGAAGCAACGTCGTCCTCAAGCTGGGCCGGAGCGTCCACATGGCACATCGCGTACCGGCGCGCTGAGTAGCCTTAAAAGCAGTGGGCACCAACGAATCGGAGTCACACGATGAGGATTTTCACCTCGGGGCTGCCATTTACTCGAGCGATGGGATCGAGATCGGCAAGCTCTCTCGGCTGATCGTCGACAAGAACGACCTGACGCTCAGGGCCTTTGTGGCGAAAGAGAGCCGGCGATTCACGGGTCACCTGCTCTCGCCCGGATCATGGTTGCTCGCCGATGAGGTGATCCTGCCGCGCAGTGCGGTCAGCTCTGTTGCGCACGAGCGGATCGTCCTGACCCTTACGGCCGCCGACGTCCGCAAGCTACCGCCGTACCTCAGCTATCGATACGGCGATGAAACCTTCACCGAGGGCCTTACGGAAGAGGCGATCAGCGCATTGACGTCCTCGCCCGCCATACCGGCGTCCCTGGAACAGGTCGCCAACAAAGGTGCCGATGAGCTCGAGATCGAGGGTGGCGAGAACGTCATGCTGGGCAACAGCGGCAAGCGACTCGGCACCGTGAAAGACGTGCTCTTCGACAACAAGGAGCTGATTGGCGTGGTGATACTCCCGGATGGAGTCTTGAAGGAGGAGGTCATCTTGCCGCGGCGGTTCCTGCAGCGAAGCGACGACCTCGCGCTCTTCGCGGACTTGAGCATCGGCGACCTCGAGCATCTGAAGCCATTCGAGCCGGCCGGCTGACCCGTGTCACGACCTTCCGGCGACGAGCGCTTGAAGGGCCGGCTGATCGAGCTGGGACTGTTGGCGGCCGGCACCAGGATGCTGCGCTTGCAGATGGAGCAGGCAATGGAGCGATCAGCCACCTAGCTAGCCGATCAGCGAGGCACCGTTGGTTGCCACGGTCCCTGAACCTCGATGGCCTCTCCTTCGCCGGGCCAGGGTGGCATCGTGGCACCAATCGCTGCGAGGGGCTCGTCGCCAAATGACCGAAATTGGAACCGGGTGCCGAGAGGAATGGTCAGGCACACGCCGGGCGAGACCTCAATGATCTCTGCTCTGGCATCCTGCTCCCGCCACATCTCGCCTCGCCCGGTCAGGAAGTACCAGATCTCCTCGACCGTCCTGTGCATAGTCGCCCTGGAGGTTTCACCGGGCGCGAGCTTGAAATGAGCCATTCCCCCTGCAGGCAGGACCAGCAGCAATCGAACGTCGGACCCATCCGGAGCAACTTCGGTTCGCTCTGCCGGTAGCCTCACTGAATCAAAAGAGTGCACGATGGCCGCGGGGTTACCGGACCTCAAGGTGCAGGTCGAAGGCGGGCGCACCATCCTGCTTGCCGATGATCACCAGGGCCGTGCCCTCAGCAGGCCCGATGGTCATGGTCGTCGAGTTGTTGAGGAAGTTCTGGTTTCCACCTAGCCTCCCTTCGGTGTACGGAGGCAGCGCTTCAATGGCTTTGGCCTTGGACCCCACAGAGCCTGCGATCGTCACGTTGCTCGAGGTAAAGGGAATTCGAACCGACACCCCGATTCCGACACCAGTGTTGAAGAGGCTCAAGAGGATTCCAACCGTGAGCACCAGGAAGAACCCGGCACACCCGCAGCCGCAGCCGCGATTGCGATAGCGAGTTCGAAAGCGCGTCCGGCGGCTCGTCGTCTGGTCGTCCATTCATCTCTCCCGGCAGCCGTCCCCAGCCACTGAACTACTGCTCCGCCACCACGCCCGCACTGGAAATGTAGCGCCACCGACCCATGCGATGGGAACCGCGTGCAACCGGCCTGCTCCCGAGGAGACGGCCGCAAGGCGCTCGAGGTCCAGGCCGGCAAGGTCCGTGCCGGCCCGAAACCGATGGCGGGGCGAGTCGACGTACGTTCCAGTGTTGCCGCACAGGTGCAGGGAGGCGATGAGAAACTCGGACTTCCCGCCGTACCGCGACGCGCCGTAGTCATTGAGGACCTCCACGCGCGGCGTTGGCAGCGGACGGTAGGTTTCCATGCCCTCCTCGATCGGGTGGCTCAGGTCGATGAAGCGGCTCACCGTTGCAGTCTAGAGAGCGACTGCGAGTCAAGCTGGTGGTGCCACGCAGCTTTCGCCTGTCAAACTACCCGCGCATGTCGTATCCGGCCGCGGCAAGCAACTTGCGCGACTTTTACATCCTTGCCGGGACTGAAGACTGATGGCAGGGAT
>DATCAV010000236.1:0-2381 GCA_036512415.1 Candidatus Dormiibacterota bacterium | reverse complement strand
CTGCGTAAGCCGAGAGCGTGGCCGGCTTGCCGTTCAGCATGGGCAGCTCGATCTCATGGATTGAGGGCGCCTGGGTTTGACTCATACGAACTTGAATTGATGCCTTGACTGCACTATTCCCGGCTCCTTGCTGCGGCCAGCAAGAACGCAGCAAGCGTTATGACCGCGACTGCCGACAGGATGGCGGGCGCCCAGCCGATGCCGAACCACCCGATCGCGATACCGATCGCCGGTGGGATGACGCCACCGCCCACCATCGTTGCGGGAAACATCCATGAGGTGGCGCGCGAATCGCGTGGCCTGAGCTTCGCGAGCCAGGCAAGGGCGGTGGGGAAGATGGGTGCGATGGCCAGGCCGGTGACGATGTACGCGAAGGGTGCGGCACGGCCGCTCAGCGCCACTAGTAGCGCGATCGACGCGATGGCGGAACCGGAGATCACGATCACCGGCGGAGGCACGCTGTCGGGAATGAGCGTGGCCAGCAGCCTTCCTATCGCGACGGCGAGCCAGAAGCCTGACGTGATCGAAGCAGCCTGCAACGATCGAAGTCCCACCGATTCCAGGTGTGAGGGCATCCACCCGCCAACGCCTGTCTCGATGCCCACATAAAAGACAAAAGCCACGACAAAGATGGCAACCAGCAACGCACCTCGGCGTGACCCCCCATTGGATTCAGGGTCGCGGTTGGATTTCCGCGGAGCCACGGGCAGGCGGCCCTGGATGCCGGCCACGGCCGGGATCAGCACGACTGCGAGCGCTGCCGCGCCGCCGTACAGGGCAGTCAAGTGTTCCTGGCTGAGTCTCGAAATAAGGATCGGCCCGGCCACCGACCCAAAACCGTAGGCGCTGTTCAAGCCATTGAGCAAGGCCGATCGCCTTGGCCCTTCGCTGAAGGCCACGAGCTGGTTCAGGCTGAGATCCAAACCGCCGAAACCCAAGCCGATTACAAACACCCCAGCAAGGAACGCGGGCCACGACGGCGCGACCGCCACACCGGCGCACCCGACAGCAAGGCAGCCCAACGCCGCCCAGACGGCGATTCGGCCAGAGACGCGCTCCATCGCCCACATCGAGACGACCACGCCGATCAGCCCGCCGGCGAAGTGAGCGCTGAAAATGCTGCCTGCCTCCGGCAGGCTTATGCCGAAGCGCGGTGCCAGGTGCTCGAGCAACGGGCCGTAGGACGCTGCCAGCACGCCGATCAGCAGGAAGGTGACGGCGATGGCTGCGAGCGTGGTCTTCGATAGGATCACACGGTCGCCACCGCGCGTCACCGATGACCGGTCGACGACTTTAGCCATCGCAACATGGTGACGGGAATGGGAACAAGACGGCCTCCGGCCGCGCCTATCATCGAGCTCGATGCCGATCAAGGTGCTGGCTTTCGACGGCGACGACACGCTGTGGCACAACGAGTCGCGCTTCAATGTCACGCAAGGCGAGTTGCGCGAGCTGGTGCGCGGGCACGTACCCGACGCCGACGTCGACAGCCACCTGTTCGAGGTCGAGATGCGGAACCTCAGCCTGTACGGCTATGGAGTGAAGGCGTTCACGCTTTCAATGTTGGAAACTGCGATTGAGCTCACCGACGGGCGGATTCCAGCAGCCGACCTTCAAGTCATTCTCGGTTGGGGCAAGCGGATGCTGACGGCGCCGACTGAGTTGCTGGACGGGGTCGAGGAGGCGCTGCGCGACGCGAGTGCGCGCTACTCGCTCCTGCTGATCACCAAGGGCGACCTGTTCGACCAGGAGAGCAAGCTGGCGCGCTCTGGCCTCGGCGATCTGTTCACGGGCGTCGAAATCCTGAGCGATAAGACCGTTGACTCATACCGCTCCGTGCTGCGTCGGCGCGACATCAAGCCCGGTGAGTTCGTGATGGTTGGCAACTCGCTGAGATCCGACATCGTTCCTGTGGTCGCGCTGGGCGCGCGTGCAGTGCACGTCCCTTATCACGTGACCTGGCACCACGAGCATGTTCCGGAAGACTCGTTGCCACGCGAGGGCTGGCACCGCCTGGATACGATCGCCGGGCTGAGCCGACTGCTCGGCTCAATCGATCGCGACTAGGCAGCTCCGGTACGCGTACCTGAGCCGCCACCGGTCATGAGCAGGCCGAGCCGCTCCTCCGGTGTGTCAGCTGGCTCGATGCTGACGATGCGCCCTTCGTAAAAGACCGCGATCCGATCGGACAGGGATCGAATCTCCTCCAGCTCGGCCGAAACCAGCAGCACGGCGGTGCCTTCATCTCGCTCAGCGACGAGCCGGCGGTGGATGAACTCGATCGCGCCGATGTCGACGCCTCTGGTGGGTTGGGCGGCCAGAAGCACTCGCGGCCTGTTGCCCATCTCGCGCGCGACGATGATCTTCTGCTGATTGCCGCC
>DATCAV010000235.1:0-8981 GCA_036512415.1 Candidatus Dormiibacterota bacterium | reverse complement strand
GCAGCCCTTTGATAGTCCGAGCGTGGTCTTCGAGGGCCATGCGAATCAACTCCTTCGGCTCGATCTGCGCCATCTGCTCGTCCATCGCATCGCGGAGGCCGACATTGTTGAGCAGGTCGAGCTCGGTCATCTTGCCGCTCGAGACTTTGTGGAAGATGACGCCGTAGAACTTCGATAGCACGACGATGTGGGCCAACACCTCATGGGCGCTCCAGGCTATTTGATGGGGGACGTCCCCCCTCAGGGCATCGGGCCTGGCGGAGCCAGCTCCCGATGCACCCCCCTGCTCGCCATGACCTTCCGTCACCAGCGGGGCATATTCAGCCAGGCGTTCTGATGCTCGCTGGAGGCGATCAGCGAGCGCCAGCCTGTCGTGATCGATCATCTCGTCAAGGAACCCCTGCAGGTCGGTTTGGGTGAACGCGGTGCTTTCGTTCTTCATAACGCTTCCAATCTATTAGACAATTGGGTGCATGTGTTACTCAGATGATGCCCGCCCGCCTCTGCCACCGATCGGAGGCGCAGCCTCCGATCACGGCGACATGGTTCTCACTGCCGCCGACGGCAACAAGTTCGCCGCGTATTTCGCCCGCGCCTCAGCGCCCACGGGCGCCGGGATGGTGGTGATGCCCGATGTGCGCGGGCTGCACCAGTTCTACAAGGAGCTGGCCCAGCGTTTTGCCGAGGCCGGCATCGACGCGGTTGCCATCGACTACTTCGGTCGCACCGCCGGAATCGGCGATCGGGGTGAAGGATTCGAGTTCATGCCTCACGTCGAGAAGACCACGCCCGAAGGCCTCAGCGCCGATGTCGCGGCCGCGGCTGCCCACTTGAAGTCGAAGGACGGCGGCGCTGTCAAAGCAGCGTTCACCGTGGGCTTCTGCTTTGGCGGCTCGAGCTCCTGGAATCAATCGGCGCTGACGGACGGACTGAATGGCTCGATCGGGTTTTACGGCCGGCCGGAGCGGACGCTCCCGTTCATGTCCAGGATGAAGGCCCCACTGCTTCTGCTCATCGCCGGCGCCGACTTCACCCCGCAGGAAGCTTTCATCGACTTCGACAAGAAGCTCACCGAAGCCAAGGTGCCCCACGAGATGCATATCTACGAAGGCGCGCCGCACAGCTTCTTCGACCGCAACTTTGCCGAGTGGAAAGACGCTTGCGACGACGCTTGGCGACGGATGCTGGCATTCATTAAGAAGAACAGCTAGATCCCCTCTTCCCTTCGGGGAGAGGGTCGTCCACAGGCACGGCTGTTAGGACTCGATGTCCTAGTCCTCGGCCGAGACATATAGTAAGCCTCATGGCGCGAATGGCCACCCGGTCCAAGACGCCGCCGCAGCTGCCTGCTGCCCTGGTGGCCGAGCTCGAGCGGCGCCGCGCCGGCATGGCGCGCCACATGGCGCGGGCGGTGGTGACCCTGGTGCGCTGGGACAACTCCACGGGCGTGCCGCCGCAGCGCTCTGCGATCGCCAAGGCGTGCGAGGCGGGCCTCGACCTCTTTCTGGCCACGGCGCGCGAGGCACGTCCCGCCACCGCCGAGGAGCTGCGCCGGGTGGCCCAGCTGGGCATCCTTCAGGCCCGCAGCAGCCAGTCGGTCGAGCCGATCCTGAACGCGTACCGCATCGCGGCGCGCGTCGCGTGGGATGCGATCCTCGCCGCATGGCGGGGTCACCCGGAGGCGACTCCCGAAGCCATCATGCTCACCGCCAACTACGTCTTCGGCGCGTTGGACCAGGTCGCCGCCGAGGTGACCAAGACCTACCTGAACGCTCGCGAGCACCACATGCAGCGCGGCACCCGTGCGCGCGCCCGCCTCTTTCACGCCTTGATCAGCGACAACTTCGATTCCGAGCTGGAGCTGCAAAAGCAGGCGCTGGCGCTGAACATGCCGATTGCTCCCACCGGTTATGTCGCGGCGGTTTGCAAGCTCATCATCGGAACCCGCGATGGCGAGCAGGGTGGAGAAGGCTTGGCCGAGGTGGCGGCGTCCTTGCCGCTGCCCCGCGGCGCGATCCATCACGCCACAGATCCGACGACTCTCGTCATCCTGTGGCCGGCCGAGTCGGCGGCCGATGTCGAGGGCGCGCGCGAGCTGGTCATCAGCCTTCAGAAGGAGGCGGTCAAACGCTCTGGCGCGGCCCGCGCCCGAGTGCGCGCGGGCATTGGCGGCTACCACGCAGGCCTGCGCGGGATAGCAGGCTCGTACCTCGAGGCCCAGCAGGCGATCGAGGTGGGGCGCAAGCTCCGGCCCGACGCTGTGGCGCATCGGCACGACGAACTCATTCCTCAGCTCGTGCTCGCGCAGAACCCGCGGCTGGCCGAACGCTTCGTCGTCCACAGCCTCGGACCCCTGCTGGAGGCCAAGACTCGGAACCGTGAGCAGCTGCTCGAGACGCTTCAGGCTTACTTGGCTGAAGGGTCGGTGAAGGACGCCGCGGCCGCGCTCAAGCTGCACCGGCATACGGTGCTTTATCGCCTGGACAAGTTGCGAGACCTCCTGGGCACCGAGCTGGACACCCCCGCGAGCCGTCTTCGCTTGCAGCTAGCGTTGGATCTTCGCAAGCTGCTTTAGGCTTCAAATTGGACTTCGTGTCCAAACAATGGGCCTAGTTTTCCCACAGGGCGCCAATGTGGATAGGCCCTGACGTCGGTAAGCTTCGACTCGTGACAAACAACTCCAACGGTCGGCGCGTGGTCGTGACCGGCATGGGTTTCATCACGCCGATCGGGAACGATCTCGAGACGGTGTGGTCGAACATGGTCGAAGGGGTGTCCGGCATCGGCCAGATCACCCATTTCGACACCACCAACTTCGACACCAAGATCGCCGGCGAGGTCAAAGGCTTCAATCCCGAGGATTACATGGACAGGAAGACGGCCCGCCACATCGGGCGCTTTTGCCAGTTCGCCCTGGGGGCTTCGAAGCAGGCGCTGGCTCACTCCGGTCTCGATCCTGCCGAGATGGACCCTGACGACGTCGGGGTGATCGTCAGCTCCGGCATCGGCGGCATGGAGGAAATCGAGAAGAGCCACACCCAACTCATGGAGCGAGGGCCGAAACGCATCAGCCCGTTCACGGTGCCGATGATGATCGCCGACATGGCGGCCGGCATCGTGGCGATCCACTGTCACGCGGGCGGGCCCAACTACGCAATCGTCAGCGCTTGCGCTTCCGGCTCGCACGGAATTGGAGAGGCCTCGGAGATCATCAAGCGGGGTGATGCCGTGGCGATGCTCGCCGGTGGATCGGAAGCCACCATCACGCCGCTGACGATGGGCGCCTTCTGTCAGATAAAGGCGGTCAGCGAGCGCAATGACGAGCCGGAGAAAGCCTGCCGGCCATTCGATCTCGGCCGTGACGGTTTCGTCATGAGCGAGGGCTCTGTGATGCTCGTGCTCGAGGAGATGGAGCACGCCAAGAAGCGTGGGGCGAAGATCTACGCCGAGATCGCGGGCTATGGCGCCAGCGCGGACATGTACCACTTCACCGCGCCGCATCCGGAAGGCAAAGGCGCGATCCGCGCCATGCGCCGCGCGCTCGAGAAGAGCGGAGTCGAGCTGACCGATGTCGGGTACATCAACGCGCACGGGACCTCGACCAAGCTGGGCGATCTTGCCGAGACAAAGGCGATCAAGGCTGTCTTCGGCGACCACGCCTACAAGCTCGCGGTCAGCTCGACGAAGTCGGTGCACGGCCATCTGCTTGGGGCGGCCGGCGCGATCGAAGCGGCAGCCTGCGTCCTCGCCCTCAATAGAGGAGTGCTGCCGCCGACCATCAACCTCGACGACCCCGACCCTGAGTGCGACCTCGACTACGTTCCGAACAAGGCACGCAAGGCGGACATCAAAGTGGCTGTGTCGAACTCGTTCGGCTTTGGCGGCCACAACGCGACACTCGTGATCAAAGGCCCTGAGGCCAACTAGGAGAAGTACGTATGGCAAGCCCACTCGATTTCAAGGAGCTTCAGGAGCTCGCGGCAGAGATCCTGGGCATCGATACCGACCAGGTGCAGCTCGACAAGAGCTTCACCAAGGACCTCGCGGCCGACTCGCTCGACCTCGTCGAGCTCATCGCCGCCGTTGAGGACAAGTACGACGTCGAGCTTTCCGAGGAAGAGCTCGAGAAGATGAAAGTCATCGGCGACCTCTGGAAGTTTCTGGAGCAGAAGACCGCCGAGCGGCTGGAGGCCTAGATGACATGGCGATAACGACCGCGTACCGCACGCGTTCCGGGGCTGTCCCGCTGCGTTCGTTCAAGACGAAAGGCCGGCACAGCGCGATTGCCGGCATGGGCGTCTTCGCGCCAGAGAAGGTGATCACGAACTTCGACCTCGAGAAGACGATGAACACCTCGAACCAGTGGATCATCGATCGGACCGGCATCCGCACGCGCCACATCGCTGAGCCGGGCACCACCACGCTCGAGCTCGCGACCAAGGCCGCCCGCGCCGCCCTTGATGCCGCCGGCATCACAGCCAACGACCTTGACATGATCCTGGTTGGCACCTCCACGCCTGATGGTCCGTTTCCGTCGATCGCATGCCGCATCCAGGACGAGCTCGACGCGCCCGGCGCCGTGGCGTGGGACATGCTCGCCGCATGCACGAGCTTCATGTACGGGCTCGCGACAGCAGACTCGTTCATCGCCACCGAACGGGCCGACAACGTGTTGGTCATCGGCGCCGAGGTGCTGTCCCGGATGCTCGACTACTCCAACCGTGGCACCGCAGTGATCTTCGGCGACGGCGCCGGCGCTGCGGTCGTGAAGCCGGCCCCCGACGGCGCAGGCTTTCTGTCCTGGTGCCTCGGCAGTGACGGACGCGGCTATCTGCAGGTCACGGCCGGCAACAAGGAGTTCGGCGCGTACGCGGCCAAGGATCCCGCACCGATCATCGAGATGGAAGGCCCTGACGTGTTCAAGTTCGCCGTCGACATCTTCATCCGCCAGGCGAACGAGGTCTGCAACGCGGCTGGAGTCTCGATGGAGGACATCGATCTCTGGGTTCCTCACCAGGCCAACTTCCGGATCATCGATGCCGCTGCCCGCCGCATTGGACTGCCACTCGAGAAAGTCGCGATCAACATCGACGAGTACGGCAACACGTCGAGCGCCTCGATCCCGATCGCTCTCGAAGAGGCGATCCGCAAGGGCCGCGTCAAGACCGGCGACCACATCCTGCTCGCGGGGTTCGGCTCGGGCCTGACGTGGGGCGCCAGCCTCCTCAAGTGGGTGTAAAGAAATATGAGAGAGAACCTTGCGGTTCCCTCTCATCGGCCCGTCGGCGGAGCCGACCCGGCCTGACGGCCGGGCAAGCGGGCCTGCTCTTCCTCCCTTTGAAGGAAGGGCTTTGATAAATCTGGCAGGGCCAATCGCGCTTCTGTTTCCGGGTCAGGGCGTGCAGAAGCCTGGAATGGGCAAGAACCTGCACGACCGGTACCCGGCGGCTCGCCGCGCCTTCGAGCGCGCGGAAGAGGTCCTGGAGATGCCGATCCGGCGGCTGTGCTTCGAGGGCCCCGTGGAGGAGCTCAACCGCACCGACATCATCCAGCCATGCGTGATGGCCGTCAGCTGGGCGGCTTACGAGGTCTGGCGCGAGAGCTACGGCCTCGAGAACGTCCAGGTCACAGCCGGGCACAGCCTCGGCGAGATCGCCGCCCTTGCCGCCGCCGGCTCGATCCCGTGGGAGACCGCGCTGCTGCTCGTCAAGGAACGCGGCAGGATCATGGCCCAGGCCGCGCATGAGCAGCCAGGCGGCATGATCGCCATCGTCGGCCTGGATGAGGCACAGGTCGAGGCGATCCGCCTCGAGGCTTCCGCGAAGGGTCAGCTGTGGGTCGCCAACCGCAACGCCGACGTGCAGTTCGTGCTTTCGGGCGAGACTGCGGCGGTGGAGGCGGCGGAGCCGCTGGCGTTGGCCGCGGGCGCCCGCCGTGCCTTGATCCTCACGATCCCATTGCCCGCGCACACACCTTTGATGGCGAAGGCGGCAGCCGCTTTTCGAAAGGTGGTCGACAAGCTTCCCCTGAAGGCGCCGTCGATTCCGGTCCTCGCCAACGCTTCCGGCGAGGCGATGCGGACCGTCGCGAGCTTGCAGGAAGAGCTGCGGCAGCAGATGCTGCGCCAGGTCGACTGGGCGCGCACGATGGTCTCGATGCGGACCATGAAGGTGCGGACGGTGGTCGAGCTCGGGCCGGGACGGGTGCTCGCGAGCCTCGCCGCCAAGCACATCCCCGGCGTCGACACCTGGAATGCGGAAGAGCTGTTCATCGACTTCGCGGACGCAACACCGGCGTGAACCCAGAGACCCGACCACCGAATCTCTCGCCGAGCTTTCCGGCCGTGCCTCTAGAACTAAGCGGCAAGACCGCGCTGGTCACCGGGGGTGGCAAAGGCATCGGCCGCGCCATCAGCCTGGCGCTCGGCGCCATGGGCGCCAAGGTGGCGGTGAACTACAGGTCCGACAAGGCAGCCGCCGAGGAGACCGCGGCGTCGCTGCCGGGCGCGACAGCGCACAAAGCAGACGTCGGCGACCCGGCCCAGGTGGACGCGATGGTGAAGTCGATCGGCCGTATCGACATCCTGGTCAACAACGCCGGCGCGGTGCGGGACAAGCTGCTGATCCAGATGGCGCCGGCCGACTGGGAAGAGCTGATCCGCACTGACCTGATGTCGGCATTCGCGACCACCAGGGCCGCCATCATGTCGGGCATGATGCGGGCGCGCTGGGGCCGCATCGTCAACATCTCGTCGATCGTGGGGATCACCGGCAATGCGGGCCAGTCGAACTATGCCGCGGCCAAAGCCGGGCTTATCGGGTTCACCAAATCAGTGGCGCGCGAGTACGGTTCGCGCAACATCACATGCAATGCAGTTGCCCCGGGATACGTGCGGACCGAGCTCACCTCTGGCTCGCTCACTGACGCGATGGTCGAGGAGCTCGTAAAGGCGACTCCGATCAAGCGCGAAGGCACCGCTGAGGACATTGCGGCGATGGTGGCCTTCCTGTGCTCGGACCGGGCAGGCTTCATCACGGGGCAGGTGATCGCGGTCGACGGAGGCCTTTCCTTGTGATGGTCGCGGCCAAGAAGCCCGCCGACATTCGGATCTCGGGCGGCAAGCTGCCCCCGATCGCGCTGCCCACCAACTGCCCCGGCTGTGGAGTGGGCCTCGACCACGAGGAGCTGCGGCGCCATACGTACGTGTGCACGTCGTGTGGGCACCACTTCCGCATGGGAGCCGACGCCTGGATCGCGTTGATCGCCGACAGAGGCACATGGAAGGAGCGGTACGCAGACGTGCGCTCCCACGACCTTCTCAACTGGAAGGTGCCCAAGCCGTATCAGGAAACGCTCGAGCAACTGCGCGACGAGGGTTTGAACGAAGCGGTTCGCACCGGAACGTGCGCCCTCGGCGGGCGGGAGATTTGGCTTGCCTCGTTCGACTTCCGATTCGTCGGCGGCACCCTGTCGATAGTGGCGGGTGAGCGACTCGCGCGCGGCATGGAGCAGGCCGCCGCGGCCGGATTGCCCTACCTGCTGGTCGCGGCTTCTGGCGGCGCTCGCATGCAGGAGGGAGTGCTCGCGCTCATGCAGATGGCCAAAGTGAACGCCGCGGTTGGGCGCCTCGACGCCGCCGGCGTCCCCTACTTCTCGGTCCTCACCGACCCGACCTTCGGCGGCACGGCGGCCTCGCTCGCGCTGCTCGGCGATGTCAACATCGCGGAGCCGGGCGCCGCGATCGGGTTCACCGGTCCCCGGGTGATCAAGCAGGCCACCTACGCCGACCTTCCTCCCGGCTTTCAGAGCGCCGAGTTCCAGCTGGCGCGCGGGCAGATCGACATGGTGGTCGCGCGGCCCGAGCTTCGGCGCCTGCTGGCGCACCTCCTCGAGATGTATCCATGAAGCTGCACGGCCGCCGGCCCGATGAGACGACGCTCACCGTCTGGCAGGTGGTGGAGCTTGCTCGGCACCCTGACCGCCCTTACTCGCTCGACTACATCAAGCGGATGGCGCCGGACTTCGTCGAGATGCACGGCGACCGAATCTCTGGTGATGACACGGCGCTCATCGGTGGAGTGGGGACGTGGCATGGCAGGACGACGATGTTCCTCGGCCATCAGAAGGGCCGCAGCCTCAAGGAGAGGGTGGCTCGGAACTGGGGGATGATGCATCCGGAGGGCTATCGCAAGGCCATACGTCTTGCCCACCACGCTGCGAAGTTCAACTTCCCGATCGTCTCGTTGATCGACACGCCTGGCGCATACCCGGGGGCGGGGGCCGAGGAGCGCGGGATTGCGTCGGCGATCGCCAAGGCGATCGTGGAGTGGTTCCGGGTTCCCGTGCCGATAGTCGCCGCGGTCATCGGCGAGGGTGGCAGCGGCGGAGCGCTGGGGATGGGCGTCGCAGACCGGGTGATCATGCTCGAGAACTCGATCTACTCGGTGGCCTCGCCGGAGGCTGCGGCGTCGATTGTCTGGCGTGACAACAGTCGCAAGGTGGAGGCGGCGGAACAGCTTCAGCTGACCTCGCGTGACCTGCTGGCGATGGGCGTCGTCGAAGAGGTCGTGACCGAGCCCGAAGGCAGCGCCCGCCTGGATTACGAGGCCACCTCCGCGGCGCTCGACGAGGCTCTTCACCGCCACCTCCTGCCGCTGCTCGCCGAGCCGACCGAGGAGCTGCTTCAACACCGCTACGAGCGATTCCGGTACATCGACTCGCTGGTCCGGGCAGAGCCGCAATTCGGACCAAAAATCTGAAAGCGCGGGGGAGTCAGGCCTCCCCCGCGGGACCCCCACCCTCCCAACAACGCATGGAGACGTTTGGAAGATGGACGATTGGGTGACGGCCGGGGTAAACCCGGCCTGCTGGCCACCCTCGCATAGCGCGGGGGAGTCAGGCCTCCCCCGCGGGACCCCCACCCTCCCAACAACGCATGGAGACGTTTGGAAGATGAACGATTGGGTGACGGCCGGAGTAAA
>DATCAV010000234.1:0-4211 GCA_036512415.1 Candidatus Dormiibacterota bacterium | reverse complement strand
CCATTCGCGTCTTCGTTCGCGAGCTGATCGCCTTCTGTTGACGGAGGGCGGGTCGAGTCCGGCGCTGCCAAGTCGCGCCTGACTGCCGTGAGCGGACGGCCGGCCGATTAGTTGACGCTCAGCAGGTCACGTGCAGGATGGCGTTGGTGTTCTTACCGCCGCGATTCAGGATGGCGATGGCATCTGTGGTCGGCAGGCTCAGGAGCTCCACCTTCCGAAGTTGGGCCTCCTTTCGCACTTCGTCCATCACCGGCAACCCGCCCTCGGCTCCGGTTCCTACTACCAGTCGGCGGCAGCGCCAGGGGATATCTTCTTTGGCCGAGAGCGGCGTATGGCCGTAGGCGTCCCGATACTGTTTGGAGGCCTTCTTCTTTCGCTTCCGAATCTCGCCCCGGTCGATGACCAAGTCGTGCTCATAGGTCACGCCGTCGATCCGGATGGAGCCGAAGGAGAAACTCTCGTAGCGCACTGATACCTCCCTGCCTGAGGGTGGGTCAACAATTAACGTCGAGCGGTACTAGCGCGCCGCGGGGACGCCCTCGATGACCTTCAGCGATTCCCGAATGAAGGCAGGGATGTCGTCGGGCTTGCGCGACGTGACGAGGTTGCGATCGACCACCACCTCCTCGTCGACGACGTCGGCGCCCGCCTTTCGGAGGTCCTCCAGGACGGTCTTCCACGCCGTCATCCGGTGCTGCTTGTAAGTGTCGGCTGTCAGCAGCAGCTGAGGACCGTGGCAGATGGCGAAGACGGGCTTTCCGGCATCCATGAACGACCGAGTGAAGGCCACCGCCTCGTCATGAGCGCGCAGCTTGTCGGGAGATGACCCCCCGGGGATGAGCAGCGCATCGAACTGCTCCGGGGATACCTGGCCGAAGGTTCTCTCTACGGTCGCCGTCTCCCTGCCCTTGCTGCCCTGGAGCTGGGCGCCGGCTTCCAGCCCGATCACGGTGACCTCGTGGCCAGCTTGCTTGAATGCGTCGTAGGGCAGCTTGAACTCCGAATCTTCGAACATCGGACCGAGTACGCAGGCGATCTTCATCGAGCACCTCCTCGAGTATGGGAAACGATCAGCACGAACCCACGTTACGCCACCGCAGCGGTCCGGAGTCGATAGGAGCGCCCGCTCCGCTCCCCAGGTCATTTGAGTTCAGCGGGGCCGTATATCCGGTCGGAGGTACATCAAGACATTCCCTTCCACCTCCAGCCGGGTCCGAGTGCGGTGCGGGCTGTGGTTGGCACCCAATCGCGATTGCGATTCGCCGGCCCGGAAGTCGGGTGCGTCACTGCCGGATTCGGCTGGTCGCCAACGACGACTACGGAGCGGCGGCGAGTGGGCGGCAGGGATTTTTCAATCGCACCAAATTGGCAGATGGGCCCGCGAAAACGGATCCAGAGGGCTGGGTTGGTCAAGCGCGGATCATGATTGATGGCGTGGGCGTACGCGTGAACGTTTGGAAGCCGACCGAGAACCCGATTGTCCACGCCGGCGTTTTCGGTGGCTTCACTGCCCGGGCGAACGCAACCGCATACGGTCTCGATAGTGGGGCCGACTGGGAGCAGTCAGCGGAAATGCCCGAGAGTGGTTTGGTATGCGAGCGGTGCTTCCCGGAACTGTGGCCGGGTGCGCGCTCTAGGGCAAGTTGATCGTCCGCCTAAGCCGCGCTGGAAAACGTCCGGGGTAGCGTGGCCCCGCAAGCCTCCGGCGTCGCCATCGTCTGCGCTCTGCTTTTCCTGGAAGAGGCCGGCCTGCCCTTACCTGTGGCACCCGGCGAAGCGGTGCTGATTGGGGCCGGACTTCTCGTAGCCAGCGGAGCCGTTCCGATCTGGTTAATGGCCCCGCTCGCCTATCTGGCCGTGATCTGTGGCGCCCTGAGCGGCTACACCTGGGCGCACCGTATCGGGCCTAAACGGCTCCACGCCCTTGCCTCCCGGCTGCACGCTGGGGGGCCGTACGATCGGGCCGCGGCCAGGCTCCGCGCCGCCTCAACACTCCAGATTGCCGCTTCCCGACTGCTGCCCGGGCTCCGCGTCTACACCTCTTTGGTCGCTGGCGCGGTGGGTCTGAACCTGCGCAGATTCATGACGGGCGTCCTGCCGGCGAGCGCGCTTTGGGTCGTGGCCTTCATGGGGCTCGGACTCTTCGTGGGTGCGCCCGTGGAGCGCCTGTTCGGTCGTTTCGAAGCTTATGGCGTGCGAGCGGTAGCAGTCGCGGTCGTGGTCGTGGTTTGGGTGGTGGCGGCGCGCTGGATGCCGGCTGCAAAGCCCGCTACGGCCGCAGGTCCCCATAGCGGTAGGTGGCGCCTGGCGGTCGCTTTCGTTCTCGATCTCGTTGCGGTCACCTGCGTGGCTGGAGCTCTCAGCCTCATCACAAACCTCGCCGGGGACGACTCTGGCGACTTGGCATTTGTCGCGGCGATATTCGCGATCCTGGGCGTCCTTTACTTGGTGGTGGCCCGCCAGACGGTGGGCTACACGCTGGGCGAGGCACTGCTCGACGTCCGATATCACCCGCCTCGAGACCGGCGCCGAATGCAGCGGCTGGGTTAGGTGTGGGGAGTTGAGTATTGAACGACCCAGTGGAGGTCACGGGAGCTACGAAGTGGTGGCACGACTCCGTTGGGAGATGAGATGAAAACGCCGACTCTGCTCGATAACGTGCGGGGGGCGTGAACCCGGAAAATAGACCGGTTGGGACCCGAGCGCGATATCGACGACCCAGCTCTGCAGCGTATGAAGCTCGGCCCGGACGTCGAGCCGTCGGATGGCGAGCTCCTCAAAGCGCCACATGAGGGTGACGATGTAGCGGCCACCGGTGGTCCGATCGCTCCGGAGACGGGCGTTGGCGCCGCCCGGCGGATGGTGTGCCGTTAAGCCCGGTCCGTCAACTCAAATCGGCCCCGTCGGGCTGCTGTCAAAGGAGGATCGCGCAGGCCTGAAGAGAAGGTAGTTCAGCCTCCCGCCCGATTTCCTGTTGGACCTCGCTTGCGAGATGACTGAGACGGGTTAACGGCACAGCCCGCCGCGGGTCACGCATGCGCTCGGCGAGAATCGTGTACGCGGCCCGGGCCTCGATCTCTCCCCGCCACGCCTCCAAGAGACGGGCGACGGCTTCGTCGGATCGGGCGGTCGAGCTCACGCGGCGTCAGGCCTTCGGCGAGATCACGAGCACCGGCCGCTTGGAGTGGAGAACGAGCTCGTGGCTGGCGCTCCCCAGCAATAGTTCGGCGACGCCTCCTCTACCGCGCCTACCGACGACGATGACGTCTGCGTTCTCGCGGTCGGCCACAGCAGCGATCACGGACGCGGCCCGCCCGTCCTCCATCACGGTGCGATACCGAACCCGCGAAACCTTCAACGGCTTGCACCACTTGTTTTCGAAGTCCGACTTCATGGCGGCGCGCCACTCCTCGTCGTACTGAAGCGGAGTGCCGTATGGCTGAGGAAAGTAAGTGGGGATGTCGATTGCGTAGACCGCGATCACTTGAGAGCCCATACCCTTCGCAAGTCGCAGCGCCCACTTGAGAGCGGCCGCTGACGAATCTGAGCCGTCCAGACCGACGACGATCCGCCGGATGCCCGAGTTCCCCGTTGCCATTTACAACTCCTTATGAACCACGCCTAGCCGAGATGCGATACCAGCGCCTCCTCGTCAAGACATGCCGTCATTGAAACCAGTTCGTTGGGGGCGGTTGCGACCACGTGCTAGCTGAGGAATCCCGGCTCCCTTCGCAATTGATCGGTCCAGCCTTCGTCGACCATACACACGACCTCGTCGCGCTGACCAGGACCGATCCGATACCGTCTGATGGCAGTCCGCGCCAGCCCCGACCATCTGGGACTGCGCGCCTCCGAACTGGTCGCTCAACGCGACGCGACCAAGATCGCGAATTTCGTGCGTGATCGCATTGCCGATTCCGAGCTATCACCGTTCTTTGCGCTGAAGGATGCCGCGGACATAAGCAGCCTGCCCGACCTGCTCAAAGCTGTGGCCGACCACGCTTACGAGTCGTACGCCCAGGGTTACGGGGGGGTCCCAACGCTCATCGACAATGCGATCGAGGTCGGAATCGGTCACTGAACGAGCGAACTGAAGTGTCATCGCATGCACGGCGTCGAAGTAGCCGCGCAGCATCTCGGCGTCGCCGGTGACCGCGGCAACCTGTTGGGTGGTATGTCCGTAGCCGGTGTCGGCGACGTCAAGTGGCAGG
>DATCAV010000233.1:0-2654 GCA_036512415.1 Candidatus Dormiibacterota bacterium | reverse complement strand
TACTGCCACGGCGTAGTCGATGCCTTTCGCATCGCCAAGCGCGTGCGGGAGGAAACCACCGGGCCCGTGCACATGCTCGGGATGCTCGTGCACAACACCCACGCCACCGACGATCTGCAGCGGCAGGGGGTCGAGCTGGTGGACCAGAACGACCGGCTAGCCGGTCTGAGCCAGATCAAGGGCGGCACCGTGATCTTCACCGCCCACGGCGTCTCGCCCCAGGTCAAACAGCGGGCCGTGGAGCTCGGCCTGACCCCGATCGACGCAACCTGCTCTGACGTCGTCCGCACTCACGAGCTGGTGGCCGACCTCGCGCGGAAGGGCTATGAGGTCGTTTACATCGGCCGGAAAGGGCATCCCGAGCCGGAAGGCGTAGTGGGGGAGGCTCCCGGAAAGGTGCACCTCGTCCAGGACCCCGCGGACATCGACGCCCTCGAGCTGAAAGGAGGCCGGATCGCGGTCACCTGCCAGACCACGCTCTCGGTTTGGGACACCGAGGACCTGATCGGCCGCGTCCAGGCGCGCTACCCGAATGCTGAAGTCCACAACGAGATCTGCCGCGCGACGCAGGAGCGGCAGGAAGCCGCGGTCGAGGCGGCGCCCCAGGTGGACCTCGTGATCGTGGTCGGCAGCCCCCGCTCGTCAAACTCGCTGAGGCTGGTCGAGGTCGTCAAGAAGCTGGGTCACAAGCCCGCCTACCTCGTGGACAGCCTGGAGGACCTGGACCTCAGCTGGTTCAAAGGCGCCAAGAAGGTCGGAGTCACCAGTGGCGCCTCCACGCCGAGTCAGCTGACCCGGCGAGTGATCGAGTACCTGGAGGCCCTGGAAGCCCCAGCCTGAGCCGGGTCGGGCCCTAGGGCCGCCGGAGGCGCCGGATCGCGCGCGTGAGCGGGTTGGCCGAGCTTGCCCCGGCGGGCGCCAAGGCCGGGGTGGCCGCGACGGCCGGAACTGGAGCCGGAATAGGTGGGCCTTCCGCCGAAGCGCTCGCCGTCCCGTCGCCGTTTCGCGCTTGCGCTGAGCCTGGGGACCGGCGGCGCCGGCGACGCCTCGGCCCGCCGGAGGGGCGCTCGGGCGCCGAACCTGGTGAAGCGACGACCGGCGCTTCCACCGCGACCACCGCTTTGGGCTCCGCCGGGCTCTTTGCGCCATCGCCTGCCGCCGGACGGCGGCGGCGCCGGCTGCGGCGTGGAGCCGGGCTCGAGGCCGCTCCCGCTGGGACGGGCTCCTCGGTACTGAGTGGGGCTGGGGCCTTGGCCGCTGACTTCCTCAGGACGCTCGCGCCGACCTCGCCCTCGGCGCAGAGGGCTCCGCCGACCGTGTGCACGTCCACTCGCCAGACGACGATCGCCGTCGGATCGTCGCCGACGGGGGCCCGCTTCTGGGTCAGGGTCCAGCGGGCGTAGATCGTGTCCCCGGCGCGGACGGGCCGCGGGAACTTCCAGTTCAGCCACTCCCACTCCGCGACCGCCGGCACCGGCATGTCCATCGAGCCCAGCCCGACGGCCATGGCGACAAGGAGCGCGGGAGGGGCGATGCGGCCATTTCGGTGGGTGGCATCGATGGTGAGCGGGGAGAAGTCGCCGGCTACGGCAGCGAACAGCGCGATCTCGGATTCGGAGATGGTGCGCCGCCGGGTCGTCCACTCGCCGCCAAGGGGAAGGTCGTCGAAAGAGATCGGCTCCAGGTCGGGCCGAGTATAGCTCGAACAACCCTGCGGTCAAGGGCGTTAACCTAGGGCAACTCAAAAAGGGGGAGGCTCTGTGCCGGATATAGCGAGCGTCCTGCTCGTGACTTCGATTCTGCTTGTCATCGCCTTCGTCCTGCTGACAGTGTCTTTGATGCGTCTTCGCAGGACGACGAGGCAGCTTCAGGCCGCCCTCGCGGACGAGAGCGGCGCCCGAGACAGGGCCGGCCTCCTGCTGGCGATCGCCTCGGCCGTCAACTCATCTCTGGCGCTCGAGGAGGTCCTGAACGTGGCCCTCACGCACGCCGGCAGGATCATGGGGGCCGTCGCCGGGGCGATGTACCTGATGACCCCCGGCACCAACGAGATGCGCCGGGAGGCCGAGTACAACCTCGCGCACCGGGCCAAGGGGGTCGTCCGCCACCTCGAGGAGGAGCCTCTGCGCACTGCACTGACGGCGATGCGCCCCCAGGTGCTCAAGCTGGCGGAGGAAGCCTCGCCCGGCCTCGAGGCAGGCGGGCATCCGCAGCACGTTCTGGTTGTGCCGATGCAGCGATCGGGCCAGCTGATGGGCGCGATGGAGCTCTACCTCAATGCATGGCGGGAGCTGACTGACGACCAGGCGGACCTTCTCAACGGAGTCGCCTCGCAGGGCGCCATCGCCATCCGGCATGCCCAGCTGTTTCAGGCTCAGGAGGAGAACGCGCTCACGGACGAGCTCACGAAGTTACCTAACCGGCGCGCCCTGGCCCAGCGATACCTGCAGGAGATGCACCGGGCCCGGCGCTATCACAAGAGCATCGCGTTCTTGATGATCGACATCGACCACTTCAAGCAGGTGAACGACTCGTACGGCCATCTAGAGGGCGATGCGGTGCTGCACGAGCTGGCCAAGATCCTCACCTCGGGCGCCAGGGAGTCGGACGTTTGCGCGCGCTACGGCGGTGAGGAGTTCGGCATCATCCTCCAC
>DATCAV010000232.1:0-12263 GCA_036512415.1 Candidatus Dormiibacterota bacterium | reverse complement strand
TTGAGCCCCGATCCGGTGAGCACGACGACGGTGATCGCGTCTTTGGCGATCTTGCCTTCCCGAACCAAACGGAAAAGGAGCGCCAGCGGAGCCGCCGACGCCGGCTCGGCAAACAATCCCTCGCTGCTGGCCAGCTGGACCTGAGCGGAAAGGATCTCGGTGTCGGTGACCGCGGCGATCATCCCGCCCGACTCGTCACGCGCGCTGGTGGCGCCCTCCCAAGATGCAGGGTTGCCAATCCGGATCGCCGAGGCGACGGTCTTCGGCTGCGCAACCGGATGGCCGTTCACAATCGGGGCCGCGCCTTCGGCCTGAGCTCCCACCATCCTGGGCAGCCGGGTCGACCGCCCGGCGGCGTGATACTCGCGGAATCCCTTCCAGTAAGCGGTGATGTTGCCGGCGTTGCCGACGGGCAGGATGAGGTAGTCGGGCGCATCGCCCAACACGTCTACGATCTCGAACGCCGCGGTCTTCTGGCCCTCCAGGCGGTTGGGGTTGACCGAGTTCATGAGCGCCACGTTGTACCGGCTGGTGAGATCGCGCACGGTCTCCAGGGCCGTGTCGAAGGTGCCCTTGAGGGCGATCACCTTAGCCCCGTACATGAGGGCCTGCGACAGCTTGTTCATTGCGATCTCGCCCGAGGGCACGACGACGATGGCGCGGACGCCAGCCCGCGCGGCGTAGGCCGCCATCGACGCCGATGTGTTTCCCGTGGACGCGCACATCAGCACCCGGCTCCCAGCTTCCAGGGCCTTTGCGACGGCCACGACCATGCCGCGGTCCTTGAACGATCCGGTCGGGTTCAACCCCTCGTACTTGAAGTAAAGGTTCTTCAGCCCGAGAGCCTTGCCGATGTTCCGGCTTGGCACCAGGGGAGTCGAGCCCTCCTGGAGGTCGATCTCGGGAGTCGTGGGCCCGACGGGCAGGTGCTCGCGGTAGCGCGCGATTACGCCCACAGTTGTCAGAACACCCGCAGAAACGCCGACACCGCGTGCACCGGCTCCAGTTTCGCGATCGCAACCCGCGCCTTCTGCAGGCTCGCGTCGCTGGAGGGATGCGTGGTCACTACGATCTCCGCTGTCCGCTCCTCCACCCACGCGCCCTTCTGAATGAAGCTCGAGATGCTGACGCCCTCCGCGGCGTACACCTGCCCGATGGCCGCCAGCACGCCGGCGCGATCATCGACGCGAATCCTGTAGTACGCGCGTGTCATCACCTCGCCCATCGGGATCACCGCGATCCGATCGTCGAAACTGAACGACGGGCGGCTCTGCACGCCACGGCGGATCGAGCGGGCGAGGTCGATGAGGTCTCCAACCACAGCGGAGGCGGTCGGCCGGCCGCCGGCGCCCTGGCCGACCAGCAGCACCTGTCCAACGAGGTCGCCTTCGACGAAGACCGCGTTGGTGGCGCCTTCGACCTGGGCCAGCGGATGGTCGAGGGGGACCATCGCGGGATGGACGCGGGCCTCGATCCGGCCGGGGTGACGCTGGGTGTGCGCGATGAGCTTGATGGCGTAGCCGAGCTCGCGCGCGTACCGGAAATCCACCGGCTCGATACCCTCGATGCCCTCGCGGAAGATGTCGTCGGGGCGAACCTTTATCTCGTACGCGATGGAACCAAGGATCGCGAGCTTGTAAGTCGCATCAAACCCGCCCACGTCGTCGGTGGGGTCGGCCTCCGCAAACCCCGCAGCCTGCGCCTCTCGCACGGCTTCGTCGAGAGAGAGGTTCGCGGCGGCCATTCGGCCGAGGACGTAGTTGGTGGTCCCGTTGATGACGGCGGACAGCCGCTCGATGCGGTTCGCTTGAAGGTCGGTGCGAAATGTGCTGATCAGCGGAATCCCACCCCCGACCGCAGCCTCGAAGTACACGTCGACGTTCTTCTCGGCGGCGAGATCGAGCAGGTCGGGACCGTGCTTGGCCATCACCACCTTGTTGGCAGTCACCACGTGCTTCCCGGCGCGAATCGCCCGTTCAAGGTATCCCCGCATGGGCTCTTCCCCGCCGGCCACCTCGACGATGACGTTGATGTCCGGGTCGTCGAGCAGGTCCGCGGGATTGGCGGTGATCAGCTCCTTGGCGACCTCGACCGAACGCCGTTTCGCCGGGTCGCGTACGAGCACGCGTTTCAAGCAGAGCTCGACCCCCGCCCGTCGCGCCAGCTGCGACTGCCACGTGAGCATTCGCTCGGCGACCTGCGTGCCCACGGTCCCAAGACCGATGAGGCCGACGTTGAGAGGGGCGGATGCCATCGGCGCTATTCTCCCTGCCGTGACCCTGGTGCTGCGCGAGGCCGATGTAGAGCGGGTGATCCAGATGGACCCGGTGATCGCGGCAGTGGAGTCAGCGATGCGCGAGCTGGGCGCCGGCATCGCCCAGAACGAGCCTCGCCGGCGAGCGTTCGCCCCGGGCGGAATGCTGAACGTGATGTTCGCCTCATATCCCGGCGGCGGTTGCACCGGGCTGAAGGCCTACACGGTGGCCGCCGGCCGCGTTCGGTTCCTGGTCGTGCAGTTCGCGCTCGACGGCTCCCTCCAGGCGCTGATCGAGGCCGACCTAATGGGCGCTTACCGCACCGGCGCGGCGTCCGCAGTCGCAGTTCGAGCGCTCGCTCCTCAGGCGCCGGCCACGGTGGCCCTGATCGGCGCCGGCCGACAGGCTGCCACCCAGGCGCTGGCAATCTCCCGCGTCATCGAGATCAAGGAGCTTCGGGTTTTCAGTCGCGACCCGGCACACCGGGCCGCCTTCGCCGCCGAGCAGGCAAAGCGGCTTGGCATCAGGGTCACCGCCACGCCTAGCGCGGAGGCGGCCGTGCGAGGAGCAGATGTCGTAGTCACGATGACGACGAGCTCCGTGCCGGTGATCGAGGCGTCCTGGGTCGCGAGCCACGCATTGGTGGTTGCCGCCGGCTCTAACTTTCCAAGTCGAACCGAGGTCCCTGCCGAGCTGGTGACCATGGCGCAGTCGGTGGTGGTGGACCAGCGGGAGGCGGCTCAGCTCGAAAGCGGCGACCTGATCCAGGCGGTGGCCGCCGGCAAATTCGACTGGGAGCGCGCCACCGATCTTGGCTCTGTGCTCACGGGAACCTGGAAGAAGCCCGAACAGCCGGGCATCACCCTGTTCGAGTCGCACGGCCTGGCGCTGTGGGACCTGGCGGCAGCGACCGTGGTGGTGGCCGCAGCGCGAGAGCGCCGGCTCGGGGAGGAGCTGGAGCTCTTCTCGCCTGTCTAGGGCTGGATGTGGCCCGGGATGGATTGCGGCGCCAGCGCGCCGAGGTGGAGGGCGGAGCCGACCAGGTACGCCGCCACCAGGATGATCACCAGGGCCGCGCTCGCTGTTGTGTAGAGGAGCCAGGCCGGAGGCCCGGTGCCGGCGATCCGGACCATGAGGTCTGACCAATCGGGGCCCCGACGGGGGCTCCAGTTGTCTACCGTGGTCCGGATCATCCGGCCAAGGTCGTCTTCGGAGGGTATAGCCGACCCTCCCTGTGTGGGTTTATCTTCCACGTAGGGCACCTTCACTACTCGAACGCTTCTGTTCCCAGTCTTGGTCGCTCCCAGTCGCTTTTCTCATGATCGCGACCGCTTTGGCGATCCTGGAAGCCACAGTACCGGCGGGCACCCCCAGCACCGAGGCGATCTCCTCCCGCGTCAGGCCGTCGTAGTAGTGGAGGATCACCGCGGCCCTCAGCTTGGGGCTCAGGGCGGTCAGAGCCTTCGTCACGACGTCCCTGGCCTCGGCTCGATCGTAGTCGCGGCGGTCGGGGGCCACGTAAAGGCGAGCGGGCAGGAAGCGCGCCAGCTTCTGCCGGCGCAGGTGGGAGATCGCGAGGTTGATGCCGATCCGGCGCAGCCACGCGCCCGGAGGCGCCGTCGGCGTGTAGCGGTCGCGGGCCCGGTAGGCCCGGACGAAAGTCTCCTGCGTCAGGTCCTCGGCGGCGGCGGCGTCGAGCACCACTGCGCGGATCGAGCGGTAGACGGAGCGGTACTCCTGGTCATAGAGCTGGTGGAACTGGGTCGCGGGATTGAGCTCTTGCTTGGGCTCATCCTTGCTCTCTGACACACGGTAAGTGTGATGGGAAGCGGGGTCGGTGTCGTGGCGAACGCCGTTCCCGACCATCTGTGCCCAAATGGCCCTGTCAGACGCCAGCGGATGCGACCCACTGTGCCCAAACGGCCGCACCCGGTGTCGTTTACTTGGTGCCGGCGCCGACGATCAGCTCCGTGCCGGCCTCGAAACCGCCATCGCCCTCGAAAGCACGAAGCTCCTGTTCGATCTCCTCCCAGGCCGCGTCCTGCTCCGCCGCCGGCAACGCGGCCAGCATCTGCTGCAGGGCGCCGAATGATTCCCTCTCGAAACGGACGCACTCGGCCGCTGATGCGAGCTTCAGCGGGTTTCGCACCGCGTGTGCGGCCACACCCTTGAAGCCGGCGCGGCGGAGCGTGTCCTCCATCACACCGGCGGCGCCAAGGCTGAATGGCCCCGGCATCCCCGGCGCCGGTGGGACGATCTTGGCTCGCCGCCGGATGATCGAAATGGGAATTGAGAAGAAGCGGTTCTGGTCGGGGGTTGAGAAGCCGGCCAGCAGCACACGTCCGCCATCCTTGAGTGCGCGGTGAGCATTGCGCAGCGCCCCGTCACGATCGGGAAAGTAGATCAGGCCCAGTCGCGAAACCACCGCGTCGAAGGACGCGTCGGGCACGTCGGGATTCTCGCCATCCATGACCCGCGTCTCGTAGTTCGTGAGGCCGCGTTCACGCGCGGTCTGTGCGGCGAACTCAAGGATGTTCGAGGAGATGTCGGTTGCAAGGACGTGGCCTGACGGCCCGACCCGCTCAGCCGCCGAAAGCGAGGGCTCACCCGCGCCCGCTGCGAGGTCGAGCACCCGGTCGCCCGGCTGTAGCTTCGCCTGGTCGAGCATGGTTTCGGTGATCGGGCCCAGCCACGCTTGCAAGGTCGGCGTCCAGCGGCGCCATGCCGCTGCGGCGTTTTGCCATTGCTGACGCGTGGTCTCTTTGAAGGCGACTGGATCGAAGCTCTGTTGCACGACCGAGGGCAGAGTACGCCGGAAAGGATCGTGGCGCGTCGAAACCAGGGAGGCCGGCGCTAGCGCGACCACGTGGGCGCGATTGGCTAGAACGATTGAATTCACCGCGCGGGACAGGGCCATTTGTGCCCGAATGGCCCTGTCAGGCAGTGGTGGGCGACCCGGGACTCGAACCCGGATGAGTTACCTCACACGCCCCTCAAACGTGCGCGTCTGCCAGTTCCGCCAGCCGCCCAGCTGAGCCGATTGATTCTAGCGAAGGCCAACTGCAGTGGTACCCGCGGCAAGACTCGAACTCGCAACCTCCTGATCCGAAGTCAGGCGCTCTATCCATTGAGCTACGCGGGCGGGCATTCAATGGTATGGAACCCGGACGCTGCAGGCCGGGTCGCTACCCGACGGCGACGTATCGCTGGTGGTTCAATCCCCACGCCGCATAGCGCACCAAACCCACCGCGCGGTAACGCCGGCGCCCTGCGCGCGTCTCGCCATTCTCGATGGCCTTGCGCAGCGCTTCAGGGGTCGTACCCGCGAATTCGGTGAACGCGCGGCCGACCGCATCCACTATGTGGGCGTCTGAACAGCCGAGCTCGGCCGCACCGAGGCCCAGGTTCAAACGGTGAGCGAGCTGGTTGAACACGTAGAAGCCCGGCGTGGCGTTCTCCACCTCAACACCGTCGAAGTCGAGATCAGCCGCCAGCCAGCCCACACCGTGCACCGGGCCGCTTCGCACCTGGCGCGTGGTGCGCCAAAACGGATGCGCGGCGATGGCCAGGCCACCCTGGTCGTGAATCGCATGGACGGTCGCAGCCGCTGACATGCCCGGCTTCACTCGACGCTCGAGAAACAAACCGATGATGTGGCCTTCGCGGCTGGAGACCTCTTCGCCCACGATCACGTGAAGGCGCTTTCGCTTGGCTGCGTGCTCGACAGCTCGCAGCGCTCCTTCAATCGTGTCGTGGTCTGTGACCGCGATCACATTCAGCGCCGCGCGGCGCGCGGCGTGCTCGACCAGCTCGGACGGCGACGGCCAGCCGTCGCTGGCGGTTGTGTGCATGTGAAGGTCGGCTCGGCCCCAAGGAACCATGAGTGTGCATCCTACGCCCGACGGCCTTACCATCGACCTTTCCACATTCCTTTATTCCTTCTCCAGTCCAAGACACAAGTTGGGAGGTGCCTGCGATGGAAGGCTTGATGCAGGATTACGAGCTATCTCTTCAACACGTGCTCTGGCGGCTGGAACGCCTCCACCAACGCAAGGAGGTGGTCACCAAACAGGAGCAGGGGGTCCACCGCATCACCAACGGGGAGATGGTGCCGCGGATCAACCGCCTCGCCGGCGCCCTGAAGCGGCTCGGCATCAAGCCTGGCGACCGCGTGGCGACATTGGCCTGGAACAACTACCGGCACCTCGAGCTCTATTACGCGGTGCCCTGCATGGGCGCGGTGCTCCACACGCTCAACCTGCGGCTGTTCCCTCAGCACCTCGAATTCGTCATCAACGATGCCGAGGACAAAGTCCTTTTTGTCGATCAAACCCTCTTGCCGCTGCTCAAGCCCCTCATCGGAAAAATCCCGAGCGTGAAGCACTTCGTCGTGATGAGCAACGGCACGCCCCTGGGCGATCACGGCCTCGGTGAGACGCTCGATTACGAGACTCTTCTGGAGGCCGAGACAGACGCCTACCCGTGGCCCAAGCTGTCGGAGCGGATGGCCGCGGCGATGTGCTACACGTCGGGCACCACCGGCAATCCCAAGGGCGTCGTCTACTCGCATCGATCGCAGTTCATCCACACGATGGGCGTGCTGCAGGCCGACAATCTCGGCCTAACTGAAAAGGACGTGGTGTTTCCCATCGTGCCGATGTTCCACGCCAACAGCTGGGGCCTTCCATATGCATGCGGCATGGCCGGCTGCAAGGTTCTATTTCCCGATCGATTCATGGGCGACGCGAAATCCGTCGTAGATCTGGCAGACCAGGAAGGAGCCACCATCCTCGCAGGCGTGCCGACTATCTGGATCAACACCGCCGCGCTGTTGAAGCAGACAGGCCAGCGATTGCCCAAGGTTCACACCGTCATCTGCGGCGGCTCCGCCATACCGCGATCCCTGATGGAGTCGATGGATGCGCTCGGCCTGCGAATGCTGCATGCGTGGGGCATGACCGAGACGTCACCGCTTGGCAGCGTGGCGCGCCCGCGACAGGGCACGCCGCTTGACGACGAGCTCAACAAGCGCCTCACGCAGGGAATCGTCGTGCCCGGAGTGGAGATTCGAATCGTCGACCCCGCATCCGACGAAGTGCTGCCCTGGGACGGCGTTGCGTTCGGCGAGATCCAGGTGCGAGGGCCGTGGATCGCGCGTGGTTATTACAACGGCTACGACCCGGGCAAGTTGACTGAGGACGGCTGGTTCCGCACCGGCGACGTGGCGAAGATCTCCCCTGAGGGATACATACAGATCGTCGACCGCACGAAGGACGTGATCAAGTCGGGCGGCGAGTGGATCTCATCGGTCGACCTGGAGAACGCGATCATGTCCCACCCCAAGATCCTCGAGGCGGCCGTTATAGGCCTCGCGCATTCGAAGTGGGACGAGCGCCCTGTGGCTTACGCAGTGGCGCGGCCGGAGTTCAAGGGCCAGGTCACGCAGGAGGAAGTCCTCGAGTTCCTCCAGGGCAAAGTCGCCAAGTGGTGGTTGCCTGACGAGGTGCGATTCATCGACGAGGTGCCTAAGACCTCAGTCGGAAAGTTCGACAAGAAAGTGCTGCGAGCGAGCGCTGTTCCCATCAAGGAAAGCGCGGCCCCGGCGGGCAGGAAGTAATGCCTCATAACACCCAGGTGCACGAGCACACGATTCCGCGCGAGACCTTCCACTACAAGTGGGACAACTCGCTGCCTCCCGCGGTCGAGATCGCGGCGGGAGACGTGGTGCATTTCGACACCGAAGAGGTCACGTCGGGTCAGCTCAAGCAAGGTGACCCGGCTTCCAAGCTCGCGAACCTCGACTTCGACAAGCTCTATCCCCTCGGCGGCCCGGTCTTTGTCAAAGGCGCCAAGCCGGGCGACGTGCTCGAGGTCGAGATCCTGGCCTTGCGGCCAGGGTCGTGGGGCTGGACCGCTCTTCTGCCCGGGCTGGGCCTGCTGGCCTCGGATTTCCCCGACCCTTACGTCCGCTACTTCGAGCTCGGCCATCGAACGTCTGCCGAGCTGCGCAAGGACATCCATATCCCCATCGCCCCCTTCTGCGGAACCATGGGCGTCGCGACCGACGAGCCAGGGCAGCATGCCGTGCTGCCGCCGACCAAAGGCGCCGGCAACATCGATACCCGCCACCTCACCGCGGGCACGAAGCTGTACCTGCCGGTGTTCGTCGACGGCGGCATGTTCTCAGCCGGGGATTGCCACGGCGCGCAGGGAGACGGCGAGGTCTGCGTTACCGGGATCGAATGCCCGATGACATTCTCGCTGCGGTTCAACGTCGTCAAGGGCGGGTCCTTGCGACCGTGGAGCTTCCATTTTGTGACGCCGGCGGCGCCGCTCCAGCCGCGGAGCGATGCGGAGGGCTATCACGCCGTGTGCGCACTGGGCCCGGACCTGATGGAGAACTCTCGCAACGCGGTCCGCGACACGATCGCCTGGCTCGGAAAGGACCATGGCCTCAGCCGCGAGGACGCCTACATCCTCTGCAGCCTGGCCGGCGACCTCCGCATCAGCCAGATCGTGGACCAGCCGAACTTCGGGGTTTCTTTTTATATGCCGCTGAGCGTCTTCAAGTAAATACACAACGGGTTCGGGGCCCTGGTCGGAGCTTGCGCTCAAGCCGTCGCGGCACTGTGCGGCATACTGACTTCTCAGTAGGCCAAGGGTGAGTACGACACAACTCGGCAAGTATCCGATTGAGGCTGAGCTAGGGCGCGGAGCCATGGGCGTCGTGTACCGCTCGACGCACCCGCGCCTCGAGATTCCCGTGGCCATCAAGGTGCTCTCCGAGCAGTACTCGAGCGACGCCAGCTTCCGCCAGAGATTCCACCGTGAGGCGGCCACCGTCGCCGCCCTCAACCATCCAGGCATCGTCCGCGTCTACGACTTCGACGAGGACGGCCCTGTCCTGTTCATCGTCATGGAGTGGGTCGAGGGGCGCTCGATGCGCTCGTGGCTCGATGAATACGGGCGCTTCAGCGTCGACGTGTCGGTGGACCTGGTGCAGCAGCTGCTGTCAGCGGTCGGCGTCGCGCATGACTACGGCATCGTGCATCGCGACTTGAAGCCCGACAACATCCTGATCTCCAACCGCGGCAAGACCAAGATCCTCGACTTCGGCATCTCCAAGCTCATCGACGACAAGCACCAACTGACGGCGACGGGCAGCATGGTCGGCACACCTGCATACATGGCGCCGGAGCAGGTCAAGGGCGAGCAGGTCGACGCAAGCTCAGACATCTACTCGCTCGGCATGATTCTTTACGAGCTTCTGCACGGCGAGCCGCCATTCACCGGTCAGCTGCCCGCGGTGCTGCACTCGCAGGTGTTCGACCGTCCGCGGGCGTCGACGGCGATTCCTTCTCCGATCATGGAGATCATCTGGAAGGCGACAGCCAAGGATCGCAGTCAGCGGTTCCAGACCTGCGAGGAATTTTCCGGAGCGTTCCACTACATGCCGAAGCCGGCCGCGGCCCAGCCGCCGGCGGAGGCGATATCGGACCAGCTGCCAGTCACCGTGCACGAGGTCGACATGCCGAAGTCGACGCCTCCGTTGCGCGCCGACAGCTCCAAGCCGCCGGGCGTATGCACGTTCAGCGACTGCGCCGAGCGCCGCGGGTGGGCGTGCGCGTACAAGGACCTCACGGGGCGCGAGTGCAAGAGCTGGTGGTGCCGCAAGCACATCCAGTTCATCGAGAGGACTCCGTTCTGCCCTCGCCACGCAAGCGTCATCCGCGCGCTCGCGCCGACTGCCAACACGATCTTCGAGATCAAGAACCGGCCCGCCGTCGACGACCGCGCGCTGCCGCTCGCGGCCCTGGTCGCTGAGGACGTCGACAAGGACGTCACCGAGCTCGTTCGGCGCCGCTATCAAAACCGCAAGGACGTCACGCTGGCCCGCGATCGCACTGTGCGCCAGACGTGGTCCGGCCGCAACGAGGTCGCGTGGGAGCGCAGCTGGTCGGCGCTGAAGAGCCAGGGCTATCTCGTGCGCATCGCGGTTCGAGTGACGACCGCTGAGCCTGACCTGGTTCAGCTGCTCATCGGAAACACGGTCGTGTTCAAGGAGCTGCCCGACTGGATCAGCCGGCGCCGCGAGGGTGAGCAGCCCGACCACGCCGACAGAGCGCGCTTCGGCAAAAAGCTGTTCGCGGCCATCCTCGAGCACGTCGACCAGCCGCAGCCGCTGCCCGCGTCGGCCATTCCCGCCAACGGGCAGGACATCGAGCCGCCTCCACCGCCGGAGATCAACCGCACGCTGATCGAGGGTATGGTCCTGCGTCTGGCTTCGACCGCCACGCGGTTCACCGGTTTCGAGGTGGCGGAGCAGCTGGCCCTTCCGTTCGCCGCCGTAGAGCCGATCCTCAAGGCGCTGACAGGCGCGAACTTCCTGGACGCGCTGGGGCTGGCGCCGGAGCAGGGCCCGTGGTTGGGCCGCCCGCTGCCTGAGCGCATGGCCTACGCGCTCACGAAGCAGGGCCGCGTTCGCAGCGATGAGATCGCCGCCGCCAGCACCCGTTACTCCGGACCGGCTCCGGTGTCGATGCACGAGTACAAGCTCGTCCTGGCCGAGGCTGCGAAGCCCGGCACGCTCGACCTGACCAAGGTCACCTTGGCGCTGCACGGGATCGAGCTCGCCCCCGGCGTGGTCGAGGCAGTGCGCGCGGCGGTGAACTCGCGCTCTTCGATCTTCATCTACGGCGCCCCTGGAAACGGCAAGACGACTCTCGCCCGGCGCATCCCCGCGCTGCTCGGCGGGCCGATCGTGATCCCGGTCGCCCTGGACATCGGGGGCGGCGAGGTGATGACGATCTTCGACGGCTCCATTCATCGTCTGGAGCAGCACCAGCCCGCTGACAAGCGGTGGCGCAGGATCGCCCGGCCGCTCGTGCAAGTGGGCGGCGAGTTCCAGCTGGACATGTTCGATCCCACGTTCGAGGACGGCAGCCGGACCTATGGCGCGCCTCTGCAGGTCATGGCCAACGGCGGCGTGCTGCTCATCGACGACCTGGGTCGCCAGCGCGTGTCGCCCAAGCAGATCCTCGACCGCCTCCTGGTGCCGCTGGAGCAGGAGATCGACTACATGAACCTGAGCTCGAGCGGGCGCAAGGTCGAGGTCCCGTTCTGGGCGCAGCTCGCGCTGTCCACCAACCTCAAGCCCGGAGAGCTGCTCGACGAGGCCTACCTTCGCCGCCTCTCCTACAAGGTGCTGATGTCCGATCCGACGTGGGAGATGTGGTGTCGGATCTTCGAGCGCGAGCGGGACCGGCTGACGATTCCTCCCGATCCGACGGCGCTGGAGCTGATCCGCAGCCTCTACAGCGGCCGGCCGCTTCGCGGCAACCACCCGCGCGACCTGCTCGAGCGACTCGTGGACGTCTCCGCGGCGCGCGGCGTCCGCCCGCAGCTCACGCTGGACCTGGTCGAGGCGGCCTGGCACACGCTGTTCATCACGAGCTAACCGGCCGCACTTCGGCACGGACATCCGGCCGGAAACGACCAAAAGGGCACTAATGGCGCCATCAAATCGCGGGATGCGCCCGTTCGTGCCCGAATGGCGGGTTCTTTGGGCCGCAAGACCGGCCCTCGGTATACTTTGGCGTCGCCCCGAAAGCGGCGGTGGCGGAATGGCAGACGCGCTAGTTTCAGGAGCTAGTGTCCGCAAGGACGTGGAGGTTCGACTCCTCTCCGCCGCACCAGCGATGTGACCTCTGATCTCAAGTCGAGATCGCCCGCCTAGGGCGGCACCGCAGCGATGTTGCCATCCGCGGTGATGCCTAGCTGCCAACCTTCTTCATGAACCATGCGGTGATGGCGCCGGCACAGCAGGACCAGGTTATTCATTACGTGCTTGCCGCCATCGGCCCAATGTTGGAGATGGTGCGCATCAGTCCAGTCAGGTGGCCTGTCACACCCGGGGAATCTGCAGCCCTTATCCCTGACCACCAGAGCCCTGCGCTGTGACCCGCTGATGGAGCGGCTCGTCTGTCCTGCCTGTGGCTGGTCCGACTC
>DATCAV010000231.1:0-2945 GCA_036512415.1 Candidatus Dormiibacterota bacterium | reverse complement strand
CGGGGGATGACGTGAACGTGAAAGTGCGGAACGTCCTGAAACGCGATCTCGCCGTCGGCGACGAACAGGTTGACGCCGCCGGCGCCAAGTGAATCGCGGACGGTCTGGGCCATGTGTCGGGCGACTCGAAACGTGCGCATCGCCGCCGTCTCGTTGAGGTCGGACATCAAGACCGCGTGCTCACGTGGGGCGACGATGATGTGCCCGTGGGTGATTGGCTGGATGTCCATGAAGGCGACGACGGTATCGTCCTGGTAGACGAAGGTCGCCGGCGAATCGCCTCGCAGGATCTCGCAGAACACGCACTCGTCAGCCATCGGGCAGAGCGAAGCTTAAAGCGGAGAGTCGGCCTCCGTGGGGGGTTGCAGGTGAATCGGTGCGCCTTGCGCCGCATCCACGTGCGCTTCCGGGATCGAGACTGACGGCTCGGGGCTGCCATTGGACTCGACCTCGCCGTGATCGTCGACCGCGGAAGTCACGAGGTCCGCAAACTCCCCTGCAGCAGCGTCGCCGTTGGTGGCGCCATCGGGAAGCGGGCGCTGGCCGCGCCGCCGGCGACGTGCTCGACGCTCGCCACGATGGGGCCGCGACAGGCGCTGAACCTGCGACCTGATGCCGACGCGCTGGCACGCGGTGACCACAGCGCCAACTCCGGCCACCAGGCCCTCCTGTTTTGCGTGCTCGAAGAGCGGCCCGAACAGCTCGGGGGCGCCGCCGATCACCGTCTTGGAGTCGCCGACGATCACGAGCAGCTTCTTGGCTCGAGAGATGGCGACGTTCACGCGGTTGGGGTCGTTGAGGAATCCGATGGCGGCCCGGTCGTTCGAACGCACGAGCGAGAGGATGACCGCGTCCGACTCGCGACCTTCGAACGCGTCGACTGATTCGATGTCTTCGGGCGGCACGATGCCCTTGAGAGCCGACGTAAGCCGGTTCACCTGCGAGGCGTACATCGCGATGACGGCAAGTTTCGCCTTGCGTACGCGGCGCCGGATGATCGAGGTGATGTCCTTGCAGAGCGCGACCTCGAACTCGTTGGCGACCGATCGCTGAGCATCGCGATACTCGTCCTGCGCACCGGTGTCCACCCAGACGAGCTCACGATCGAACGGCCATGGCAGCGGCATTCGCTGATGCGGAGCTTCGTGGACGAGCTTGCCGCCGTAGAAGAGGTCTGAGACGACGCGGCCGATCGGCTCGCGCATGCGGTACTGGCGCGGCAGCATGATCTTGGAGCTGGCCGGAACCCTGTCCCAGATCCACCCGTAGAAGCTTTCGTCCCGGACCATCTCGTCGAGCGGCTGATCGACCTTGAAGGTCGAGGCGGCCTCCTCCATCACCGGCGGCAACTGCTTGAGGTCGCCGATCATCACCCAGCGCTTCGCGAGCGGCATGAGCGCAAGCGCTTCGTTGGCCCGCACCTTGTTGGCCTCGTCGAGGATCAGCCAGTCGAAAATCTTGAATCGAAGTCGCGAGTCGATCGCCAGGCGGTTGCACGTGCCGGCGACCAGGTTGTAAGGCTCGAGGTCGTCTCCTTCGACGATGGTCGGGCGCAGGCGCCGCGGCACCTTGCCGGGCTCGGCCACACGCGCTTGACGCACGTGTGAGAAACCGAGCAGCCGTTCCTGCCCGGTGTCGACTGCGTCATTGGAGTGCGACGAGAGAAGGATCGAAGAGTTGGGGTTGCGTGCCAGGATGCGCCTGATCGATTCGACAATTGCTGTCGTCTTGCCAGTTCCGGGCGGACCCTGGATGAGGTAGATCTGGCCGGGTCGCATGCCCATCACTCGAGCGACTGCTTCCGCCTGCTCCTCGTTGGGGTCGGGGAGGTGGTGCGCCTTCTTGCCGTCCAGCTGCACCCGAGGCGGGCTGCCCAGCCACCCTGTGTCGGCGAGCTCGGCGGCAAGCGCCCCTGTGCGGGGGCTGCCGATCTGCAGCTGCCTGATCACCGAGCGCTGGGCCTCGAACATCTCGACGCTCGCGGTCGGCAGCACGATCCCCTCGTCCGGCAATGGGTCGTACCGCCTGAAGCTGACCCAGAGGTTGGAGCCCTGGATGCGGTCGAGGGACATGCCCCGGTACTCGGGGTAGCCCGCCGAGCGCACGGTCAGGGAGTCGATGCCGCGGTAGATCCTGCCCTCTGCGTCATCGACCAGGTGGAGCACCGCGCGGACGTACTCACCGCCGCGCATGTCCTCACCGCATTCGGGGCAGTGGATGCTGCTCGCGGTCGGCACCTCGGCCTCGCACTTCGGGCATTCCATCCACTGCTCGGTGGCCTCGTAGCGCCTGACGGCTGCCTCGGCGAGCTTTTCGCGGAAGTCGCGAAGGTGCTCGATGAAACGCATGGTGGAGTCGAGGATCGGGAGCGTTTTCGCTTCCTCGCGAAGGCCGATGGCGGTGAATCCCTCCAGGTCGCCATCCCACTCCTTGACGAGGAGGAGCTCCTGGTATCGGAGCCGGAGGCGGTTCTTCTCCATCTCGAACTCGCCGTCCAGGTCCTGCCAGTCGGTGATCTCGAGAGCCAGGCCCTGGGGAGTCCGTCCGAGCCGGCCGGTCAGCAGGGTCTGCTTGACCTGGCCGATGAACTCGAGCGGCTTGTCGGGCTTGACCACGGTGTAGATGCCGTCGATGCTCTTCTGCTCCTCGAGGACCTGCCGCAGGAGCTCGGCCCCTCCTGCCGCTTCGAGCGCCGACACCTTGAGGGCGGCCGGCGTGCCCGGGCGGACGCGGATGCCAAGCCTGCCGGCCTGGATCTCCTCGCCCGGGATGTCCGGGTTCCAGAGCGGTAGGACGTCGCCGGGGTTGGGCGTGCTCATCTACGCGGACCTAGAGGTTCGCCACAGGTTGGTTAGGCGTGAAATAGGAGTCACCTGAGTTCAAAAAGGAGGTCCGCAGGCGGGACCAAGCACCCAAATGGGCAGGCTTTACGTTAGCACAGGACG
>DATCAV010000230.1:0-8444 GCA_036512415.1 Candidatus Dormiibacterota bacterium | reverse complement strand
CTCCTCTTCCCGGGCATGCGGGAGCAGGCCGTCGCGCAAGAATGTGAGCACGTCGCGCAGGCGCGTGCGCAACTCACCTTCGCCGAGGGTCGTGACTTCGGCAGCCAGGCTGCCCAGGTCATCCAGGTGCGGGAAAAGTCCCGCGTGCTCTTCCAGGATCAGAGCGCCCACATCCGGCGCCTCCTCGTCCACCGGCCATGCGGTCGCAGAACCGGCGTGGTGACCCGCCCCGGGCGGCGGGCTGACGACATTGACGGCGACCAACCGGCCGCCGATCGCGCGCAGGCCGCGCGTCTGGCCGGCCGGGACGATGACCACATCGCCCGCCCGCACCGCATGTACCTGATCGCCGGTCATCACCTGGCCGATCCCCTCCACGATCGTCATCACAATGTCGAGCGGCGGCGCGTGGAGAGGGATCTCCTGGCCGTCTTCCAGTGCGGCGATCACCACCCGAAACCGGTCGGTCTCAGCGAGCACCCTGCGGCCGAATTCTTTGGTCGAGTACTGGGCCAGCTCGGCCGCCCGGCCGACCAACGGTTCTGACTGCTTGATCGCCATCTCAGATCCCCTTGCGGCGGAAAACGACCCGAAAATCGCCACCACCCAGCGCCTCGGTTTGATGGCTGAAGCCCTGGGCGCCCAGCATCTGGTAGAGAGGGATAGGGTCGAGCGGCGCGAAAAGCTCGAACTCCTCCTCCGGCTCCAGGCTGCCGACCGCGCCCATGATCGCGTCGAACGGTTCCTTCCCCGCGGCCATCATCGGTCGCACATCCAGTGTTGCCAATTCATACCTCCATTCACATCCACCCGAGCTCGCGCCTGGCGCGCTCGGACATCATCTCCGGCACCCACCGCGGCTCCCACACCACATCGACGGATGCACGGGAGACGCCCGGGATCGTCAGCAGAGCCCTCTCCACCGCGTCCGGCATGCTGTCGCTCATCGGGCAGCCAGGAGTGGTGAGCGTCATCTCGACCTGAACCTCGCCGCCCCTCACGTCCAGTCGATAGACCAGGCCGAGATCGACGAGGTTGACGCCGAGCTCGGGGTCGTAGACGCACTCGAGCTGCTGCCAGGCTTCCGAGACCAGCAGATCGTCGGGCAGCTTGAGGCGAGGCTCGCTCATGCCGTTATCTCCTGCGAGACCAGCTGGCTGCGCCGCGACAGCGCGAGCGGAAGGACCAGCCGGGCGACATTGAGAGCGAACAGCAGCGCCCCGCCGGCGTAGATTGCGCCCGCCGCTCGAACCACTGCCGCGTCGCCGAGGAGCAGGCCGGCCAGCACGCCGGCGAAGCCGGCGACGAGCAGCCCGAATGAGGACCACGCGAGACGCTGGTCCACGAGCTCACTCAGCAGTGGCACGGGCTGCCTACCGGCCAACCCGCTGAAGCGGTGCAGCCAGCTCAAGAAGGGCAGGATCTTGTAGGACTTGCCGACGATGGCGAACCCGAACCAGCCGGCGAGCGCGGCATAGCCGTACGCGACGACCCAGTTGCGACCGGGGGCGTGGCCCAACACGAGCAGCAAGCCGAGCGAAGCCGCTGTCAGAAGCGATGCGAGGGACACGAACGAATGCCACTGCTCGACAGTGAGCTTTCGGCGCCGTCGGGTCCTGAGCAGCAGGGCGATGTCGATCACGTGAAGCAGGGCTGCCATCGCGAGCAGGCCGGCGAAAACTGTCGCGAGCCAACCCCTCGGCTCGAACAGCCAGCTCAGGGTCAGGCCTAGCACTGCCACGTTCCAGAGGCCGAGGTTTACGAAGGTGAGCGCACGGCCATGTCCATGCGCCAGCGCGAAGAGCTCCGTCAGCTTGTACGAGACGCCCATCAATGTGAGCCCCAACCAGCCCGCCAGCCCCATCTGGACGTGCGCCGCCAGCATGGAGTCGGTGACGCTGAACCAGGCGAAGTGCCAGTTCAGCGCGTAGACGAAACCGAAGCCGATGGTCGCGACCAACCAGAGCAGCGCCGCCAGGACGTAGTAGGCCATCGGGTGCCAGTCGCGAACGCTCGGATAGCTGCGCAGTAACTGGAAGGCGAAGTGCAGGACGCCACCCACGGTCAGCGACCCGAAGATGGCCACCCCTGCGGTCCATCCCCAATAGAAGCTGGGAACGAAGCCTGCGATCCCGGCCGCCAGCAACCAGTAGTTCCAGCGAACCAAGCGGGGCGATCGCACCGTGCCACCCAAGGCGACCGGGAAGAGCTGGTAGAGAGCCCCGAACATCGTCATCGTGATCCAGCCGAGGACGGCGAGGTGGGTAAGAGCGAAGACCCCGGGGTCGTCGTTGGTACGCACGAGCTCGGGAGCCAGCAACGGCACCCCGATGGCGAAAAGAATGAAACCCAACAGCCCCGTCACCAGGTAGCGGCCCGGCAGGTCAGGCTCGGGCGACCGCCTCGGCTTGATGGTCGTGACCGTCCGGTCTTCAGTTCTCACGATGGTTCTATTATTCACTATCACTATCGTATAATTCAAGCGATGATCGACATCTCCATCAAGACGCATAAGGCCCTTGCCGACGTCAGCCGCTTCCGGATCCTCGAGGAGCTGCGTGGGCAGGGCGCTCTCGACTCGCGCGAGCTCGGGAGGTTGGTCGGGCTCCACTCCAACACCGTCCGTTCGCATGTCGACCAGCTCATCGAGGCCGGCCTGGTCCGCGCCGTGACCGCGCCGGCTGCCGGCCGCGGGCGCCCTCGCGTCCTTTATGAGGCGATCGCGTATGAGGCGATCGCGGATTCCGCCTCAGTGCAGCTAGGCGGCTACCGACTGCTGGCCCAGATCCTCGCCAGCTATCTCGCCAGCACCGACCAGCCGCAGGCCGTCGCCGAGAGCGCAGGCCGCGCCTGGGGCCGCTATCTGACCGAAAAACCGCAGCCGTTCAGTGGGATCTCGGCCGATGAAGCCACGCAGAAGGTGGTTGACCTCTTCGATCAGCTTGGATTCATGCCTGAGGCCGTGGAGGAATCCGAGGAGCGCAGAATCCTGCTGCACCGCTGCCCCTTCCGAGAGGTGGCCGAGTCGAATCAGAAAGTCGTGTGCGCCGTCCATCTGGGCATGCTGAAGGGCGCGCTGGCGGAGATGGGTGCCCCGCTGCAGGCCACTCGTCTTGAGCCTTTCGTGGAGCCAACCCTCTGCGTTGCCCACCTTCGAGGAAGCCCAACTCCGCGACCGCGAGGAGGTGTCCGCCGTGCACCTTCAAGACATCCAGCCGTCGCCTGAGCCCGAGTTCATTGAGTGCCCACGATGCGGGCAGCCGGTGCTCAAGGACAACCTGTCTCGGCAATGGAACGAGTGGGGTCAGGTCTGCTGGTGTGAGTCATGCGGCTCCTTGGAGGCCGGCTGCCATGCCTTTGACGAGCCCGTTCCGGCGCCGATTTCCGACCTGCAGCGTGCCACGACCCATAGAACCCTCGACACCGTGGAGCAGATCGCTGGGTACCTAAGTGAAGTTCCGGCGACCATGTCTGAACTGGAGCGTCTGTCTGCTACGACTCAAAGCATCCTCCACACCGTGCAGCAGATCACCCGGGACCTTACTGAAATTCCGGCGCGCGCCTTCACGTCAAGGCTGGAGTCTTTGATCGACGAGCTGGTCTCCAGTCTGGTGCCAATCATGGCCGCCGAGGAACGCGTCCTGTGCAACAGCCTGGACCCCGCTCTCGGTGACGCACTCAGGGACGACCACCGGGAGACGCGCCGATTGATCGAACACCTAACCATGGTGTCGGAGGGTCTCGAGCGGCGCTCACGCCGCGCGCCCAAAAGAGAGCCGATGCTGCTTACGGCTTTGCAGGAAATGACGGCTGCCCTGGGTGGCCTGAGCGCCCACCAACATGCGGCCGTGCGCCATCTCAGCGGGACTGTGCCCCTTGACGAGCAGGCGCGCCTCGCAGCGACGCTGGATGCGGCCGCACTCGACGCTCGCGAGCAGACGACGTTGATCGTCCGGCCGGCAATACCGCCGACAGCCGCCGTCGTCCTTCGTCACCGGCCTGACCTGAACGCCGCTTACGCGATAACCCTCGCCGAATACGACCGTCAATCGCACCGAGGCGCCGCGTCGGCGGCAGAGGGTAAGCCCACTTAGAGCCTCGGCCTCAAGTGATCGCGATTGTGCGCAGGCGACTGCTAACGCTGCTCTACGGAGCCCGCGATACCGAGCGAAACCAGGCGGTGGTCCCTCGAGAGCTCCTTGAGGAACGACCTCGCGCCAGATCCGAGGTAAGGCTTTTCGTCGAGCCGCGGAGTGCCTTTCAGACTTGGCGGCGAAGTCGGGCCGATAAGTGAGGACGCGGCCCCACACGCTAGCGGTACCCCCGATCCCGGAGCGTAGGCACTCCACCTGAACGAGCTGCTGTGGTCGACGAACAGGTTCATTTCGGGGCCATAGTTCTTGCCGGCAGGAGCCCTGATGACGATGGGCTGCAGCCCCTGGCTAGACGCGATCAGTAGCACACGGCGCGACACGTCATCCTATTGAAATGGGTGAGCCGCCGTGCTTTGCAAACCTGCTCGACGAAGAGGGCCGGATGCCAGACCGGCCGCGGGTGCGGATCCAGCGGGTCTATGGAGCCGTGCTGCCGGACCCTCTGGAAAAGCGGGTGCTGGTGGACCGGGTCTGGCCACGCGGTGTGCACAAAGAGAGCTTGGCCCTTGACAGCTGGGCCCGCGAGGTCGCGCCGTCGGACGAGCTGAGGCGCTGGTTCGACCACGATCCCAAGCGGTGGCCGGAGTTCCAGCGTCGCTACCGGGAGGAGCTGTCCGGAAAGCGGCTCGAGCTGAAGAAGCTGGCGCAGCTTGCGCGCGGAGGCCGGCTCGTTCTGCTGTACGGCGCGCGCGACGAGGAGCGAAACCAGGCCGTGGTTCTGAAGGACGTCCTAGAAGAAGCCGTCTAAGACAGGCCCTCACCCTCGGGTTGCAGAGGAGTTGCGGGTTGGGGTGTACGTACCGCGGGCATCGGCCGCACGTGCTCGCGACCGCCCCATCATTAGGGGAGGACCTTGGACGAGACCTGGCGGCTGATCCACCTCGTTGCCGCCGCCTTTTGGCTTGGCGGCATGATCCTTCTTGCGATCATCGCCGTGGTCGCCGCGCGCACCCTGGACCAGCCGACCTTCCGTCGCTTCATGTCTCGCGCAGGGCAAGCTTTCGCTGTCGGCTCCATCGTCGCGTGGCTCCTGATCGGAGTATCAGGCGCCGCGATGGCCTGGCCGCGGCTCGGCTACGGCCTTGCGGCTTTGCCGCGCACGGACTTCGGCCGGCTGCTCGAGACAAAGACCAGTCTTGCCCTGGTCGTGGTGGTGCTCACGGCCGCACATACGATCGCAGGGCGCCGCATCGGTTCACGGGCGGCGATAGTCGCGTCCCGGCTGATCTCCCCACTGTTGCTTCTGCTCACGCTGGGGATCTTCTGGCTGGCGGTCAAGATGACCGAGGGGTAGCCAAGAAGAGTCGTGGTCTTCGGCGATCGTGGCGGGCGATCGTTGATACTTTTCGGACTCTGCCGGCCTCGCAGCACCGGACCGGGGACGCTCGCTGCAGGCCTCACGATGACCAGCCTGCCGCCGTTCGCCTGGGCGCAGGTCTCGACCTCGATCCTGCTGTTGGTCGTGGGCGTGCCACTTGCGCCACCCAATGTGCCCGGCATCGCCTTGATTATGTAGACTAATTAGTATGCCTAACCAGTTCTCGGCTACCATCGGTACTCCGGCCGAGGTCGCAGGCAACCTCCGGGTCGCGCTCATGCGAATGGTTCGACGCCTCAAGCGAGAGACCGGTGGAGAGCACTCCGTGTCGGTCATTGCTGCGCTGGGGTCGCTGAACTCGCGTGGACCGCTGACGCTCGGTGAATTGGCAGAGGCCGAGGGGGTATCGAGACCCAGCATGACGGTGCTGGCGGCCAGTCTTCTCGATCAGAACCTCATTGCCAGGGAGCCCGACCCGAGCGACGGCAGGTTGGTCCGGGTACACATCACTCACGCTGGCAAGCGAGTCCTAGAGCGAAGCCGGACTCGCCGTAACGCGTACCTTGCGAAACGCCTGGGAGCCCTGGGCAGCGACGAGCTACGGATACTGGATGAAGCCGCAACGATCTTGCTGCGCCTGGTGGAGGACGGACCGTGACCACGGTCGCGGGTGGCTTCACAAGAACCTTCGCATCGCTGCGCAACAGGAACTTCCGAATCTTCTTCACCGCTCAGATCGTTTCCGTGACCGGCAATTGGATGCAGTCCATCGCCCAGATGTGGTTGGTACTCCACCTGACCGGAAGCGGTTTCGCCCTCGGTATCACCGCCGCACTTCAGTTCACGCCGATACTCCTCTTCGGCACCTGGGGTGGCCTCCTCGCGGATCGGATTGACAAACGGAAGCTCCTGATGGTGACTCAGAGCGCTGCGGGCCTGGTGGCCCTGGTGCTGGCCGGGCTGACTCTTGGTGGGGTGGTCCAGCTTTGGATGGTCTATGTGCTGGCACTTGCATTAGGGATGGTCAACGTCTTTGACAATCCCGCGCGCCAAAGCTTCGTACCTGAGATGGTCGGCAAGGACCAGTTGGTCAACGCCGTCGGGCTCAACAGCGCGGTGTTCACGTTGGCTCGCGTGATCGGCCCCGCAATCGCGGGAGTGCTCATTGCAGCTGTAGGAACCGGTTGGTGTTTCCTCTACAACGGTCTGTCGTACTTTCCCGTTGTGTTCGCGCTTCTGTTGATGCGCCCCTGGGAGCTCCATCGGGGTCGGCCGACACCCCGCGCCCGCGGCCAGATCAGAGCTGGAATCCGCTATGCCTGGAACAGGCCCGAGCTGCGATTTCCACTTCTGCTGATGCTCGTCGTGGGAACGCTTGCCTTCAATTTCTCGGTGCTCATGCCCCTTATGGCTCGTTTCGTATTCAATTCAGGAGCAAGCACGTTCGGGCTACTGATGTCCTTCATGGGTGCGGGGGCATTCGTCGGCGCGCTCGTGTCTGCCAATCGTGCGAGGCCCAGCCACCGATTGCTGGCTTTTGCCGGCATCGCCTTCGGTGCATTGCTGATCGGCGCAGCGCTGGCACCGACGCTGCTCATCGAACTCGCTGTGCTCTTGCCTCTCGGAGCGGCCATGATCACATTCCAGGCCACAGCCAACTCGCTATTGCAGCTTAATTCCGACCCGGCCTTCAGAGGGCGAGTCATGGCTCTCTACGTCATGGTGTTCCTCGGCAGCACCCCAATCGGTGGTCCGATCGTCGGTTGGGTGGCCGAGCAATTCGGCGCACGAACCGGGCTGGGGCTGGGCGGTCTTGCCACTGTCATCGCCTCGGCGGTACTCCTCTGGGGCCTTGGTCACTGGCACGTGGGCCAACTGAACCGGAGTCACCGGCCGATCGCAAGGACCGGTCTGCAGCCAGAATAAGATGGCTGGAACAGTCATGAGCCAGCCAGTCCAAGGTTTCCGCCTCGGCATTTATGTCTTTAAGGACGCCGAGATCGTCGACTTTGCCGCTCCTTACGGCGTCTTCTCGGTCGCGCGACGCTTCGACCCCGAGTTGGATGCCTTCTTCGTCGCCGAATCGATGCGCCCAGTGCAAGCCCAGGCGGGCTTCACCGTGCTGCCCAACTATGCCTTCTCCGACCAGCCGGCCATGAATGCATTCCTCATCCCCGGTGGCTTCGGGACCAGGCAGGAGCTGAACAATGCACGGCTCCACGATTACGTCCGTTCGCTGCCCGCTTCATGCCTCATCACCAGCGTTTGCACCGGCTCGTGGATCTACGGCCGTATGGGCCTTCTCGACGGCCTGCCTGCCACCAACCGCAAGGAGCCTGACCGAGCGGAGATGGCAGCCTCCGGGAAGGTTCCCATCGACCGCCTCAAGGAAATCGCGCCGGCATGCATCATCAGCCGAGCCAGGGTGGTCGATTCCGGTCGGATCATCACGGCCGGCGGGATCGCGTCCGGGATGGAGATGGGATTCCACCTGCTGCGCCGCGCGGGCTATGACGAAGCTTTTATCGGTGAGGTCGCCAGGGTAATGGAGTATTCAGCGGCCTACGACTTGTACCGACGGGACCTCGAGGTCTATGTAGAGGCACCTCGCTCTACGGCCCAGACCTAAGCGCGAGGTACCTTGATCGCGTCGTGGCAAGCTGCACGACTGCATTGCGCCACTGGTCGAAATCATGCAGCGAGTCATTTCTGGCCAAGCGCAAATCCGAGTGGAAGGGCGAATAGCCGCCCGCACAATGCCGCGGTCAGGTCACATCATCAACTTGACCACGGCCCCGAGTCCGGCAATGACGATGACTGCCCTGAGGGCATTGGGTGGGAGGCGACGCGCGACCACCGCGCCGAGCTGACCGCCCGCGATGCTGGAGACCGCGATCAGCGCGACGGCCACCCAGGCCACGTGCGCCAGGAGCACAAAGACGATGGCGGCGATGCCGTTGACCAGGACGGCA
>DATCAV010000229.1:0-17879 GCA_036512415.1 Candidatus Dormiibacterota bacterium | reverse complement strand
AGACGACAGCGTCGAGACCACCCATCGCGGCGGCCATCGACGCGATGCACGCGCGAAGTCGGTGAACGTAGACGTCAAACGCAAGCGATGCTTTCGCGTCGCCTGCCGAGGCGTGCTGCAGAAGCTCGCGCATGTCTCCGGTGCCGGCCAGCGCGAGCAAGCCGGATCTCCTGTCGAGCGAATCGTTGAGCTCCGGTTCCGTCAACTTCGCGTGCCGTTCGAGCCAGAGCAACATGCCTGGGTCGACGCTGCCTGAGCGAGTCGCCATCACAAGGCCCTCGAGCGGCGTGAATCCCATCGTTGTATCCACCGAGCGGCCGCCCGACACGGCTGCGAGTGAGGCGCCGGAGCCGAGGTGGCATGTGACCACGCGCAGCTCGCTCTCGGGTCTGCCGAGCAGCTGCGCTGCCATGCGTGCGGCATACGCGTGGGAGAAGCCATGAAAGCCATAACGCCGAATCCCGTAGCGTTCGCGCCATTCCTCCGGGATGGCGTATGTCGATGCCGCCGCCGGCATGCGCGAGTGGAACGCGGTGTCAAAACACGCGATCGCGGGGACGTCGGGAAATGCCCTGCTGGCGACAGCGATTCCCGCGAGCGCGGCCGGGAGGTGCAGGGGGGCGAGGTCGGTGATCGTCGCCAGGTAATCGACCACGTCAGGGTCGATCCGCACTGATGCGGAGTAACGCGAGCCCCCATGAACCACGCGATGGCCGATCGCTTCGAAGCCGTCCTTGGCGCTGACCATCTCTGTCAGCCCGTCTTCTTCGAAGCGCCCGCCCTTTGCGTCAAATTCGCGCGTGGCGAGAATTGCATCGTCCGGTCCGACCAGGCTCACCTTGAGCGAGCTCGATCCGGCGTTGACTACCAGTACGCGCACCTTGCTAGTGCGGCCAGACCCAGTCGCGGATGTCTGGGGCGTCGTCACCAAAGTCCCGCGTGTACTGCCGATGGCGCAGCCGCTCGTCTGCCATGTGCTGGCGCAGGTCGGCGGCTTTGGAGCCCAGGCCCGGAACTCGGTCGATCACGTCCATGACCAGGTGGAACCGATCAAGGTCGTTGAGCATGACCATGTCAAACGGAGTCGTCGTCGTCCCTTCTTCCTTGTAGCCGCGCACGTGGATGTTCGCGTGGTTGGTGCGGCGGTAGGTGAGCCGGTGGATCAGCCACGGATAGCCGTGATGCGCAAAGATGACCGGCCGATCGGTGGTGAATAGGCCGTCGAACTCATCGTCCGAGAGACCATGAGGGTGTTCGCTGGCCGGCTGGAGCCGCATGAGGTCGACCACGTTCACGACGCGCACCTTGAGATGGGGGAGATGGCGCCGAAGAAGGTCGGTCGCGGCGAGCGCCTCGAGCGTCGGAGTATCTCCGGCGCAAGCCATCACGACGTCGGGATCGCCGCCCTGGTCGCTGCTCGCCCACTGCCAGATGCCGAGTCCGCGAGTGCAGTGTGCAACCGCCTCGTCCATTGAGAGGTAGTTGAGCGCGGGCTGCTTGCCGGCCACTATCACGTTGACGTAGTTGCGGCTGCGAAGGCAGTGATCTGCGACCGACAGCAGCGTGTTGGCGTCCGGCGGGAGATACACACGGATGACCTCGGCCTTCTTGTTGACGACGTAGTCGATGAAGCCGGGATCCTGGTGGGAGAAGCCGTTGTGGTCTTGGCGCCAGACATGCGACGAGAGCAGGTAGTTGAGAGATGCGATCGGCCGGCGCCATGGGATATCTCGGGTGACCTTCAGCCACTTGGCGTGCTGGTTGAACATCGAATCGATGATGTGGATGAAAGCCTCGTAGCAGTTGAACAGCCCGTGGCGGCCGGTGAGCAAGTAGCCCTCGAGCCAACCCTCGCACAGGTGCTCGCTCAGCACCTCCATGACGCGCCCATCCGGGCTCAGGTGGTCGTCGCCTGGCAATATCTCCGCATCCCACGCCCGGTCGGTCGCTTCGAAGACGGTGCCGAGCCGGTTGGAGGCGGTCTCGTCGGGTCCCATGATCCGAAAGTTGTCCGGGTTGCCGGCGACGACATCACGCAGATAAGCGCCCAGAACACGCGTCGCTTCACTTTTCGTGGTGCTCGGCTTGGGAAATTTCACCGCGTAGTCGCGGAAGTCGGGCAGCCGCAGATCCTCGAGCAGCATGCCTCCGTTGGCATGTGGGTTGGCGCTCATTCGTCGGGCGCCGCGTGGTGGCATCTCGGCGAGCTCCGGGACCAAGCGCCCGTTGCTGTCAAAAAGCTCTCCTGGGCGGTAGCTGCGCATCCATTCTTCGAGGATTTGCAGGTGCTCCGGCTTGGCCTGGAAGTCGGTGACCGGGACCTGGTGGGCGCGGAATGTGCCTTCGACCGGCAGCCCGTCGACAGTTTTGGGTCCCGTCCAGCCTTTGGGCGTGCGAAGCACGATCATCGGCCAGCGAGGATGCGCGCTCGCGCCACCTGCGCGGGCATCGCGTTGGATGCGCGCAACCTCGTCAAGACAGAGATCCAGCGCGGCCGCCATGGCTTGGTGCACGGCCTCCGGCTCGTCCCCGGTGACGAACACCGGCGCATGTCCGTAGCCCTCGAGCAGCCTGGTGAGGTCCTGCTCAGGTATTCGCGCCAGCACCGTCGGGTTGGCGATCTTGTATCCGTTGAGATGCAGGATCGGCAGAACCGCGCCGTCGCGCCGCGGATTGACGAACTTGTTCGAATGCCAGCTGGCGGCGAGCGGTCCGGTCTCCGCCTCACCGTCGCCGACGACACAGAACACCGTCAGGCCGGGGTTGTCGAAGACTGCGCCGTACGCGTGCACCAAGGCGTAGCCGAGCTCTCCGCCCTCGTGGATTGAGCCAGGCGTTTCGGGCGCGACATGGCTCGGGATGCCACCCGGAAACGAGAACTGCCGGAACAGCTTGCGCAGGCCGGCGGCGTCCCGGGTGATGTCTGAGTAGACCTCGGTGTAAGTGCCCTCCAGGTAGGCGTTGGCCACGGCCGCGGGGCCGCCATGGCCCGGCCCTATGACGTAGATCGCATCGAGGTCGCGTTCTTTGATGACCCGATTCGCGTGTGCGTAGATCAGGTTCAGGCCAGGGGTCGTGCCCCAGTGGCCGAGCAAGCGCGGCTTGATGTGCTCGAGCTTGAGAGGCTCGGCCAGCAGCGGATTGTCCAGCAAGTAGATCTGCCCGACGGATACATAGTTGGCGGCCCTCCAGTAGGCGTCGATGTTGTGCAGATCCGCTGCACTCAAAGGTTGCGCGGCTGCATCCGCGGGTCGTCTATCTGGCACTTCGCCTCACTCGGTCCATGATGCCTCAGCCCGGACCGGCGAGGGAGGTACTTGGTCCGTCGCGCCAAGGGTCTTAATGCCCTCGCTCTCGTTGTGGATCACGCGCAGTGTCTTGCCAAGGAGGATGCCATGTACCTGAGGGTGGGAGTAGTTTTCATGATCGCGCTGGTGCTGCTGTCGCCTGTGATCTGGATCGCCTGATGGCGGCTGCGAGAGCTTGGAAACCCGGCCAATGGCTCATATGCTGACAGGCACGAAAGCGCAGATCGCAGTTACCCGCGGGCGGCCTAGGACGCACCGGCAGCACGAACGCACGGTCGAGGCAGCTTCAGGTTACGAACTGCTGGACTGGATGCCGGACGGCGTCGTGGTCGTCGACGCCGACGGCAGCATCACCTATGCCAACAGGCGTGCCGAAAAGATCACCGGCTACAGCTGCGGCGAGCTCCAGGGGCATCCGATTGAGCTTCTGGTGCCCCACCGCTTCAGGGCTATCCACAAAGTCCACCGCCGCGACTATTCGGCACGGCCTGCGGCCAGATCGATGGGGTCCGTGGCGCACGATTTCAACGTCCGGCGCAAGGATGGGAGCGAGTTTTCAGCCGACATCGCGCTCGGTCCACTGAAGGGTGACGGACCCCCTGGCGTCGTGGCGATCATCCGAGACGTCACCGAGCGTCGGGAGTTTGAGGCGCTGCTCGAGCAGCAGGCGTTGCACGACCCGCTCACCGGCCTCGCCAACAGGACGCTCTTCATGGATCGGTTGAAGCAGGCGATCCAGTCTGCTCGTCGCGAGGGGAGACGCTTTGCGCTCGTGATGCTCGACCTCGACAATTTCAAGCATTTCAACGACGCTTTCGGGCACGCCGTCGGCGACGTGGCCCTGAAGAAATTCGCCGCGAAGCTACCGTCTGGGCTCCGCTCCACGGACACCGCGGCCCGGCTCGGCGGCGACGAGTTTGCATGGATTCTTCCCGGAGTCTCCGACCGAGCCGCCGCCGACCGGATGGTGCATAAGCTGCTCGTGGGGCTAAAGGTTCAAATCTCGAGTGCTGGGCAAACGGTCCCGGTCAGGGTGTCGGCCGGGATGGCTCTCTATCCCGAAGACGGCACTGACGTGGATCGACTCATGCGTCGAGCTGATCGGTCTCTCTACTCAGCCAAGCGCGAGGGTGGCGGCTTCGGAACATGCTGACCTCGTGACGACGGCGTACCCCGCGCATCGCGAAGCGACCGTCGTGCTTCGCGACGGGTCCACCCTGGCGGTCCGGCCCATCCGCCCGGAGGACGAGGCGGACCTGGCCCGCTTCTTCACCGAGCTTTCGATGGAGTCTCGAGTCTTTCGTTTCTTCGCGGCGATTGCCAATGCCGACGCCCTGGCCAAGAAGCTCGTTGACGTCGACTATTCCTCCCGGTACGGCCTCGTGGCGATGGCCGGTCCCGACCGTCACATCGTCGGGCACGCAATGTATGTCGAGACCGGGCCCAGGAAAGCGGAGCTGGCGCTGGCTGTGGCCGACGAGTATCAGGGCCGCGGCCTGGGCACGATTCTGCTTGGGCAGCTTGCAGAGGCGGCTTCCGTGGCGGGGATTCTGGTGCTGGAGGCCATGGTCAAGCCCGAGAACCATCGCATGCTCAAGGTGCTGCGGGAGAGCGGTTTTCCAGTCACAGTACGCTCCGAGCCGGGTGAGATCCACGCCGAAATTCCGACCGTGTTGACGCCTCAAGGCCTGCTTCAGTTCGAGGATCGCGAGCGCATCGGCGCCGTCGCCGCAGTGAGTCACGTCCTGGCGCCTCGCTCAGTGGCCGTCGTCGGCGCGTCGCGGCAGCGCGGCAGCATCGGCGCGGAGCTGTTTCACAACCTCGTGGCCATCGGCTTCCGCGGCGCCATGTATCCGGTCAATCCCGCGGCGAGCGAGATCGAGGGTGTGGCCGCATATCCTTCAGTACTCGACATCCCTGGAGACCTCGAGATGGCCGTCGTCACAGTGCCCGCGGCGGCGGTCCTCGATGTCGCGCGCCAGTGCGCGACGAAGGGGGTTCGGGCGCTGGTCGTGATCTCCGCAGGCTTTGCGGAGATCGGGGGGGAGGGCGTCGACCTGCAGCGCCAACTATTCGAGATTTGCCGCCATGCGGGGATGCGGCTGGTCGGTCCGAACTGCATGGGTGTGATCAATACGGCCGAGGCGGTGAATCTCGACGCCACGTTTGCCCCTGACAAGCCAGTTCCGGGCCGCATCGGCTTCCTTTCGCAAAGCGGCGGGCTCGGCATCGCCGTCATGGCGCGGGCGCAGGCCCTGGGGTCGGGGATCTCCTCATTCGTATCGGTTGGCAACAAGGCCGACCTGTCCGGCAACGACTTCATGCAGTACTGGGAGGCCGACGCCGCGACCGATTTGATAATGCTGTACCTCGAGTCCTTTGGAAACCCGCGCAAATTCGCGCGCATCGCACGCAGGGTCAGCCACTCCAAGCCGATCCTCGCGGTCAAAGGCGGGCGGTCTCCGGCAGGAAACCGAGCCACCTCGTCGCACACCGGAGCTTTGCTCTCCGCCTCTGACATCACCGTCGACGCGCTCTTTCAGCAGGCCGGGGTGATCCGCACCGATACGCTTTCCGAGCTTTTCGACGCCGCCCTGCTCCTCGGCAGCCAGCCTCTGCCGGAAGGCAATCGGGTGGGCGTACTCACCAACGCTGGCGGACCGGCGATCCTATGTGCGGACGCATGCGAGGCCAATGGCCTTGTCGTGCCTCCGCTTTCCGAGAAGCCGCGGATGGAGCTGGCCGCGTTCTTGCTGGCGGCCGCCTCGACAGACAACCCGGTCGACATGATCGCATCGGCGAGCGCAGAGGACTACAGCCGGGCAATCACCATCATGGCCGCATCGGGAGAAGTCGACGCGTTGATAGTCATCTTCACGCCTCCCCTGGTAACGAAAGCTCCCGAGGTGGTTCGCGCCATCCAGCGTGCGGCGAAAAATCTGCCGCGCCCGATTCCGCTGCTCAGCGTGTTCATGTCCAAGCAGTCGTCTCCACGAGTGATCCAATCAGAGGGCGTGGGCGTGCCGCACTATCCGTTCCCTGAAGAGGCGGCCCGCGCCCTGAGTCTTGCCGCGCGGTACAGCGCGTGGCGTGCGCTTCCCGAGGAACCTGTGGCAATGCTCGACGGCATCGATCGCGACAGGGCAGCTGCGGTCATCGCCACGTCGCTTGCCGAAGGCGCGGGCTGGATGACCCCGCGTTCGCTGGATGAGCTGGTCGCGTGCTACGGGATCCCCACTGTCGAAACGCGCTTCGCGGACTCCCCACTTGCTGCCGGTCGGGAGGCGGGGCGAATCGGTTCGCCAGTGGCGCTAAAGGCGATAGTGCCCGGCTTGCTGCACAAATCGGATGCCGGCGCCGTGCGGCTTGATCTCAACGGTGAGCGCGCCGTCCAGAGCGCTGCGTCGGCCATGACCGCGAGCCTCGAGCAGGCAGGGCACCACGTCACCGGCTACCAGGTTCAGCCGATCGTCGCCAAGGGCGTTGAGATGATCGTGGGGGTCGTCCAGGACCAACACTTCGGTCCGGTGGTGGCGTGCGGAGCCGGAGGTACGGCGACCGAGCTCGTCAAGGACGTCGCAGTTCGCATCACTCCGATCACGAGGGGAGAGGCTGGGCGGATGATTCGATCGCTGAAGACATTTCCGCTGCTGGATGGCTACCGAGGCGCCGCCCGCGCCGACATCTCCGCCCTGGAAGACGTGCTCCTGCGCGTAAGCGCCCTGGTCGAGGCGCATCCGGAGGTCGTCGAGATGGACCTGAACCCGTTGATCGTCCATGCGGAGGGAGCCGTTGCGGTGGACGCGCGGATCAGGCTCGAGCCCGGTCCGCCGAGGCCCCCGATTGGCGCTCGCTGAGCGCGCCAAGCTCCTCGATCTTCACCCCGACCACACCAGGCACGCCGGCGATGCGCTGAATCAGGGATCCGAGAAGGTTCCGGGTCTCGACTTCGCCTCGAAGGCTTACGAGACCATCTGTCACGTCGACCTCGACGTGGTTGCCCTTAACAGCAGCGACGTCGTGGACGATCCTGATGATCTCCCTGCGCATCAGCTCGTCGCTTCGTAGGAAAACCTTCAGCAGTTGCGTTCGGCTGATGATTCCAACAGGTCGGTTCTCAGAGTCGACCACCGGCAGCCACTGGATCCGGTGCTGGAACATCAGGCTCGCCGCATTGGCCAGCGACGTGCCGGGGGTAGTCGTCGCGACGGCAGAGGCCACCAGCTCCGCCGCGTGCCCAACCGAGGCAGCATCCTTGGTCATGACGTCCGAGACGGTCCAGCTCATCGAGTTCTCATCAGCAAGCATCTCGCGTGATGATGGCAATGCAAAAGGGCCTATCGGCCTCCCATGACGGGGACCGCCTCGCTCTGGTCCTCGGCGGCAAGCTCGTCCTTTGAGTTGGACAACGGGAGGTCGCCCATCTCTCCGTCCGCGGCCTCAAGCTGGCGAAGGCCGCCGCCCCCGATCGCCCTGAGCGCGTTAAGGATCACCGCGACATCGACTGCTTCCTGGAAGAAAGCTCCCGCCACCGGCGGCAGGACGCCGACTGTGGCGAGGGCCATGCCAAAAATCGACAAGGCCATACCGGCCAGGACGCTTTGCACGGCGATGTCGCGAGCGCGCCGCGCAATGAGTACTGCCTCTGCGACTCGGTCCAGCCGGTCGACGACGATCACCGCGTCGGCGGCTTCTGAGGATGCCGTCGCCCCTCGCGCGCCCATCGCAATCCCGACATCGGCGGCCGCCAGGGCGGGCGCATCGTTGACGCCATCCCCGACCATGACCGTCACACCGCGTGCACGCTCATGCAACACTGCCTGCACCTTCTGCTCCGGGCTGTGCTCGGACAAAACAGCATCCACGCCAAGTGCGCGGCCGACCGCGTGGGCGACATCGGGTCGATCACCGCTCAACAGCACGATTCGGGTGATGCCCGCCAGCCGCAGGGTCCGGAGGGCGCGTGGCGTTTCGGCCCGCACAGGGTCCTCCATGACCAATGCCCCGGCGATAGTGCCGTCGACCGACACGAACACCGCCATGGCCCCCTCGAGGGCGATGCGGCGACGGAGGTCCGCCGCGGCATCCGGCAGCGGCCGGCCGGCCGACAGCCACCTGGCCTGTCCTAGCGCGACATGCCGAACCCCGACGGCGCCTTCGATCCCCTTGCCCCCGTGCTCGCGGACGTCGGTCGGAAACTCGAGGTGGACCTGCCTTTTCCTCGCGGCGCTGACTATGCCGGTCGCGAAAACGTGCAGCGAGACCTGGTCGAGCGACGCCGCCAGGCGCAGAAGTTCGTCGGCCTCGATCCTTCCGAATACTTCCACCGAGGCGACCCTGGCCGAGCCGGCCGTCAGCGTTCCCGTCTTGTCGAACACGAGTGTCCGCGCCCGAGCAAGGGTTTCGAGCGCCCCGCCTCCTTTGACGATGACTCCTCGACTGGCCGCCCTTGAGATGCCCGCGACGATTGCGACCGGCGCAGCCAGGATCAATGGACAGGGCGTCGCCACCACCAGCACGGCCAACGCCCGGACCGGGTTGCCTGATATCGCCCACGCCAGCGCGGCCACGCCCAGCGTCAGCGGCAGAAACCAGAGCGCATAACGATCGGCAAGCCGCACGAATGGCGCCTTCGACGCCTGGGCGTCGCGGACCAGGCGGACGATGCCCGCGAAAGTGCTTTCTTCAGCGGTGGTGAGGGCCCGCATGTCGAAGGGCGCGCCGGCGTTGACAATACCGCTGCGGACCCTGTCTCCTGTCAATCGCTCTGCCGGCCTGGACTCGCCTGTGAGCGCGGACTCGTCGAGTACCGCACCAGCCGAGCTTATGAGACCATCCACCGGCACGACCTCGCCAGGCTTCACCAGCAGCCGGTCACCCTGTTTCACGTCGGCTATATCCGGCGATGTCAGGACGCCCTGGTCGTAGCGATGCACCACGCGAGGCGCTCTTGCCAGTAGATCTGACAGCTCGCGGCGCGCACGCGTGCTCGCGTACCGCTCCAGAGCCTGGCCGCCCGAGAGCATCAGCCCAACCACCGCGCCCGCAAGGTATTGCCCCAGCACCAGGGACCCGGCCATTGCCAGCAGCGCGATGAGATCGACACCGGTCTCGCGGTGGAGCAGATCCCGCGCTACCGAGATCCCCAGCGGGATCAGCGCCAGCGTCACCGCAGCCGCCCATGTGACGTCCGCCGCCGAATGCGCTCCCGCCAGCCAGAAGGCTGTGCCGATCACGACAGCGCCGAGGACGATGAGGAGGATGGCGAGAGGACTCCCTTCCAGCGGCGGGGCATCCTGTCGGGTTGGTCGTGGCGGCGCGATGGCCACGCTGCCGCGCAGCCGGCGTCTCGGTGTCGGTCGGTGGCGCATCTCCCAGCGCAACATCGGCGTTCTAGGGAACCTTGTGCGCTAAAGACGCAGCCGACGGCATGTCGCTCTTGGCGCCCCGGTTCGGCGCCGCAAAACGGACCTCGAGCACGCCGCCAACCTGAAGGACAGCGGACTCTACCAGCCTGCGAGCCGTTCCTTGGTAATCAACCGGCACCGTGGCCACCCCGTCGGCGACCTTGACTGTGGATCCGGCGGTCGCCAGGCCGAGCTCGGCCAGCCGGCTGTTGATCTCGCTTTCAATGCGCTCGTCCGTCCTGGCGATGACCTTGACCAGGTCGCGGCGGCTGACAATCCCGACCACGCGGCGCCCGCGCATGACCGGAACTCGTTTCACATCGCTGTTCAGCATTACCCTCGCTGCCTGTGCGACTTCGCTCTGGGCGGTGACCGCAATGACGTCTCGGGTCATGACGTCGGCGACATTGCGCGGAGATGTGCCGGTGGTCGGTGCCAGCGGCGTCGCTTGTGAGCGTGGATCTGGCCTCGCCTCGATGGAGATCAGGTCGGCCTCCGAGACGATGCCCACGAGCCGGCCTGTCGAGTCGACCACCGGCAGCGCTGAGATGCCGTGCTTCACCAGGAGCTTGGCCGCCGTCTTGATTCCCGTCTCTGGCGTGACGGTGATCACGGGCTGAGACATGATCTCGGTTACTTTCATGCCTCAACGCTGACGCCTGCGGCCGATTTGCGACATGTACTGGTGACCTTGCGCTGACGGGCCGTTCGACCCTTGCCCCGGACGCAGCGCGCGAGAGTTAAATGAGGCGTGTGACGATTGCGGTCGCCCAGACTCCATCCCCAATGCTGTCAGGCATCGAGCTCATCGAGGCTGCCCGACTGACTCCGGACGAGGTTGTCGCGCGCCTGGCCAGTGCCGGCTCCGGGCTGCCTGCTCAAGAGGCCGCAGTACGGCTCCGCTACTTTGGCCACAACGCGATCCGGAGCCACGGTGCTCGGCCTCTGGCGGTGCTCGGCCGCCAGCTGCGCAACCCGCTGCTGATCCTGCTCGCGGCGGCGACGATCACGTCGCTGATCGTTGGCGAGCGCACAGATGCATTCATCATCCTGGCCATCGTCGGCCTCAGCGTCGGCCTCGGTTTCTTCAATGAGTACCGGTCCGAGCGCGTTGTCGAAGCACTGCACGCCAGCATCCGCCACAGGACGCTGGTGCTCCGAGAAGGAGCTCCCATGCCCTTAGATGTCACCGAGCTGGTTCCCGGTGATGTCGTGGTGCTTCGAACGGGTGACCTCGTTCCCGCCGACTTGCGATTGCTCGATGCCCGAGAGTTCGAGTGCGATGAGGCGGTGCTCACCGGCGAGGCGATGGCCAAGACCAAGCGGGCGGAGCCCGAGCAGCAGCCGGACCTTACGGAGCTGGGGCTGCGGTCCATCGCCTACATGGGCACGACGGTGAGAGGGGGGTCGGCAAGCGGCATCGTCCTCCAGACCGGGTCGCGCACCGCATTCGGCAAGATCGCGCTCCGGCTTGGCGAACGGCAGCCGGAAACCGTCTTTCAACGCGGGCTGCGTAGCTTCTCGATCCTGCTCGTACGCGTGACCGCTTTGCTGGCAGGCGGCATCTTCGTCGCGAACTCGCTGCTCGGACGGCCGGTACTTCAATCGGCGCTGTTCTCACTTGCTATCGCCGTCGGGCTCACCCCACAGCTGCTTCCTGCAATAGTCACGGTCAGCCTTGCTTCGGGGGCTCGAAGGCTCGCCCGCCAGCGCGTTGTGGTCAAGCGACTGGTCAGCATCGAAGACCTCGGAAACATGGAGATCCTCTTCACCGACAAGACCGGCACTCTCACGGAAGGCCGGATCAGCTACGAGGCCGCGATCGACCCAGCGGGCGCGTCGAGCGATGAGGTATTGCGGCTCGGCCTTCTCTGTACGTCCAGTGCGCGCCTGGATTCGGGAGCATCCGGCAATGCCCTCGATGAAGCCTTGCTGCGCGCCGGAACCGTCCCGCCTGGCTACCAACGGATTGACGAGTTGCCCTTCGATCACGAGCGACGCTTGATGTCGACCCTCGTCGAAGGTCCCGACGCTGTTCGCATGCTCGTGACCAAGGGAGCTCCGGAGTCTTTGCTCGACCGTTGCGTCAATGTGGCGCCAGCGGCCCAGGCCACCCTGGACCGCCTCTTCGCCTCCGGAGCGCGCGTAGTCGCGGTGGCGACGCGCACCTGGCAGGACGAGACCAGATGCGCTGTGTCCGATGAGAGAGACCTCGAGCTGAAGGGCTTCATCACTTTTCTTGACGCCCCCAAGGCCGACGCCGCAGCGTCTCTGGCTCAGCTCAAAGCTCTCGGGATCGAGGTCAAGCTCGTCACGGGTGACAACGCGCTGGTGGCTGAATCTGTCTGCCGCACGCTTGGCCTCGACTTCGGCGAGTCGATCACAGGGCCAGAGCTGGAGAAGTTGAGCGACAAGGAGTTGCTGGAGCGCATTCCGAGGACCGGTATATTCGCGCGGGTCTCACCGGAGCAGAAGTCGAGGATCATCACCGCCCACCGCGGCCTCAACAAGGACGTCGGTTTTCTTGGCGATGGTGTCAATGACGCCGTGGCGCTGCGCGATGCCGACGTCGGGATCTCAGTTGACACAGGCAGCGAGGTCGCCAAGGACGCCGCCGACATCGTCCTGTTGGGTAAGGACCTCGGCATCCTTGCGGGGGGTGTTCTGGAAGGCCGGCGGATCTTCTCCAACACGATGAAGTACGTCTTGATGGGGACCTCGTCCAACTTCGGAAACATGTTCAGTGCGGCGGGCGGATCGTTGCTACTGAGCTTTCTTCCCATGACCCCGACCCAGATCCTGCTCAACAACCTCCTCTACGACAGCGGAGAGATGACCATCCCGACCGACAGGGTCGACCCCGAGCTCCTGGAGCGGCCGGCCCAATGGGACATCCGCTTGATCCGCCGCTTCATGCTCTTCTTCGGCCCAATCAGCTCCATCTTCGACTTCATGACCTTCGGGGTGATGCTCTTCGTGTTCCACGCGCGTGGCAGCCTGTTTCAGACGGCCTGGTTCACGGAGTCGCTGGCGACGCAGAGCCTTGTCATCTTCGCCATCCGCACGCGCCGCTCGCCATTCTTCCGAAGCCGTCCTGGGTTGGCGCTCACGGCGGGAATCATAGCCAGCGTGGCGGTGGGCCTCATCCTCCCGTTCACTCCGCTCGGCGCGCTGTTCGGGTTCACACCCTTGCCTCTCGGCTTCCTTGCGATCCTGGTGCTGATGGTTGTCGTCTACCTGGCTCTGGTCGAATTCGGCAAGTCTTACTTCTTCGGCCGGCGCCCGCCGCAGCCCCGCCTGCCGATTGCCGGCTGGAGGCGACCGGAGGCAGTGCGGAGAATCGAGCGGCTGGCATCGCGCTGGACGGTGCGCCCACGACCGCGGACTTGATCGCCGGGCCGGAAGTCCTCTGAGCGGAAAAGGTTGGAGCCGGGTTGGCCGAACGCGGATCCCGGCTCCAGTTTCGAAATCAGGTTACCCCGCGGTGCCGACTCAACTTTGGAATTGGCAATTTGTCAGTTACCCGGCGATGACCTGGAGGATTGAGGAGGAAACATGGCGTGTGCCGGTCGATTGATGTCGCTCATGTTTGCGGCCAGGGCGGCGCGCTCTGGCCGTTTCTTAACTGAGCATTCGGCCGCTTACCCAGTGACGAGTGCGGCCTTTCGGGTTGCCTCAGGCGCAGCTTCAGGGCTCAACTCTTTGACTCCACGCGTCCGGTCGACGAGCACGGGTATGTTCGCCATCTGGATCACCTTGTGAGTGACGCTGCCGAGCAGCAGGCCCTGAACGTCTGAGAGGCCGCGTGAACCCATGACGATCAGGTCGATGTTATTGGCGTTCGCCGTCTCGACGATTGCCTTCGCGACGTGGCCCGCGGCGACATCGCTCAAGTGGCCCTTGGCGGTGATGCCGGCATCGCGGATGAGCTTGACAGCGTTGCCAACGAGCCGAGTGGCGTCTGCAGGGCTCTCCAGGGAGAAGACAACGGCACGACCGCGGTCGTGCTCGCTGACATGCTGGACGAGGACGTCGCTGTTGAACTTCCGCGCGACCTCGATCGCGATGGGCAGCGCCAGCTGCGAGTAAGTTGAACCGTCGACTGCGACAAGGATGTGCTTGAACATGTCATTCACCTCAATTCAGGATGAGATGAGTGTCCGCCAGGTCTCAGGTGGCTGGGCAGGGTCCAATGACCCGGCCGAGAAGGGACTGACGGTCCGGGGCCCGCACGTCATACCGGCCCTGGCGACATGCCTGCAGCGGCCATGAGGATCTCTCCTAAGTGGTTCCACATGAGCATGTGAGCCTCCCCCGGGCAGATCCGCAGCGTGGCGTTGGGGATGACGGAGGCGAGGTACTGGCCGTGGTGCATGGGGATGACGGTGTCCTCGTCCCCGTGCCACAACTGGACAGGAACGCGGATGTCCTCCAGCGCAAAGCCCCACGGCCGCGCCATGGCGCGGATGTCCTCAACGTAACCCCACGCTCCAGGCCGGAGCGCCTCGCGCAGGGTGTCGGCGGCTCCGCGGCTGACCGACGGCATGGAGAGCCAGCGCCGGTCGGCCGGAGGCTTGTCTCGATTGGCCTGCTCGACGAAGAAATGCGGAAAACGGCGGGCAGGCCTGCTGGCCGCTGCGGCGGCTCCATCGAGCAGCCATGGCGAGTGAGACCCGAGCCAAACGCCGGCGCGGGTCATGAAGCGCATGCCGGCCAGGGCACCTTCCCGCTGCATCGGGCCCGGACATCCAATGACGACCACTTCGGTCAGACGCTCCGAGATGGCCGCAGCGCAGGCCAGCGCGTAGATTCCGCCACCCGAAAGCCCGGTGATGCCGAATCGAGAGATGCCAAGACTGTCCGCAACTTCGGCGACGTCTGAAGGCCAATCGAGCAGCGGGCGGTGGGGGTGAGGGTCGGACAGCCCGTAGCCGGGGCGGTCGGGGGTGATCACGCGGACGCCCATCGAGCGATAGAACTCAGGTTCTGCCTCATGCTCCAATCGCGACCCGGGCATGCCGTGCTGATGAAAGATCGGCGAGCCGTCGGGATCGCCCTGCTCGGAGTAAGCCAGCCGCCTACCGTCGCGGAGCCGAATCACGTGAGTTGCTGTTCCCCCGGAGCCCGCAGCCTCCTGGTCATGCCGCAGTGCCAGCGCAGCCATCGTGTATCCAGACTCCCGCTTCGGTTGCCTTGGGTGCAGTGCTCAACGACCCGGTGGAAGCAGGCCCGGTGGCCCGATCCCGCTGAGTCGCTTGGTCCTGACATACGACCGACCTTTGGCCCTTTGCATCGCGCGAGCCGCCGGCTAGCTTGGAAATGTGTCAACAGTTCGTCGAAATAAGGAGGCGCATGATGACAACACGCACCGTTTCAGATGAGCTCGTCGAGCTCGACCGTCCATTTGCGGAGTTCTTGCGCACCCTGACCAGCCCTTGGCCGTTCCGGCCGCTTCTCGCGCTGGCCCCGGGCAGGCACTTCATCCCGACGGCGGACGTCTTCGCTCGGAACGGGGACTTCGTCATTCGCATGGACCTGCCCGGCATGGACCCGAAGGACATCCACGTTAAGTTCGACGCGGACGACATCACGGTGACCGGCGAGCGCAAGTTCGAGAAGGAAGTCAAGGAGGAGGGGTACTACCGCAAGGAGAGCAGCTACGGAACCTTCGAGCGGCACATCTCTCTCCCGAAGGGGATCAAGGAGAGCGACATCAAGGCCGCGTACGACAATGGGGTGCTCGAGATCAGCGTCCCGCGGGCTGCCGGCACCAACGGCAAGCCGCTGGCCAAGGACATCCCGGTCAAAGCTGCCAAGCCAGTCAAGGCCTGAGCGCGACCACAACGGGACCAAGGGGCCGGAGTCTCTCCGGCCCTTTCGTTTACCCCTGCTTGTGGAAACGACGGCCGCTGATGGTTGCGGGGTAGATGGCGATCCAGTAGTCGTGCTCCCCGGGCGCCAGCGGGACCACCGGGCGTGATCGCAGAGCGGTTGCGAACGGGTCGATGCCTCGGGTCACCTCCTGGGCCACCCCCTTCAGGACCACGCTCCAGCCAACTTTCTTGGCTGCATCCCACTCGTCCACCTCGAACGCGACCCTCGTCACCGTCGATTGATCCAGCTTGGTGCCGGTTCCGGTCCTGAAGACGACGATCGTGCCGTCGGTGGAGTAGTTGACTGGAAAGATTTCGGTATCCTCTCGGAACGGAAATGCGATACGGCCGAGGTCTCTCGAGGCCAGGAGCTCGCTGCATTGGTGCTCCGAGAGGATCTCAAGGCCGCCGTCTGTCTGGTTCTGGTCGCTTTTCATGCTTGTCTCTCACTAGCCGACATCTGCAGTGCGTTTGGTGGCAGCTCCGCCTTGATATGAGTGTCGTCCAGGCGGAAGGCAAGCCTGCTGTCGACACCGACCACGCCCTCGACCGAACCAACCAGGCGAGTCACCAGATCGGCAAGGCTCTTGGTCTCGAGTTCCCCCGAGAGCGCGACGATGCCATCTTTGACCTCAACCTCCATTCCACTGTTGTCGATCCACATCTCCTTCTCGAGCACTTCAACACAGATTTCACGCCGGATCGACTCGTCGCTGCGCAGGTAAATCTTCAACAGGTCGGACCGGCTCACAATGCCCACCAATCGACCTCTGGCGTCCACGACGGGTAGGCGCTTGACGGCCCTCTTATGCATCAGGCGGGCCGCCTCGGCCATCGAAGCCCCCAAACCCACGCACAACGCTGGTGAATGCATCACGTCGCCGGCCGTCCTGCCGCGCGCCTGGTTGAGCTCGCGCCGCCTCAGGTGGTTGCCGGCGCCGCGGTCCTCCTCCTTGAGCAGAAGGTCATGCTCGGAGACGATCCCGAGCACGTAGTCGCCTTCGACCACTGGCAGCGCGCTCACGCCCTTGGTTCGAAGCAGGTCCACGCAGGCCTTGAAGTCGGTTTCCGGCCCGACCGTCACGACCTCCTTCGTCATCACGTCGCCGACTGTCCATGCCATTGCCATGACCTCTGCCTCCAAAGGTGCGGGTTATGGGCTGGAGTACCCAGGGCCGATGGTCCCGGTTGGCCAGGGCCGGGGACCCTGTCGAGAGGAGGCCATACGCCGGTATCGACCCATCTAAATACAGGTTTCACTAGGCACGCGAGCCGTCCAAGCTCAATCAAAAGCCTCGAAAAGGGGCTAGTTCAAGGAGAAGACAGTCGTGAACAAGGAAATTCGGTGGCGGATCATCTCTCTTCAGGCGATGCTCGTGGTGATCCTGGCGGCGGCGTCAGGATTCCTCTTCTTTCAGGGAAACTTCGTGACAGGCATGGTGCACGACCAGCTGGTCGCGCAGAAGATCTTCTTTCCGGGCACTGACCAGGTCACGGCCGGCGGAGCTCTCGACCCGGCGGAATTCCCGGCTGAGATCCGGCAATACGCCGGCCAGCAGGTCGACAACGGTGAGAAGGCACGGGTCTACGCCCAGGACTTCATCGGCAAGCACCTGCAAGGCGTGGCCAACGGCCAGACGTACTCCCAGGTTAGCTCGGCGCAGAGCGCGGCGGCCAAGCAGCTCGCTGCGACCCCGACGACTGACCCCGGATACGCAGCCCTTCAGACACAGGTGGCGACGCTCGCCGGCCAGAAGACGACGCTGTTCCAGGGTGAGATGCTTCGCGGAACGCTCCTCAACTCGTGGGGCTGGTGGACGGTCGGCGTCTACACCGCCTACGCGGCGGCCGGACTGATGATCGCGGCGCTCGTCGCGCTCGGCGCCATGGTCTACGAGCTCGCCGTTGCGGGCCGCAAGCCCGAGACACTAAAGGTCGCGCAGAACATCGCTGCGTGACAGCTGACTAGGACGGCAAGCTCCGGCGGGAACGGCCCGCCGGAGCTCTTTTTTTTAGGGGTCGCATGGCACCCCGCATTAGGGTCTTGGGGCCCTGCCCCACGAACTCCGCACAGGGAACACTGGAGGCGAGGAGATATTGAAATGGAAGAGCAGGACAAACCCCTTTCGCTGGTGCTGTTCTCGGGCACTGACGACAAGCTGACCGCCGCGTCGGTGTTGGCGGTGGGCGCCGCAGTGATGGGACGCCCGGTCAACATCTTTCTGCAGTACTACGCGCTCGACGCTTTCAGGTCGGGCACGCTCCACGACGACCACAAACTGTCGCCTGAG
>DATCAV010000228.1:0-3491 GCA_036512415.1 Candidatus Dormiibacterota bacterium | reverse complement strand
GTGCGCGGCGCCGACGTGTGGCTCAACAACCCGCGCCGGTTCCTGGAGGCGAGCGGCACCAGCGGCATGAAGGCCGGGGCCAATGGTGTGCTCAACGTGAGCATCCTCGACGGATGGTGGGATGAGGGCTACCGGCCCGAGCTGGGCTGGGCCATCCCGTCAGGCGCGACTCTGGATCGACAGGGGGTTGACGACCAGGCCGAGGCAGAGAACCTCTATCGCCTCCTCGAACGCGAGGTGGTGCCTGCGTACTTCGAGCGGGACGAAAACGGGATCCCGCAGCGCTGGGTGGAAATGATGAGGGCTTCGATCCGCCACATCGCCACCGAGTTCTCGGCGCGGCGAATGGTGATCGACTACTTCAACACCGCGTACGCGCCTGGGGCGCGGCGGGTGGAGCAGCTGCGCCTATTGCCCGACTGGGGCGGCTAGTAGAAATCTCTGGAATTGGGACCGACCTGCCTCTGCAGATGAGACCGCGCTATTTGTGCCCTTTCGGCTGTATTCACCCGCCCGGGATACGACGATCTGTGCCCTTTTGGCTGTAACCCTCGCCCTCAGCCGACGAGGGAAGGACTGCCCCGCCGCTCTCGCCGCGCTCCGATCCCGGCCATGTACAGCTGGACGTACTTCTCCGCCGAGCGCGACCACGACACATCCTCGGTCATCGCCCTGCGGATCAGCCAGGCCCACAGCGACGGGTGCCTGTACGTCTCCGCCGCCCTGACCACGGCGCCGAAGAACTGCCACGCGTCGTACCCGTCGAAGCGGAAGCCGTTGCCTGTCGCCGCCACCGGGTCGTAGTCCTTGATCGTGTCCGCAAGGCCGCCGGTGGCGTGCACCACGGGGATGGTGCCGTACCGCAGCGCGATCAGCTGGGCGAGTCCACAGGGCTCGAAGCGCGACGGCATCCAAAGCATGTCGGCGCCGGCGTATACGCGCTGCGCGAGCGCCGAGTCGAATCCGATCGCGGCGGCGACCTGCTTTGGCCGGGCCTCGGCCCAGCGGCGGAACATGTCCTCGTACCGTCGGTCGCCTGCACCGACCACCACCACCTGCAAACCGAGGTCCAGGAGCGCCGGCATCGCCTGCTCGACCAGGTCGAGCCCCTTGACGTCGTAGAACCTCGAGACCATCGCGCACAGAGGCCGGTCCGAGTGCCCGAGCTTGAGCTCGCTCCGCAGCTCCGCGCGGTCGAGCGCCTTCGCCTCCGGCGCCAGCGCCGAGTAGTGATGCGGGATGTTGGAGTCGTGCTCAGGATCGAAGAGCTCGTAGTCGATCCCGTCGATGATCCCGTGCAGCTTGTGCGCGTGCACGCGCAGCAGCTCGTCGAGGCCCTCGCCCAGCTCCGGCGTCTGGATCTCTTTCGCGTAGCGCTCGCTGACGGTGTTGACCACGTCCGCGAACTGGATGCCGCGCGCCAGGAAGTTGACCTCCTCATCGAGACCGGGAATGCCGGCTCTGAGCAAACCCCACCTCTCCAGGCCCGCGAGCTGCAGTGCCCCGAATCCGAACTTGCCCTGCTCCGCGAGGTTGTGGATGGTGAGCGCCGTCGCGATCTCGCCAATCGGCCCCTCCGCGTAGACACGCTCGACCAGGTTCGGCACAAGCGCCGCGAACGCGTCGTGGACGTGGATCACATCGGGCAAGAAGTCGAGCGGTTGGAGCATCTCGATGAGGGCGCGGCAGAAGAAGACCGACCTTGCGTCGTCGTCGCCGAATCCATAAATCGCGTCGCGGTCGTAAAGCGGCGGGCAGTCAATGAAGTAAACGACGATCTCGCCCAGGCGGCCTTCGAAGATCGTGGCCGCGAGGGTCTGGGCGCCGAGCGGCACCTGCAGATCGGTGAGCACGGGCTTGAGGCCGTTACGCGCGATGTCGATCTGCCGGTAGCGCGGCATCACGAGCCTCACGTCGTGACCCAGACGGTGCAGCTCCTTTGATAAAGCGGCGGTGACGTCGGCGACGTTGCCCGACTTCGCGAAGGGCACGAGCTCGGCGGTCCCGATCAGCAGCTTCAGGCGCCGCGACTCGGTGACCTCGACCGGCTGCGGGTCGCCAGGTATGCGCAAGCCAAGCGAACCGTCGGGCGGTATCTGCTCGATGTCTCGGCCTTCCCGGCTGACCACCAGCGCCAGCTCGAGCGTGTCGCCCTTGCGCTTGGCGAGGTGCGTGAACGGCACCGAGAGGAAGAAAGGATCAGGGACCTCCCAATCAGTCTCGGGCTCGGCCTTCGTCTGCGGCTCGACGACACGCGCCACTGTCACCGCAGCGCCGCCCTGCGCTTTGGGCACGATCCGGATCACGTGCGCCGGCTCGAATCCGAGCTCCGCGGCCGCCGCGACCGGCAGCGGCAGATCCAGGCTCCCGCCGCCATCCGCTGCAGGCGCGCCGGAACAGTAGATCCAGAACTCGATGTGCTGCGCCTCGAGCTCGGCGGGAGTCCGCGGCGTGTCGATCCTGAAATACAGCCGCTCGTGGTCGCTGCCGTAGAAGACACGCTCGACGACGCCGCCCGGCCGGTGCAAGGCGACAAATCCTGACCCGACCAGGTAATAGCCGGCATGGCTCCACAACGGGTCCTTGATCGAGGTCGGGCTGATGCTGATCGAAGGCACACCGCGCTCGGGCGTGCTGGCCCGCTCGATGATCGGCTGGAACAGGCGCGCCGGCGGCCGCTGCCCCATCAGCGTGTAGACGTTGCGCAGATGGAGGCGGAACTGGTTGTCCCAGATGGGGTCCATACCCGAGTCGTGCTTGCGGCTGAACCACCAGAACCAGTCACTGCCCTCGGTGATCAGGATCTCGCGCCAGGCCAGCGCCGCCTGCTCCGATTCCTTGGGTCGCTGGCGCAGCTGGTCCTCGAGCCAGTCGCGAGTCTCGGCCAGCAGGTCCCACGCGATGTTGTGCTCGGGGTCGCCGATCCAGGTGTCGAGGCTCGCGCCGATCCAGCTTCCCGTGTGCAGGCGATGCAGCTGCTGGCGCGCAGGGTGCTCCTGCAGGAAATCGCTGACAGTGGTGGTGACGATGTCCTGCGACGCCTCGAGCTCGGTGTAGAGAGCGTTCAGGAAGTCGTGGCCGTCGCGTGGATAGAACTCCCACGCGTTCTCGCCATCGAGCGCGATGACGGCCAGGAAGTCGTTGTCCTCCTGCTGCTCGCGGATCCGCTTCAGCCGGCCCACGAGGTCTCTCGCGGCGTCGATCGATGACATGCGCTGGTAGTCGAAGCCGATAACGTTGGAAAGGTTGGAATCGCGGAACACCATCGCCACCGACCGGCCCTCGCGATCCACGTGGTGGGGCTGGTAGAGCCGCTCGGGCGACACGTGGCCTTCGATCGATCGCGCGAGGACCTCGGCGTCGCTGATCATCCAGTCGATGCCGGCCTTCACCGCCAGGCCGACCACGCTCTCACCGACCGCCATCTCCGACGGCCACATCCCCGTCGGCTTGCGACCGATCAGGCGCTCGAACAGGCCCTGGCCGAGCTC
>DATCAV010000227.1:0-4543 GCA_036512415.1 Candidatus Dormiibacterota bacterium | reverse complement strand
GGTCCTGATGACCGCGATCCCGGCTCGCGTCGCCGGCGTGCGCGAAGTGGTGCTGGCCACGCCGCCGAGGCCGGACGGCACGGTCCCGGTCGCCATCCTTGCGGCTGCCCATATCGCGGGCGTGGACGCGGTTTATCGATTGGGTGGCGCGCAGGCGATCGCGGCGATGGCGTACGGCACGGCTTCGATCCCCCGCGTGGACCTGATCGCCGGCCCCGGCAACGTGTACGTGAACCTGGCCAAGCGCGAGGTGTTTGGAGCGGTCGGCGTGGACGGCATCGCCGGACCGACCGAGGTGATGGTCATCGCGGATGCGAGCGCCCGTCCCGATTTCGTCGCTGCCGACCTGGCGGCTCAGCTCGAGCACGATCCGCTGGCGATAGCGGTGCTCGTCACGGACTCGGCGACGCTCGTGGATCGTGTCGAGGAGGAGCTCGACAACCTGCTGCTCGGTTTGGAGCGGGCGGACATCATTCGCGCAGCGACGTGCAGCGCGGTCGTCGTGCGCGACCTCGATCAGGCCATGCAGATCGCGAACGAGTTCGCGCCGGAGCACCTGCTGATCGTCACCGAGGACGCGGCGGCGCGCGCGAAGCAGGTCGACAACGCGGGCGCTGTTTTCGTGGGCGCCTATGCGACAGTTCCGCTCGGTGATTACACGGCCGGACCCAACCACACGCTGCCGACAGCGGGCGCCGCGCGCTTCGCGTCTCCGCTCGGCCTGCGGACTTTCATGAAGCAGATGAGCGTGCTGACCCTTGGCCGCGCCGACCTCGCGCTGTTGCGTGAGGCCACGGTGCGCTTGGCTCAGCTGGAGGGATTGACCGCGCACGCGCACGCGGTGGAGGTGCGCCTTGAGTAGAAAGGCCGACGTCACCCGCAACAGCAAAGAGACAAAGCTGCGTGCAAGAGTCGACCTCGACGGAGCGGGCAAGGTCAAGGTCGCCACGGGCCTCGCTTTCCTGGACCACATGCTCGAGCAGGTGGCGCGTTATGGCGGATTGGACCTGAGCCTGCGCGGATCCGGCGACCTGCATGTCGATACGCACCACCTTGTCGAGGACGCGGGAATCGTGGTGGGTCAGGCGCTGTCGCAGGCGCTTGGTGATCGGGCCGGCATCGCACGCTTCGCATCCGCATATGCGCCGCTCGATGAGGCGCTGGCGCGGGTGGTGATCGACCTGGGCAAGCGGCCTTACCTGTCGTACAACGTGCCGCTGCGCGGGCGCATCGGGACCGTTGAGTCGGAGGTGCTAGAGGAGTTCTGGAAGGCGCTGTCGATCCACACTGGGGCAACGATCCACGTCGACGTGATCAGGGGTCGCAACCGTCACCACATCGCCGAAGCCACGTTCAAGGCGCTCGGGCTGGCCCTGCGTCAGGCGGTGGCTCTAGGTGGCGGGCCTGGAGTGCCTTCGTCCAAGGGGCTGCTTGGGTGATCGCGGTTGTCGACTACGGCGTCGGCAACGTGCGTTCAGTGGAACGCGCGCTGGTTCATGCCGGCGCATACCCACAGCTCACTGCTGACCCGGACGCTCTGGATGAGGCGGACGGCATCGTGCTTCCGGGGGTGGGGGCGTTTGGGCCGGCGCTCGAGAGGCTGACCGCCGCGGGGTTGGGCAAGCGCGTCGTCGAGCTGGCCCGTCGGGGGACGCCGATCCTCGGGGTCTGCCTTGGTTACCAGCTGCTGTTCGAGGAGTCGATGGAGCATGGGCGGCATCAAGGGCTGGGCCTGTTGCCGGGCACCGTGCGCGAGGTGGACAACAGCGAGCTACTGCCCGTCATCGGGTGGTGTCGCGTGACCCAGACCGATCACACGCCGTTGTGGGAAGGCATCGCGGACGGGTCGTACATGTACTTCGTCCACTCCTACACGCCTGACTCGACCAAGCATTCGATCGGTTCGACAGAGCACTCGCCTGCAGCCGCGTCCGCGCGGCGCAACGTCATGGGCACGCAGTTTCATCCGGAGAAGAGCGGCGCCGACGGCCTTCGGGTCTATGAGAACTTCGTGAAGCTTTGCGAATGAGCTGGCCGTCCGAGGAGATCTGGAAGGCGCGCAAGCGTTAGTCCTGGTTGGGCAGGGCCATGTGACCCTACTGGTAACCCCCTACGCGGCCCAAGGTTCAACCAGGCAGGTAGAGGTTGTGCGCAAGATTGAGCGCGGAGGGTGAGCCATGATCGCTGTTGACCTTCCATCGCGACTCGATGTTGTCAGCGTCGAGTCCATCGGCGATCCAGCTTTCGTCGTTGATACGCACGGCGTCGTGGTGAGCTGCAACACAGATGCGGCGTGGTTGTTCGGCCGGCCTGTCCGTGATGTGATCGGACGGCGCTGCTACTCGGTGGTGCGGGCCTGTCTACCGAGCGGAGAGCCGGCGTGCTCCATCAACTGCCCCTTGATCCAGGGGCTCGGCATTCTTCCAGGCCCTCCGGCGGTCGAGCTTGTCGTGGGCGGCGGCAGGCATCCAGCCACGAGATACGCCATCAACGTCCAGCACATCCCGCTCAGCGATTCCTATGGCAGCCCTTCAGGGCTGCTGCACATCATGACGCTGGCTGGGTCGGCTGACGACGGACTTCGAAACGTCGACCGGAGCCTGGGGGACAGCTACCTGGGCTGAGGCGCGCGTCACGTATTGTGGGCCGGTGCCCGCAAAGCGAATCATTCCCTGTCTCGATGTCGATGACGGCCGCGTCGTCAAAGGGGTTCAGTTCGAGGACATACGGGATGCCGGCGACCCGGTCGAGCTGGCCGCGCTTTACGACCGCGAGGGCGCTGACGAAATCGTGTTTCTCGACATCACGGCATCGTCGGACGACCGGAAGATCATCCTCGAGGTCATGGCTCGGACTGCGGATCAGGTCTTCATCCCGCTGACCGTCGGGGGCGGGGTGCGAAGCGTGGAGGACATGGCCGAGCTGTTGACGCATGGGGCGGACAAGGTGTCGGTCAACACGGCGGCTCTTGCCGATCCCGAGCTGATCACGCGATGTGCGGAGGTGTTCGGATCGCAGTGCGTGGTGCTGGCCATCGATGCGCGCCGGCGTACTGAGGGGGCGGGGTGGGAGGTCTTCAGCCATGGGGGGCGGCGCCCGGCGGGTCGGGATGTGGTCGAGTGGGCGACGCTGGGGGAGAGCCTGGGAGCGGGGGAGATACTGCTGACCTCGATGAACCGGGATGGGACGCATGACGGTTATGACGTCGCGCTGCTAAAGGCGGTGAGCTCGGCGGTCCGGCTGCCCGTGATCGCTTCGGGGGGAGCGGGGAATGCGGGGCACATGTACGAGGCGTTGACGGAGGGTGGGGCGGAGGCGGCGCTCGCGGCGTCCATCTTTCACTTTGGGGAGCTGCGGATCGCGGGGGTGAAACAGGAGCTGGCTTCGCGGGGGTTGGAGATCAGGCGATGAGACCGGATTTTTCGAAGGGGCTGGTGCCGGCCGTCGTCCAGGCCGTGGATTCGGAGAAGGTGTTGATGGTCGCTTACATGGACGAGGAGGCTTGGGCCAAGACGAGGGAGACGGGGCGCGCTTGGTTTCACTCGCGGGAGAGGGGGCTTTGGGAGAAGGGGGCCACGTCGGGCAACTTCATGGAGGTCGTTGAGGTGAGGCTCGATTGCGACCTCGATTCGGTGCTGCTGCGGGTGAGGGCGGCGGGGCCGGCTTGTCACACCGGGGCGGAGTCTTGCTTCTTTAACGAGGCGACCCAATAACCAACTGGGTGGCGAAATGCACGCTCGGTGGTTATGGCCCGTCGGTGAAGGACTGGGAAAGGGTGCATATGTGACGACTGAGGGTGCTGGCGTGCTGCATGGCGTTGGCACGACACTCCCACATAAGTTCCATAGAAAGAGCGAGCAAAGAGAGCGAAATTAATGACCCGAAAACCTTGACTTGACGAACGTTTGTTTGTACCATAGTTTCTATGCTCGCGACGCAAGACGTTTGTGACATCGAGGTCCCCGACGAGGTCCTTCTGACTCGCGCCGAGCGCTTGATCGAGATGGGCCGCGGCATCTCCTTGATGCAGCTGACGTTCGCCAAAGAAGCGGCCGAGTTTGCTGCCACCAACGACTACGAGCTGGATGGCTCGGTCTCTCCGATCGACTGGATCCGCTTCCACTGTCACCTGACCGGCCCGCAAGCCGCCAACTACGTGGCCGCCGGCGAACACTTCGATGCCCTGCCCAACACCGTGGTTGCCGTGGCCGAAGGCAGGGTTGGCTTCGGCCATATGGTGGTTATGGCCAGGACGGCCAACGCGCTGGCTGCGTCACCCACCGCGAGGGTGTTCGATGAGCAGAGGCTGCTGGCGAAGGCGCGAGACAACTCGGTCGGCAAGTTCCACCACATCTGTCGCCACCTCCGGCATGCCGCCGACCCCAAGGGTTATGCGGCGACTGAGGCTGACCTGGTCGAGAACCGCAGTCTGCGCATCAGCACCGACCAGGACAGTGGCGCTGTCTTCCTGAGTGGTGTCTTCGACTCTGAGAGTGGCGCCGTGATTCGCACCGTGCTGGAGCCATTGGCGCGGCGATCTGGC
>DATCAV010000226.1:0-13564 GCA_036512415.1 Candidatus Dormiibacterota bacterium | reverse complement strand
AGCCGCGACCTCCTGGCCCTGGAAGCGGACCTTGTCCGTGGCCAGCACCGCCTGGGTGTCGCCGCTCAGGGTGGGCATCCAGGCCAGCTTGTGCTGCGCCATGAGCTCCCCGGTGACGACGGCGATGACGCCGGGCTTCGCCGAGGCCGCCGCGGTGTCTATCGACTTGATGCGCGCGTGCGCGTGTGGGCTGCGCAGGATCGCCATGTGGGCCATCCTCGGCAGCACGAAATCGTCCAGGAAGTGGCCCTGGCCGCGCAGGAACCGAGCGTCTTCCTTGCGCTTGATCGACTCGCCGATGCCGCCGTGCATGTGAAGTGTCGAGCTCATTCGCCTCCTCCCGCCATGGCGGCTTCCTTGCCGGCCGGCTCTTTCGCAGTCGCCGTCAGCTTGGCCGCATGCTGGACGGCCTTGACTATGTTCATGTAGCCGGTGCAGCGGCAGATGTTGCCGCTGATCGCCCACCGGATCTGCTCGTCGGTGGGGTTGGGAATGCGCGAGATCAGCTCTTCTCCGATCAGCATCATCCCAGGCGTGCAGAACCCACACTGGAGGCCGTGCTCCTCGTGGAAGCCGACCTGGATGGGCGCCAGCGCGGCACCTTGCGCAATGCCTTCGATCGTCTTGACCTCGCTTCCGTCGACCTGCACCGCGAGGAGCGTGCACGACTTGACGGGGTCGCCGTTCACCAACACTGTGCAGGCTCCACAGCTGCTGGTATCGCAGCCGACGTGAGTGCCCGTCAAGCCCAGGTTGGTCCTGATGAAGTCGACGAGCAGAACCCGCGGTTCGATGTCTCCGCTCTTCTCCGCACCGTTGACGCGCATCGACACCTTCATGCCTTCACCTCCCGAGCCCGGCCAAGCGCAGTCCTGAGCCCGCGCAGCACATAAACACGAACGATGTCCTTCTTATATGCGGCTGTGCCGCGTATGTCGTCCTTCGGTTCTGCGGCCTCTGACGCGAGCCGCGCAGCTTCGGCGAACACCTCTTCAGTCGGCTCATGTCCGATAAGCGCTTTTTCCGCGGCGGTGGCTTTGATGTTCGTGGGACCGACCGCAGTCAGTCCAATGCCCGCCTTGGCGATCTTGCTGCCGCTGAGCTCGATGTGGACCGCGACCGCGACGGTTGCAAAGTCCCCAACTTTTCGTTCGAGCTTGTTGTATGCGCCCCCGGAGGGACCGCCGGGCATCGGGATGCGAATCTCGGTCACGATCTCATCCGGCCTCAGCGTGGTCGTGAACGGGCCCTGGAAGAAGCCGTCCGCGGGAATCACGCGCTCGCCGGATTCCGAGCGGGCGATGAGGCTGGCGTCGAGCGCGAGCATCACCGAGCCCCAGTCTCCTGACGGATCGGCGTGGCATACGGAGCCCGCCATCGTGCCCCGATTGCGCACCAGCGGATCCGAGATCCAGTGCACCGTGTCGACAAGGATCGGGCACAGCCATGCCAGGTCAGCGTTGCGCTCGATGTCCACGTGGCGCGCGAGGGCGCCGATGCTCAGGTGGCCGTTGTGGCGTGCGATGCCGTTCATCGCAGGCAGGCGTCCGATGTCGATGACGAGAGCAGGCTGGGCAAAACGGAGCTTCAGCATCGGGATGAGGCTCTGGCCGCCGGCCATGATCTTGGCATCATCCCCACGCTGCTTGAGCAGAGCGAGAGCCTCGACCAGGGTGGCGGGAGCGGCATAGTCGAAAGCTGCAGGAAACATCGATTCCCCTCCCAGGCAAGCGCACAAAAAAACACTGGGGGGGTAGCTCCCCCAGTACAACAGGGGTATAGCACCCGTTAGTTGCGATGTCAAACAGGTTGCAGGTCAGGCCCTGCGGCGGGCCGCGCAGGTACGATTCACAGGTGGTCGTCGAGGCGGTCAAGGCACTCAGCGCGGAGGAGATCAGCGAGCTCTGCCTCCGGCATACGCTGTACGACTGGTCTGCGCAGGCCGCGCTAAAGCCGATGGCGGTGGCGAGCGCAAAGGGCGTCCACTTTCATACAGTCGACGGCCGGCGCTTCATCGATTTCAACAGCCAGCTGATGTGCGTCAATGCCGGCCACGGCGACCAGCGGATTATCGACGCGATCAAGCGCCAGGCCGACCTTCTCCCCTACATCAGCCCGTTCATGGCGACCGAGGTCCGGGCGCGACTGGGCCAGAAGCTGGCGGAGCTCCTACCAGGTGACATCGACAAGGTCCTGTTCACGCTCGGCGGCAACGATGCAAACGAGAACGCCATCAAGATCGCCCGGACCGTGACCGGCCGCTCGAAGATCCTCGCGCGCTACCGCTCATACCACGGCGCCACAGGCACCGCCATCCAGGCGACGGGCGACCCGCGACGCTGGTCGAACGAGGGCGCAGTGGGGGTCGTCCACGTGCTCGACCCGTACCACGGCATCCAGCGGGGCACCGACAGCGCGGAGGTTGCGCTCGCGATGCTGGAGGAGACGATCCTTCTCGAAGGCGCTTCCACCATCGCCGCGTTCATCCTCGAGCCGATCACCGGCACCAACGGCATCCTGATCCCGCCCGACGGCTACCTCGAAGGTGTACGCGAGATCTGCAACCGGCACGGCATCCTGCTCATCGCCGACGAGGTGATGACGGGTTTCGGCCGTACAGGGCGCTGGTTTGGCGTCGACCACTGGGGCGTCGTGCCCGACCTCATCACCCTGGCGAAGGGCCTGACCAGCAGCTACGTTCCGCTCGGCGCGGTCGGCATGCGTCCCAAGGTCGCCGCATATTTCGACGATAACGTCTTCTACGGCGGCCTTACTTACAACAGCCATCCGATCGGATGTGCCGCGGCGCTGGGTGCTATCCAGGCATACGAAGAGGACGACATGGTCGGCAACTCGCAACGCATGGGCGAGGTCCTTAAGAAGCATCACCGCCGGCTGCAGGAGCGCCATCCGTGCGTGGGCGCTGTGCGATCGATCGGGTTGTTCGGAGCCATCGAGCTCGTGCGAGACCGCAAGACATTGGAGCCGATGGCGCCGTTCAACGGCGCCTCGCCCGAGATGAAGGCGATCAGCCAGGCGCTCCTCGACGCGGGGATGTACACCTTCGTGCGCTGGAACACGATCATGACCAACCCGCCGCTGTGCATCAGCGAGGCAGAGCTGGACGAGGGCTTCGAGATCCTGGATGGCGTGCTGGAGATTGGCGACCGAACTCTGAAAAGCTAACCCCCCGGCCGCCGCGGCCGAATCTATAGAAATCTCAGGGATTGCGAGATGCTCCGTAGATTCCTTAAACTACCCGAGTGCGCGGTCTCGAGTCGCAGGCGGCTGGCTGGCTGAGCATCACCGAGGCCTCCAAGCGACTCAACATTCACCCCGCGACACTGCGTGATTGGTCGGACCGGGGCAAGATTCGTACGTTTCGCACGCCGGGTGGCCACCGGCGCTTCAGCGGAGGCGATGTTGATGCTCTTGCCACCGAGGCCGCGCCCGAGCTCGCGCTCTTCATGAATGCCCTCGTCGGGCAGGCGCGCCTGGCGACCTCGGCCGGCAAGCTCGCGAACGAGTCCTGGTATGCGCGCTTCGACGATGCCGCCAAGCACCGGCAGCGCGAACTGGGCCACGACCTGATGCGCGTCCTGGTCGCGTACCTGGGCGACACCGACAAAGATTGGAGCGGCGAAGTTCAGGAGCTGGGCGATCGCTACGCGAAGCTCGCCCACGACGTCGGTTTGTCTCTTGGTGATGCGATGCGCGCCTTCCATCTGTTCGACGGCCTGGTCCACTCGAGCGCCAAGCAGCTGTCGGCCGTGCAGGTTGGAGGCCTGGCAGATTTCGAACGTCATGTCGGGTGGTTCCTCAACGAGGTCCGTGTGGCCATGGTCGAGTCTTATTCGGAGGCGGCGAAAGGATGAATACGCTGAACTTTGTGCTGCCGCTGGGCTCATCGGTGCTGAGTTTCGCCTTCGCCGCGATGGTCTTCGACCAGTGGTGGCAGCGGCGCAAGGCTTTCCAGCTCGTGTGGGGAATCGGCCTGCTCTGGTACGGCATCAGCGCAGGCTGCGAGTTCATCGGCGGAGCCTTCGGTTGGAGCGAGCCGCTGTACCGCGCCTGGTACCTCATTGGCGCCTTCTTCGTGGCCGCTTACCTGGGAGCCGGCACAATCTACCTGCTGTCGAAAGCCCGGTTTGGTTACTTCGCCGGAGCGACTGTTTTGATCGGTGGGCTGCTGTCCCTCCTGTTCAGCCACGCAAATGCCAAGGGCGGCGATGTGCCTCTTTATCCTGGCTCCGCGACCGCAGGAACCGTCGCTTTCGTGATTGCCGCCATCGGAGGCATCGCGATAATCGCGGCGACCGCCGTGCGTCCGCGGCTGGCGCCTCACATCGCGATGGGCGTGCTGATCATTGGCTCGGTCGCCGTCGCCTACATGACCTTGACCGCGCCATTGGCTGCTCCCGGTTTTGCTCTTGACCCCGCCACCCACGTCCCGGTGGGAACCGCTTTTCCCGGATACGTGCGTGTCCTCACCGGTCCCTTCAACATCGCCGGGGCGCTGTGCCTGGTATTCGGCGCGATCTACTCGGCGTACGTCTACATGCCGAAGCGCAAGGTCATGCGCAACAAGGTGAAGACGCCGGTGATCGCGCAGCTTTACGGCGGCGCCGCGGTGGCGGTGAACCTGGTCGCGTCCACGCCAACCGCTGCCAGCGCCCTGCTCAAGGGCAAGGTGAACTCGCGGGTGCCGGCGACGATCCTGATCGCGCTCGGCGCGTTCATACCGGGGTTGACGAGCGGCCTCAATCGGTTTGGCGTGACCTGGTCGTTCTTTCTCGGCGAGTTCCTCGGAGTGCTCCTGATATTCGCCGGCTTCCTCGTGAGCGAGGAGGTCTTCAAGAACATCCGGGTCGGAGCCACACTATGGTCGCGTGGGCCTTCGGACCGCACGCTGGTCACCGAGGGGAGCTCGTCGGGCGACTAAGCGGATCAGGGCGACGGAATGATGCCGGGGATCACATATGCCTCGATCATCGCGACCACGCCGACCAGGCTGGTCAGGATGAGGCTGTAACCGATCACCCGGCGGAAGATCGCGCCTTCCGCGCCGACCATGTTGACGCCGGCTGCTCCCACCGACAGGTTTTGAGGACTGATCATCTTGCCCATCACGCCACCCGAGGAGTTGGTGCCTGCGGTGAGGATCGGGCTGACGTTTCCCAGCTGCTGGGCGGTCTGCGCCTGCAGCGGCCCGAACAACGTGTTCGAGGAAGTGTCGCTCCCGGTCAGGAAGACGCCCAGCCAACCGAGGAAGGCGGCAACAAACGGAAATATGAATCCCGTTTTGGAGAGGGCGATGGCCATGCTCGACGTCATGCCTGAGTAATTCATGATCTGGGCGATCGCGAGGATGAAGGCGATCGTCACGATTGGCAGCGCGAGCTGGCGCAACGTTTTCCCGTAGACCGCGAGGAAATTCACCGATGAACCTCTGAGCCGCATCAACAGGAATGCGATCAGCCCCGCATAGAAGACGAGCGAGCCGGCTGCGGCCAGGAAGTTCCAATCGAACGTAAGGGGGTACTCGGTGGGTGCCGAGGCGATCGGCTTCTCACGGAAGATCAATGACACCGGCTTGCCGCCGACGATCTGGTAGGTACCGGGCCAGTAGAAGTTCCAGTCGGGGAACTTGAAAGCCTGCCGGTCTATGGTCGGGTCGGGCCCAATCCACGGCTGTGGGCAGAGCTTGAACCCGGGGGTTCCACACTTCAGGTCCGCGGTGAGGTTGGCAGGCGCAGCCAGCGCCGTCTTTGGATCATTCACCGGGTGGCCGGAGAAGAAGGGCAGGTTGCCCATCTGGCCGACCAGGATGACCACGACAAGCACCACGTACAACCCGAAAGCGCCCCAGACACGTCCTTGAACATCCGCCTTGGAATCGTCTGGGGCGGGAATCTCGACAGCCGCCGCGGGCAGGCCTGTCGCAGGGCTGATAGGGCGCGGTCTGACTGCACCGGCGGTCTCGTGGGCGAACCGCCAGACATGCGCAGGTCTCCAGAACCGAAGGAGCAGGGCAAGGCAGCCCATCGAGACTAGGGCCGCAACGATGTCAGTCAGCTCGGGGCCGACGAAGTTCGAGACGAGGAACTGAACCACCGCAAAGGAGATGCCTGTGACCAAAACCGCCGGCAGGATCTCGCGCATTTTCCGCCAGCCGGCAAGCACGACTATCAGGTAGCCGGGGATGAGGACCGAGAAGATTGGCAGCTGGCGCCCGACCATCGCGGACAGAGCCAGCGTGGTCGAGGTCACGTCCTTGTGCAGGATCGGGGCGACGAGGCCGCCCAGCGTGACCACAGGAATTCCGATCGAGCCAAAGGCCACAGGCGCGGTGTTGGCGAGCAGTGCGAGGACGGCGGCGCTCACCGGCTCGAAGCCAAGGCTGGCGAGGATCGAAGCGGTGATAGCCACCGGGGCGCCGAAGCCGGCGATGCCCTCGAGCAGCGCGCCGAAGCTGAAGGCAATCAGGAGGGCCTGCAACCGGCGATCCTCAGTCAGCCGGGTCAATGAGCGCTTGATGACGTCGAAATCGCCGCTGGCCACTGTCAGGTTGTGGAAGAAGACTGCGTTCAGCACGATCCAGCTGATCGGCCAGAGGCCGAACGCCATGCCCTCTGTGGCGGTTCCGACCGTTACCCCAAAGGGCATGCCCCACACAAGCCAGGCGAGGATGGCAGCGGTCGCCATCGCGCTGACGGCGCAAATCCAGGCCGGCAGACGAAGCACCGCCAGCATGATGAAGAGCACGTAGAGCGGGAGCCCAGCGACCAGCGCCGACACCAGGATGTTGCCGAGCACCGGTTGATAGGCCTGGTGAAAAGCCAGCAGTATCCCCATCGATTTCCCCCCCACAGCAGCCGACGACTGACCTGGACTAGGAGAATTGAACTCCGGTCTTGCAACATTTGCAAGCGCCCTGGAGGTCTGCTGTTACCTAGGCTGCCGGCGCCACCACCTGTTGGATCGCTGTCTCGATCGACGCGCTCGGAACCTCGCCGACCATGATCCGCACGACGTGGCCCGTCTTGTCGATCAGGACATTCACGGGAAGCCCGATGTCAACTCCATAAGCCGAGGCGATCGAAGCGCCGGGGTCGATCACCGACTGGAGCGTCACGTTGTCGCCCGCCAGGTACTGGCGCATGCGCACGCTGTCGGTTTCCCTGTAGTTCACGGCGAGCACTGCAAAACCACTGGAGCTGTAACGCTGCTCGAGAGTCTGCAGGGCCGGCAGCTCCTCCTTGCACACGGTGCACCAGGTCGCCCAGAAGGTGAGCAGCACCGGGCGCGATGCGAAGTCCGACAGGCTGACCTTCTTCCCGGCCAAGTCGTAAGAGGTGAAGTTCGGAGCGGGCGCCCCGACGCTCGCGTGACCCGCCGCCACCCACACGGCATTCGAAGAACGGTCCGCGATCACTATGGCAACGCCCGCGGCTGTCGCAGCCAGCACGACCAGCAGAGGCAGCGCAAGAGCCCAGGCCGGCACCCGACGTACGGGTGGCCTCTGGGCGCCCGTTTGCGCCACCGCGTTCATATGGTCACTGCCGCGGCGACCGCTGCCGCGACGAACAGAAGCGCGAGGTAGGCCAACGAATAGTGGAACAGCGCCATCGCGGACGCGCCATCGCGGCGGCGGGATGCGCGTCCCGCGAGCCACAGAAAAACCGCCCCGAGGGCGATGCACGCCACTGCGTAAATGGGCCCGAGCCAGACGATGGGAACGGCGCTGACGCCGAGCATGAGGAATGAATAGAACAGGATCGACCGGCGCGTCCGGCTTTCGCCCGCAACCACCGGGAGCATGGGCACCTTGGCGGCCGAGTACTGCCGGCTGAGGAGGAGCGCGAGTGCCCAAAAGTGCGGCGGCGTCCAGAAGAAGATGATCGCGAAGAGGGCCCACGCGAGCGGACTCAGAGAACCGGTCACTGCGGCCCAGCCGACCAGCGGAGGAAAGGCGCCGGCGGCCCCGCCGATCACGATGTTCTGCGCCGTGGACCGCTTGAGCCATATGGTGTAGACGAACACGTAGACCAGGCCGCCGGCGAGGGCAAGCGCGGCCGCGAGGCGGTTCGCGGAGACGGCGATCAAGGCCACTCCCCCAAGACCGACCGCGATGCCAAACGCGAGTCCCGCAGCGGGACTGATCCTGCCCGCGGCAATCGCTCGGCGCCGGGTGCGCGGCATGAGCTGGTCGATGTCACGGTCGAACCAGCAGTTGACGGCGCCTGCTCCGCCGGCCGCCATGGCGCCGCCGAGCAGTGAGCCGATGAGCACGCCGGGCGAAGGCCAGCCGCGGGCCGCGACGACCATCGCGCTGAGCTCGGTGACGACCAGCAGCAGGATGATCCTGGGCTTGAGGAGTGCGACGTAATCGCGGGCGACCTGGACCCACAACGCAAGTAGTGGGCGCGAAGATCCAGCCGCCTGCGGCTTGACCTGGGCCTCAACCGCCATGGACTTGCCCCTTCTCAGCCCGTACGCCGAGTTGTCCGCGCGAATCCTCTTCGGCGAGCCACTGGAAAAGGAAAACAATCAGCGCGATCGAGTAGGTGATCGCGCCGGGAACCCACATCATGCCGCCGGCGAGCTGTTGATCCGTCAGGGCGGAGATGCCCCCGGGCCGCGACGGCAGCAGCGCATACGAATAGAAGGGGACAGTCGCAAACGACAGGACACCCGCGAGGCCCCACGACTGCACCATCGCGAGGAAGACGTAGCCCGCCCTCTCCAGAGTGCCCAGCGGCGCGCGGAACGGCCGCTGGTCGATGAGCTGCGCCCAGAACGCGATTCCCAACACCAGGAACAGCGTGTGCTCGAGATGGTGGACCAGGTGGTTGCTCAAAGTCAGGTCATACAGAGGCGGCAGGTGCCACAGCCAGAGGTTGGCGGTTGCCAGAACCCAGATGACCGAGGGTCGCGAGACCTGGTGATACAGAGCTCGAAGCCAGGCCAACCGAGGCTGCAGAAAGAGCGGCCGCGCGACCGCCCGCCGAAGTCGGAGCGGCAGCGCACGCCACATGCGTGTCCATGGCGAAGCGAGCGCCAGCAGTGGTGCGGCCACGACCATCAGCAGCAGGTGCTGGACCATGTGCACCCAGAACAGCTGGCGCGCCAGCACGTCGATGGGACTTTGAAGGGCGACAAGAATCGTAAGGAGGCCGAGCCAGAAGGCAGCCGCTCGCCATCGCCCGGCAGAACCATGCCGGCCGCGCGACAGGCCCATGCCTCCGATCACATAAAGAACGCCGGCCAGCTCGACCCCGATGAGGACGACCGGCTCGAACGGCCAGTACGCGAGGACCCCTAACCCCGGGGGCATGTCAGATGAAATACAGGACTAGGTAAGCGACCACGCCGACGCCGGCAAGCATCACCATGAAGTTGCCGAACGCGGCGGCTGACGCGGGCCTGGCAGTCGTATCACCGATCGGAGTTGCCTGCGCGATGTGCGTGCCGAGCCAGATCATGGACACCACCACCTCGGCCATCAATACGGATTTGAGGCCGACGAAGACGCTGACGTAGCCGCCGCCGAACTGAGGATCAAACCCCAGGTGCTTGAACTCATACACCTGGAATCCGCAATAGAGCACGCCTGCAAGGAGCGCGAGCCAGAAGAGCATTCGGGCGGTCGCCGGCGTCTTTCCAACGGAGCGGGCTCCAACTACGACAAGGCCAGCGGCCGCGATGAGCAGCAGAACCATGATCCCGGCGATGCGACGATTTGGGTGCACAACCCAGGCGGGCATCCAATCGTTGCCGTTGTTGAGCGCGCGGAGGTAGAAGAACGCGAAGAAGAACGCGACGAACAACATCGCGTTGGCGCCCATGAAGATCCACATTCCGACGCTGCTGACGCGGGCATCGATGTCCGGCGTCCACTCGGGCGCGGAGGCCACCAGGTTCGGTAGGCCTCGGGACTGCGGAGAGTGCTGGCTCACGACGGGACCGGCTCCGCGCCAAGGCCTCGCCGGCCGGAATCCGACGGCCCTCCTAGATCTGCGACGGGTTTTGCGTTGGGGTTGCCATAGTCATACGGGGGGCCTGTGAACACCGGGATCGTCTCGAAGTTTCGCCGGCCAAGCGGGGTTGGCAGCATCCATTCGATTGAACGCACCTGCCAGGGGTTCGCGGGCGCCACCTTGAAGGTGAAGAACCACGACCAGATGACGTTGAAGGCGAAAAACAGCATCGAGGCGAACAGTATGTAAGCCCAGACCGACACCCAGTCGTTGAGGGTCTGCAGGTCCACCGCGTACGTCGACACTCGACGCGGCATGTCGAGCAAGCCGGCCGCAAAAAGGGGCATGAAGGCCAGGTTGAAGGCGATCATCATCCACCAGAAGTGGATTTTGCCAAGCGTCTGATTGAGCATGCGACCTGTCATCTTCGGGAACCAGTAGTAGATCGCCGCGATGATGGCGAAGATCTCGCCGCCGACGATCGTGAAGTGGAAATGCGCCATCGAGAAGTAGCTGCCGTGCAGGGTGACGTCACTGGGCACATCGGACAGGAACACCCCTGAAAGTCCGCCAATGAGGAAGTTGAACAGGAAGCCGAGGCAGAACAGCATCGGGACCGACATGGAGATCCGCGCCCGCCACAGCGTTCCGAAAGCAACCAGAAACACGATGCCGGTGGGGATCGAGATCATCTCCGTCGAGAACATGAAGAACGGTCGAATAGCCGGAGCGACACCGCTCATGAACAGATGGTGCTGCCAGACAAACCAGCTGAGCAGCGTCACGCCGAGCAGCCCGACCACGGCGGTCTTGTAACCCCAAAGCGGCTTCCGCGCGAAGTGAGGGAGCAGCTCGAGCACGATGCCGAACGCGGGCAGGATGAAAATGTAGACCTCGGGGTGGCCGAAGAACCAGAAGAGGTTCTCCCACAGGTAGGGGCTGCCGCCGGCGGACGATATGAAGAACGTGGTGTTCATCGTCCTGTCGAAGGCTTGCATCACCAGCGCGGCGGCGAGGATCGGCGCGGCAAAGGTGCCGAGGATGGACGCGGAGAAGACGCCCCACACGAAGATGGGGAGTCGCGTCCATGTCATTCCCGGCGCGCGGAGCCGGATGATCGTCGTCAGCATGTTGACGCCGGAAACGACCAGCGCCAGGCCGATCAACGTGAAGCCGACGATGTAGCTGTCAAAGCCCTGGTCCGCCTGCTCCGAGAGTGGCGTGTAGCCGGTCCAGCCGGTCTGGAAGCCGCCGAAGATGGGCGCGGCAAGCAGGATCACGATCGCCGGCGGCACCAGCCAGAAGGACAGAGCCTCAAGTCGTGGGAAGGCCATCCGGTTGGTGCCGATCATGTACGGCACGAAAAAGTTGCCGAAGGGCCCGACGATGGCCGCGCTCGCGACGAAGACCATCATCACGCTGTGCATGCTGACCAGGGTCAGGTACTGGTCGGGCGCAATGACTGACTGGTCTGGCGAGAGCAGGTTCGTGCGTATCAACATCGCCCCGATGCCGCCGAAGAGCATCGCCATCAGCATCGCGACGAGGTACTGGACGCCGATCACCTTGTGATCGAGGCTGAGGTTGAGGTACCGCCAGACACCCGTGTGATCGTCACCTGCCGGCTGCGGCGTCACGCGCCAGCCGAACAACCGGGCAAGCGGATAGCTGGCGAAGCCGATGCCGACGAGGAACATGATGCTGGCGAAGCTGTAGCCCAGCAACACACCGGTGTTGTGGCCGTCATTGAGCCCGAAGCTCTCGCCCAGCTGGACTCCCGCCCAGTAGCCGACGGCGGCGAGCACGATGGCCGTCAGGATGTTGGTCGGGATGACGATCCGTCTCTCACTGGTCTGGATGATCGCCGGGCCTCCGTCGGTCACTTGCGTCGCCATGCCTAGGTCCCCTTGACTTTAGGACTTGGGAAATATGCGGGGGCGTACGGCGGCAGGGTGAGAGCGGCATTGTCCTTCTGCAGCTGCGCGATCCAGGTCGCGAAGTCGGTCTGGCTGACCACCTTGCCGTTCGTGTCGGACATGTTGCCGTGCCAGATCCCGCAGAGCTCGGCACAGCGAACCGTGAACGAGCCGGTATGCATCGTCGTGACGTACGCGACGTTGTCAACCCCGGGGTTCGCGTCAGCCTTGACCCCGAGCTGGTACGCCCAGAAGGAGTGCAGAACGTCGGTCGAGGTCACGTGGATCACAACGTTGGCGTCCACGGGGAGGATCAGGTGGGTCGACTCGACGCCTCCGTAGTCCGCGTATCGATAGGTGAAGTACCACTGCTGGCCGATGACCTGCACCTGCAGTGATTTGCCGGCGCCTCCGACCGGTGACGTGGTGCCGAGCTGGGTGCCGCTGAAGTCGGTCGAGGTCGAGGCGCTCGCAAGCTGGGTGATGCCGATGCCGGCGAGCACGAACACGATCACCGCAGTGATGGCGATCCATGCCACCTGCAGCCTGAAGTTGCCGTAGTTGGCCGGCCCGTCCTCCAGCGCCTTGGCCGGCTGCCTGAACGCAAACGCGGCATAGAGGATGAAGAGGACGACACCGACCAGAACCGGGGTCGACAGCACCGCCATCAGCGATAGGAGCGAGGACTCATCGGCACTCTGCCGAGATTGGTCGCCCGGCGGGAACTGGATCTGCATCACGAGAACGACGCCGATCACGCTCAGGACCGCCCATGCGATCAGCAGGCGAAGCGCATGGGTCCGGTTCGGGCTTTTCAACTCTTATTGGACAACGAGAAAGCCGCCCATGTAACCGAGCGTCTGCATGGGTCCTCCGTTGCCGTAGATCGTGCCAGCCCCGCAAGGAACGAAGCACTGCCAGTGGAAAATACCGGCCGCGCCGGTGCGGAACGAGAACGTGATGACGTTGATGCTGCCCGCGGGGGCTGCGTCGCTGATTCCCAGCAGTGGCACGAACACGCCAAGGTCTGGGATCGCAAAGGTATGGGCGGGTGTGGATGCGTCATCGAGCTTGGTGAAGTCGCCCGACTGGGGATTGCCCTGGGCATCGAAGTAGTCCATGTGGAATTGGCCTCCGATGATGCCCTGCGCCTGCGACCAGTACGGGTTGCGCAAGCCGGACGCGGAGTCCTCCTGGTCGATCGTGATGGTCACCACCGAGTTGGCGGGCACCTTGAGGGTCGTCGTGGGCAGGTAGCTGACCCACGTCGGATGCGGGTTATTGGGTTGAGGGAAATCGATTGCGTCTTGCACGGCCCCGACCGTCTCGAGGTGGATGCTCACTCCGTCGTAAGAGGTCGCGGAAACTCCGCTGATGGCCTGTGGGGTCTTCAGTACAAAGCTGACCACGAAGCCGGCCAGCAGGGCGACCAATGCCGCCACACCCAGCAGGACTACCAGGAGGCGGGTACCTACTCTCGGAGTGTGGGAGACAACCACGCGGGAACCATATAGGACAATCGTTTGCTTGTAAATGACCAAATTTTTGGCGCAGTTTCCCGCAGCCCCTCGAAACGGCCTGCGAGTAGCGCGAAAGCTCAGCTCTGCTCGAGCAGCCTCACGTCCTCCTCAACCCAGCTCGTTTGTGGCACGTCTGCGAAGGCGACTC
>DATCAV010000225.1:0-2084 GCA_036512415.1 Candidatus Dormiibacterota bacterium | reverse complement strand
ACCCTGCTAGTTGCCGACACTCTGCGGCACGCCCCGAATTCGAGTCGCTATTTCTGAACGGGGAATCAGCGAACTGTTAACCGCAAGGTTCAGGGTTCGAATCCCTGCTCCGGAGCCAATTAGCCATTTCGGGCCGCAAAGGGACCGCGGCGGACTTTTCCGAATTGGGAATCGGTCCCTGACGGGAGTTCGAAAGTACCAGAACTCGATCGGTTTCACGGCCGTCGTTAAGGATGGAGACAGGGTGAAGGTCGGCGCCTGTGAGCTGGAAGTGCCACCTAAGCCGGCGAGGGCTGCTTGGAAGGCTGCCATGGTGCTTCAGTTCAGTGGGCTGTGCGGGACCAGGCTCACGATCAAGAGCAGAGCCGCGATCGCCATGCCGATGGTCGCGATCCAGACCAGCGAGGCGCTGACACGACCGCTAACCCGCTTCTGCATGACCTTCTTATCCGAACCGAGTAGCGCGATCAAGACCATCAGTGGCGGCGCCACGACTCCGTTGATGACCGCGGTGTAGAAGAGGGCGCTGATCACGTCGATGCGGAGCAGGTTCAGTGCGACGCCCGCGACGGTCGCTAGAACGATCACCGCGTAGAAGGTCGGCCGATACTTGGGTTTCTCGGCGAGCGTGCCTTTGACGCCGGCGAACTCGGCCAGCGCGTAGGCTGCGGAACCCGAAAGGACGGGGATCGCCAGGAGGCCCGTGCCGATAAGCCCGGCCGCGAAAAGGACGAACGCTAGGGAGCCGGCCAGGGGCTCGAGTGCCTTGGCCGCCTGGTCTGCGGTCGCGATACCCGTCACGCCGTGGGCATTGAAGGTCGCGGCGCTGACCATGATGATCGCGTACATCACCACCTGCGAGAAGGCCATCCCGATAAAGACGTCGATCCGCGCGGAACGCAGTTCAGATCGGGTGACCCTCTTGCGCTCTCGCTCGGTCAGCTGACCCGCCGCGCGCATCTCGTCAACCTCAGACGACGCCTGCCAGAAGAAGAGGTATGGCGAGATAGTCGTGCCCAGGATCGCGACCAGCGTCGTGATGAAAGCCTTGTTGAATTCCAGGTGGGGAACAAAGGTGGCGATCAGCACCTTCTCCACCGGCGGATGGACCAGGAATGCGGTGATCACATATGCGAAGAGCGCGAGTGTGAGCCACTTGAATGCGTTGAATATGACCCGATAGGTGGCAAAGAGCTGCAGCCCCACTATGAGGGCGGCCGCCGGCACCACCAGCCAGATCGGAGCTATCGCCCCCCGCGTCAACAGCGAGCCACCCGCCGCGACCGCGCCGAGGTCGGCGCCGATGTTGATAGTGTTCGCAACCACCATCGAAAGGATGCAGAAGCCGACCAGCCAGGTCGGGAACTTGCGGCGAAGGCTGAGTCCGAGCCCGATACCCGTGTGCAGCGCAATTCGCGCGCAGAGCTCCTGCATCGCAACCATGAGCGGGAAAGTGAACAGCGCCGTCCAGAGGACGCCGAAGCCAAACTGAGCGCCGGCCTGCGAGTAAGTGCCGATGCCGCTTGGGTCATCATCACTCGCCCCGGTGATGAGGCCTGGCCCCAGGATCTGCAGGAAGCCCTTGGCGCCCATCCGCCGGGCGGCGCCAACGCCCGTCGCCGGGGCGGCCGGACCGCCGGTGGCCGCCACATCGTCGGCGTCAGGCGGCCCTTTGAGGAGCTCGTTTTCCGGCGGCTCGACGTCCGGGCCGAGCTTCATGCGCTGGAGAGCCGGGTCGTCGATATCGCGCTCGGGTCCCAACGGGCTCTATTTTCCGGGTTAACGCCCCCGCACGCAATCCAGTTGACACGCCCGCTTTATCTCCTCGACGATCGATCTGCGCCGCTCCCGCATCAGCCGAAAGGCCTCGCGGCTGCACAGGAAGGCGCCACGGAGGCCCGCATCGAGCTGCGCCTCCCAATCCGCAACGGCCGACCACGATCGTCGAGGTCGACGCCTTCCGTGGCGAGCGCTTCGGAGGCCAGCGCGGCCAGCAGGACCGGGCCGGGACCGCCCTCGCGCAGCAGCGCGTCGGTGACCTCGCGAGCTCCAACCAAGCGGAGATCGCATCGGCGAGGTTCAGC
>DATCAV010000224.1:0-5786 GCA_036512415.1 Candidatus Dormiibacterota bacterium | reverse complement strand
GGGCGAGCAGGCCGAACTCGATGAATGTGTCCTTGTCGAAGAGGAGGTCGATCCGCTCGCGCACGGTGAGCTTGCCGCGCTCGTGCTGCTTGGCGATCTTCTCCTTGCCGCCCATCGCCAGGTTCTTCTGGCGCCGCGCCTTGAGGTCCGCGATCCTGGTCGAGTAGTCGTCGCTCACTGGCGAGATCCTCCCACAAGGAGATCCTCACGCTTGCCCCACCGGTCCAGGAACCGGTAGAAGTTCCGTCGCGAAAGCCGATCTCGTTCAGTCGAGGTGGTCGCCTCCCACAGCCGGTGCTCATACCGTTCGAGCGGGAGCCCAGGAACCACCATCGCGCGCCCGCCTTTGTCCCGAAGCCGGAAGCTGAAGTCAATGTCGGCGATGCGGTAGAAGCGGAACTTCGGGTCGAATCCCTCCACCGCGAGGGCGTCGGCGCGCCGGAAAGCCATGCAGTAAGCCTCGATCGCGTCCACTTCGGGACCTGGGTCCTCCTCGAACTCCTTCAGCGTGCCCTTGCCGCGGATGCCGAACGGGCCGGCAACGACAACCGCCGGGTCGGCGAGCGCCTCGATCAGCGGCGAGACCGCATCGCCGGTGAGCTCCATGCCCGGATCGAACAGCACGCAGATCTCCCCGGTGGCCGCCTCGATGCCGGCGTTGACCGCGGTGGCAAAACCGAGGGGCGGATCGAGCCTCAGTGTGCGCAGCCTGTAGGCGGCGCGAGTGTGCAGCCAGCCTGCCATCCGGGTGTCGCCCGAGTTGTCGACCACGATGGCCTCGAAGTCCGCTTTGCAGTGGGTGAATACGGACAGCAGCCACCGCTCGAGGTCTGGGATCCATCCGTGCACGACTGTTATCAGTGAGACAGCGCGCGGCGTCACCGGCCCGTCCGCCGGCTCCGGAGCCTTCAGCGCCTGGAGCTCGCTCCCCGTGGCGCTGTCCAGGACGTCCCACCCACCGGCGCGCAGCTGTTCGCGGATCGCATCGGCCGCCTCGAAGTCACGATCGCGGCGGCGCTCGACGCGTTCGGCCAGCAGCCTCTCGGCGTCGTTTCTATCCAAGGCGCCCTGCGCGCGTCTTTCCAAGGCGCCCTGCGCGCGCCCGGCCGCGGTCCGCTGCTACCCCTTCTTCGCTTTGACCGCGGCGGTCAGCGCGGGCACGATCTTCAACGCATCGCCGACCACGCCGAGGTCGGCCATCTTCATGATTGGGGCCTCGGCGTCCTTGTTGATGGCAATGATGATTTTCGACGCCTTCATGCCCACCGTGTGCTGCATGGCGCCAGAGATGCCAACGGCGATGTAGACGCCCGGCCGCACCGATTTGCCGGTCTGGCCGACCTGCATCGAGTACGGTACCCAGCCCGCATCGACGACCGCACGGCTCGCACCCACCGCGCCGCCAAGGGCGCCTGCCAGCGCTTCGAGCAGCGGGAAGTTGTCGGGGCCGCCCATGCCGCGGCCACCGCTGATCACGACCTTGGCGTCCTCAAGCTTGACCTTCTCGGATGCTTCCACCACGCGCTCGACGATGCGGGCGCGCTTGGAGTCAGCACCGATCGCGGCATCGACCTCTTTGATCTCGGCAGTGCCGCCACTCTCCGAGGCTTCGAAAGACTTGGGCCTGATGAGGATGATCGCGGGCTTCTTGTTCGCGCGCATCGCCGCGACCTTCGCACCGCCGAAGTACGGGACGCTCGCAACGAAGCCGCCGTCCTTGGCGACCACGTCGCCCGCGTTCGAGATGAGGCCAACATCGAGCCGCGCGGCCAGGCGGCCGGCGACGTCGCGGGAATCCGACGTGAATCCGAAGAGGATGAGGTCAGGCGGTTGCGCCTTGTACAGCGCGGCCAGCGCGTCAGTCGCGGGCTCGGCGATGAAATCGTCGAAAGCCTTGTCCTCGTTGACATACACGACCTTCGCGCCATGCTTGCCGAGCGTGGCCGCGGCGGCCTTGGCCCCGGTTCCAAGCGCGACCGCCTCGACGTCGCCGAGCTCTCGCGCCTTCGCCATGAGCTCCAATGCGGTCGGCTGGAGCGTGCCCTGGTTCAACTCTGCGTAGACCCAGATCTTCGCCATCTAGAGCACCTTCGCCTGGACGAGGACCTGGATGATCTGGTCGACTGCAGTGCCGTCGTCCTGGATGACCTTCCCGGCTTTTCGCGTCTCGGCCTGCGAGAGCCCCTCGATCGTCTCAGCCGGCTCGCCCTTTTCGATGCCGAGGTCGCCCAGGCCGATCTGCTTTATCTCTTTCGAACGCGCGGCCATGATTCCTTTCAGCGAGGCGTAGCGCGGCTCGGCGATGGCCGCGGTGACAGTGATTAAGACCGGGGTGGCCGCCTCAATGAGCTGATAGCCGTCAGCCGTCTGGCGGTGCACCTTGATCGTCGAGCCATCCACCTGAACTTTCTTCGCGACCGTGATCTGCGGCATTCCCAGCAGTTCGGCGAGCATCGGCGGCACCATCCCGGTGCTGCCGTCGTATGACTCGGTGCCGCAGATCACCAGGTCCGGGGACTCGGCCTTGATCGCTGCGGCAAGCGCGCGAGCGGTGAGCAGGGCGTCGGCGCCGGCGAGCTGCGGATCGCTGATGAGGATGCCGCGGTCGGCACCCATCGACAGGCCTTTTCGGATCGCGTCCTTCGCGCGCTCCGGGCCCATCGACACGAGGATCACCTCTCCCCCATGGGCTTCCTTGAGCTGAAGGGCCTCTTCGACGCCGCACTCATCGCCAGGGTCGAGGACGACTTCTTTGTCGCGCGCGAGAGTGTTGTCGGCCTCGAGGGCGGTCACGGAGTTTGGGTCCGGCACCTGCTTTACGGTAACGACGATCTTCACAAGGCAGCCTCCAGTAAGGGATGAGAACAGCTCACGCCGGGCGCGCGCAGGGCGCCACCCTCAATCATTATCACCGCGACTCAGTTCGTGACGAAACCGCTCGTAGTCGTCGGGACCATTGAGGCTTCGAAAAAGGTGGGGTTCGAGACCTTCGAGCCAGGTGACTTCCAGCTGTTCGGCGAGGTCGGACGCCTTGTATCGACCGGCATCGAGAGCGGCGGTGATCGGCGCCAGCGCGGAGCGCCGGTAGGCCGCGCACGTGGGCTCCGGCCGGCCGTCGATCCGCGCGATCGCGGCATCGCAACCGGCCGAGGCGGCCACCGCCATCTCCGCCAGTTCCTGCGTCACATATGGCATGTCGCAGGCGACGGCAAACGTGACGTCGTTCTTGGCGGCGCCGAGGCCGGCTTCCAGGCCGCCGAGCGGCCCGGAGGACGGTTTTCGATCGAAGACGATCCGATAAGGCATCAGCTCGCGGACCTGCTCGGGCTCCGCGAACGACACGATGACCTCTGAAAAGATGGGGTCGAGCCGGTCGATGACCCACCGCAGGAGCGTGCTCTCCCCCACCTCGAGCCAGGCCTTGGTGCGGCCCATCCGGCGGCCTTCACCGCCCGCGAGCACCAGCAGCGTGGCTTGCATGACGACTATCATCGGCCCGCCGTGCGCGCGATCGATTTTCACGTTCACCTGCCCACCCCCGATTGGCTCGACAAGTCGATGAAGGGATACGTGGAGGCGGCCGAGTCCTATTTCCGCTCCAAGATCGTGAGGCGCACGATCGCGGAGCTCGCCGGCGACTACGAGAAGCTCGACGTGCTCGCGGTGCTGCTGGCCTGGGACGCCGAGACGGCCACCAACCGGCCGCGGGTGCCGAACGAGGTGGTCGCCCAGGCGTGCGCCGACTTCCCCAAGGCGTTCGTGGGCTTCGGCAGCGTCGACCCGCTCAAGGGTGAGAGCGCTGTCGCGGAGCTCGACAACATCAGCTTCATGGAGCTCAAGGGCGTCAAGCTCCACCCCTCCCTGCAGGCCTTCGCGCCGGACGACGAACGCTACTGGCCCTTGTACGAGCGTTGCGAGGAGCTTGGGCTCGCCATCCTGTTCCACACGGGTACCAGCGGGATCGGCGCCGGGCAGCCGGGCGGGCAGGGCATCCGCCTCGACTACGCGCGGCCGATAAGGCTGGACGCGGTCGCGGCCTCGTTCCCCAACCTCAACATCATCGCGGCGCACTTCGGCTACCCGTGGCACACGGAGCTGCTGGCGATGGCGCTACACAAGACCAACATCTACATCGACATCTCAGGCTGGGCGCCGCGCTACATCCCGAGCGAGGTCTTACGCGACATGAAAGGCCGCCTGCAGAACCAGTTCGTGTTTGGGAGCGACTACCCATTCATCCAGCCAGAGCGATGCCTGGACGAGCTGGCGACGCTCGAAATCCCCGATGCGGCACTTCAGAAGGTGTTGGTCGGCAACGGCAAGAGGCTGCTGGGACTGTCGTAACCGCCGACGAGGCGCGCAGAGGCGCGGGCATGGATGACGGTTGCCGATGCCGGCAAGAAGTTGAACGGAAGCCTTATGACCTCACGCGTGGAAATGGTGACCATCGATCCGACCACGATCACGGACTCGACGGTGGCCTCGGGCTCCGAATCGCTCATCGCCCGCGAGGCGACATCGGCAGCGGCTTGGGCATCGACTATCAATTCCGAGCGTGAGCGGAGGGCGTCGACATTCAGCTGCTGCGCCGCCGTTTCCGCAGCTTGGGCAGTGGCCTCTTGAAGTCCCGCAGCTCTGGCGCTCACGAACGCCACATCAACGGCGTAGGCAGCTAGAGGAAGCAGGACGATCGGCAGCAGGACGGCGTAGAAAGCGAGTACCTGCCCCCGATCGCCTCGCGTCACGCGGTATGAGACCGCCAGGACTCCAGCGGCAATGTGACTTGCGAACGCAGTGTCACGCGACTTGGGAGCAGGAGGAACGCGGCCCAGGCGATGTCGATGCTGGCGGACGACGATGCCGTGACGTTGCCCCTGCTTTCAAAGTCGCCGACCGACAGGACGAGGTCGGCTGACCGCACCGGATAGCCGGCGATGACGGCGTGGAAACGGACATTCGCGGCTGCGATCGCAGTCTTCCCGTTTGGAGCTCGTGCAGCGACTTCCGCAGCCGCTTGCGTCGCCGCCTCAAGACCGGAGCGAGCGCTCGCAACCTGGACGCTGGCCACGGTTCCCAGTGCCAGCAGGACCACCAACGGCGCGCAAAGCGCCAGCTCGATGAGTGCCTGACCCCGGGCCGCCCTCACTTCGCAAACCTCTCCTTCTGCACCATCACTTTCGCGTGTAGAGGTAGGCCATCCTGGCTGACGAGGGGCACGATCGCGGGGACCACGCCCCCAATTTCCACCTGCATGGCGTCGCCGAGATCGCGTGCGCACACCCATAACGCAGGGGCTGGATGCGATTCGCCCGGACACCAGGCGGAAGCGGAGACGCCTACGAGGCTCGGTGAAAGAACGTGCCGCGTCACTGCGACGGCAACTTCCGGACTCCCATCCGCACCCGTGGCCGCGCGCGCACCAGCGAGAGCGGCGGACTGCGCGGCGAACGTCTCCGAAGCCCACACTGCGGTTTCGACCGTGCCAAGGGCGAGCAGTAGTGCAATCGGCCAGGCCAGCGCGAACTCGACGAGCGCGGTGCCGCTAAGCGGCCGCAGGCGAGTGCTCAATGCAGGTTTCGCTGCAGGGCCGTCACAGCGGGGAACATCACCACGGCAAGAAATGGCATGAGCACGCCAACGCCGGCCGGAAGCAGAACATGGTTCAGCGCGCGCCGGCTGTGAGCGATGAGCTCGCGGCGCTGTGCGTGCCGCAGATCCGTCGCAAGGGCACGGACGCCTTGCAAGGCTCCCGTCCCATACTCACGGCTCGCCGCAAGAATCGTGGC
>DATCAV010000223.1:0-12051 GCA_036512415.1 Candidatus Dormiibacterota bacterium | reverse complement strand
CGCATCGACCTCTTCATGAACACGATGTTCTTGGCCTGGTCGGCATTGAGAATCGGCATGCCGAAGATCGGGCTGCCTGGTGACGTACGCGCGGCCGGGTTGACCACATCGTTGGCGCCGACGATTAGCACGACATCGGCGTTCTTGAACTCATCGTTGATCTCGTCCATCTCTTTGAGCTGCTCGTAGGGGACATTGGCTTCCGCGAGCAGCACGTTCATGTGGCCGGGCATCCGACCCGCAACCGGGTGAATCGCATAGCTCACCTCAACCCCACGCTTCTCGAGCACCTCGGCCAGCTCGCGAACCGCGTGCTGCGCTTGCGCGACCGCCAGTCCATAGCCCGGGACGATGATCACTCGACGCGAATACGCAAGAAGCGTGCCCAGGTCCTCCGCCGATGCCGACCTCACGCTGCGCCCCTCCTGCCCAGCCACTGCGGCGGCCCCAGCTTGCACCTTGCCGAACGCCCCGAACAGCACGCTTACCAGGGAGCGGCCCATCGCATCGCTCATCATCTTGGTCAACAGGCTTCCTGAGGCTCCGACGAGCGTCCCGGCGACGATCAGGGCGAAGTTGTTGAGCGTGAAACCGCTCGCGGCGACAGCAAGGCCGGTGAATGCGTTGAGTAGCGAGATCACGACAGGCATGTCGGCGCCGCCGATGGGGAGCACGAAAGCGACTCCCAGGACCAGCGCGAGGACCATGAGGGAAATGAACGAGAAAGGCACCGAGGCGATCGCCAGCACGGCGATGACGAAACCGACGATGGCCGCTGCGAGCAGACCGTTCACCAGCTGCTGGCCCGGATAGGTGATCGGGGTGCCGGTCATCAGCTCTTGCAGCTTCGCGAAGGCGACCATGCTGCCGGCGAACGAGACCGATCCGATGACGATGCTGAACACGCTGGGAAACGCGATCGTGAAAGACGGGTGCTCGCCGAATCGAAGGAGCTCGGCGACCGCCACGAGCGCGGCGGCGCCCCCGCCTACGCCGTTGAATAGCGCGACCATCTGCGGGATGGCCGTCATCTTCACCCTGCGCGCGCCAATGGTCCCCACGAGCGCTCCGATGACGACGCCGATCACGATGATCGTCGCGCCGGCGGTCGTGAAGTGGAGCAGCGGAAGCGTCGCGAGGAGAGCGATCACCATGCCGGCCGCTGCCGTGAAGTTGCCGTTGCGCGCGCCTTTGGGAGAGCTCAGCTGCTTCAGCCCCAGGATGAAAAGCACAGCAGCGACGAGGTACGCGAGAGCGATCGCCAGATTCATTTCGCCGTGGTCTTCGACTCGGGTGTCTTCGGAGCCTGTCGCCCTTTGAACATTTCGAGCATCCGGTCGGTCACCACGAATCCGCCCACCACGTTGGTGGTTGCCAGGATCACGGCGACGAGGCCGATGGCGATGTTGACCGGAGTGCTCGCGCCGGCGGCGATGACGATCGCCCCGACGAGGATGATGCCGTGGATGGCGTTCGTGCCTGACATCAGCGGGGTGTGCAGGATCGTCGGGACCTTCGATATGACCTCGATGCCGACGAAGATCGCGAGCACGAAAAACGTCACTTCGTTGAGAAGCTCGTTATTCATGAGGTGGTACCTACAACCATCTGCTTGGCCCTCTCGTTGACGATCTCGCCGCCGTGCGTCACGCACGCACCCTTGGTGATCTCATCCGCGAAGTCCAGCTTGACGGCGCCGTCCTTGACGAGGTGCAGGAGCAGGTTGGCGACGTTGCGGGCGTAAAGCTGGCTGGCGTGGAGCGGCATGGTCGAAGGCACGTTTCGGGAGCCGATGATGGTGACGCCACCGACATCGACATCTTCACCGGCCTTGGTCAGCTCGACGTTGCCGCCCGTCTCTGCCGCGAGGTCGACGATGACCGAGCCGGGACGCATGCCTTTCACCATGTCGGCAGTGACCAATAGCGGCGCGCGCCGCCCCGGGATCGCGGCCGTGGTGATGACGACGTCGGATTTCGCGATGTGCTCGCCGATAAGCTCCCTCTGCTTCCGTAGGAACTCCTCCGATTGCTCTTTTGCGTATCCGCCCTGGCCCTCCTGGGCTTCGAGTGGAAGCTCGATGAACGTCGCGCCGAGCGACTTGACCTCGTCCTTGACTGCGGGCCTCACGTCATAAGCAGAAACGACAGCGCCCAGTCGCCGCGCCGTTGCGATTGCCTGGAGGCCGGCGACTCCGGCTCCCATCACCAGGACGCGGGCGGGGGCGACTGTGCCCGCCGCGGTCATCATCATCGGAAAGAACTTGCCGAGGCGGCCGGCCGCCATCAGGACTGCCTTGTAGCCAGCTGCCGACGCCTGGGATGAGAGTGCGTCCATCGACTGGGCTCGCGAGATGCGTGGCACCAGCTCCAGGCTGAACGCGGTGACGCCGCGCTTGGCGAGCGCCGTGACGATGTCGCCCTGGGTGGCTGGCTGGAGAAAGCTGATGAGGACAGCGCCTTTCTGCAGGAGCTCCACCTCGCCGACCGACGGCGCCTGCACCTTGAGGACGACGTCGGCATCCTTCAAAAGCGCGGCCGCTCCCTTGAACACCTTGACGCCGACCGCCTCGTAAGCCTCGTCCGGGACGAACGCGCTCGAGCCGGCGCCCTGCTCCACGGTGACGTCGAGGCCGGCCGCGACCAGCTTGGTCGCGGTGTCAGGCACGAGCGCTACCCGTCGCTCATCCTGAGCAGTCTCCTTGGGGATGGCGACCCTCACAGATTGAGGACTGTAGCGGAAACGGCCGATCCTCCCCTTCTTCGGGGGCCCCCGCGCGGCACGCGCGGGAGGTTGGTCAAAGCGCCGGTGGGGGGTGTCACCCCTGATCGGAGTTCGCTTCTTGTTCGTTGCAACAGACGCGTAACATTCTTAATCCGCCACCAAGAAACGAATTGACCGAGCAAATAATCAACGACCTAACCATCCAGGCCGCGACCGTCAACGGATCGGGTAGCCAGACGGCCAACCTGGTCCTGACGCGGGCGATTTTCAAAATGGGAATCCCGGTCGCCCCCAAGAACGTGTTCCCCTCCAACATCGAGGGGCTGCCGACCTGGTATCAGCTGCGCATCACTCCGGCCGGGCACATGGCCCGTAGCGACAAGGTCGATGTGCTGGTGGCTTTCAATCCCTCCACCTGGCGTGACGACCTGAAGTCGGTCCGTGCCGGCGGGGCGGTGATCCACGAGGAGGCCTTCTCGAACGCCGACGCGCGCTCGGACGTCACCTATTACCCGGTGCCCTTCTCCAAACTGGCCAAGTCCAAGATCCAGAGCGACACGCTGCGCAAGCAGCTGGCCAACATGATCTACGTCGGCGTCGTCGCAGGCCTGCTCGGCATCCCCTGGGAAGCGATCGAGCACGGCGTGAAGCGGCAGTTCCTGACCAAGCCCAAGGCAGTGCAGGTCAACCTCGACGCGATCAAGGTCGGCCTCGACTACTGGCAGGACAACTTCTCGAAGAAGGACCCGTACCGCCTGGAGCCGATGACAGGGCTGGTCGAGGGCAAGGTGCTGGTGGAAGGCAACCAGGCCGCTGCGATGGGCGCCCTGATGGGCGGCGTCACCGTATGCGCGTGGTACCCGATCACCCCTTCCTCGTCAGTGTGCGAGTACCTGATCGCGTACACCGATCGCTACCGGACCGATCCCGCGACCGGCGAGAAGCGCGTCGCCATCGTCCAGGCCGAAGATGAGCTCGCTGCGGTCGGCATGGCGATGGGCGCCGGCTGGGCCGGGGCCCGCTCGATGACATCGACCTCAGGCCCCGGCATCTCGTTGATGGCCGAATTCGCCGGCCTGGGCTACTACGCCGAGGTGCCCGTCGTGATCTTCGACATCCAGCGAATTGGGCCGTCGACCGGCCTGCCGACCCGGACCTCGCAGGGCGACGTGGGGTTTGCCTACACCCTGTCGCACGGCGACACCAAGCACATCGTCCTGCTGCCCGGGAACGTCGAGGAGTGCTACGAGTTCGCTCGCGACGCCTTCGATTACGCCGAGCGGTTCCAGACGCCGGTCTTCATGCTGTCCGACCTCGACCTGGGCATGAACCTGTGGATGACGCCCGCTTTCAAATACCCCGAGAAGCCGTTCGACCGCGGCAAAGTTCTGTCGAAGGCAGACCTCGACAAGCTGGCCGGCCAGTGGGCCCGCTACAAGGACGTCGACGGCGACGGCGTGACCTATCGCACACTGCCCGGCACCGACCATCCCTCCGCGGGTTTCTTCACACGAGGGTCGGGCCATGACGAGTCTGCTCGCTACACGGAGAACGCCGACGCTTACGCGCGCAACATGGATCGCTTGTCGCGCAAGCTCGAGACGGCTCGCGCGGCGCTGCCGGCTCCCATCGTCGACGAGACATCCGGCTCACGCATCGGCTTGATCGCATTCGGCTCAACGCATGCCGCGGTGCTCGAGGCGCGGGAAGCGCTGGCGGCGGCCGGGCGGCCAGTCGACTACCTTCGCTTACGCGCGCTGCCGCTGTCGGCTGAGATCGGCGAGTTCGTCGCGCGCCACGAGCGCGTGTACGTGGTCGAGCAGAACCGAGATGGCCAGGTCTACGACCTAATCCGCCTGGACCTTCCGCCGGCGCTCGTCGAGCGCGTCAGGTCGATCCGCCACTACAACGGCCAGCCGATACCTGCATTCGCGATATCGGAGCCACTGCTTCAATCGGAGCCAGTACCCGCATGAGCGTGACCCTCAACCGCATCGGGCTTCAGCGCGACGCCTACAAAGGCGCCGCCACGACGCTCTGCGCAGGCTGCGGCCACAACTCCATCACCAACCACATGATCAAGGCGCTGTACGAGCTCGGGGTCGAGCCGCATCGGCTGGCCAAGATGTCGGGCATCGGCTGCTCGTCGAAGACGCCGGCGTATTTCGTCGAGACAGCCCACGGCTTCAACGGCGTCCACGGGCGCATGCCTTCTCTCACCACTGGCGCACAGCTCGCCAACCGACAGCTGATCATGCTCGGCGTTTCAGGCGATGGCGACACTGCTTCGATCGGCCTCGGGCAGTTCATGCACATGATCCGCCGCAACATCGACTGCACCTACATCATCGAGGACAACGGAACTTACGGCCTCACCAAGGGCCAGTTCTCCGCCACCGCAGACATCGGCTCGGTTCAGAAGAAGGGCGCCGTCAACACCTTCCAGCCCATCGATCCATGCGCGGTCGCGCTGACGCTCGGGTGCTCGTTCGTCGCGCGTTCGTTCAGCGGTGATGGCAAGCAGGTGGTGCCCCTCATCAAGGCGGCGATCGCTCATCGGGGCACCGCGATCATCGACATCGTCTCCCCATGCGTGACCTTCAACGACCACGACGGTTCGACCAAGAGCTACAGCTGGGTGAAGGATCACGAGGAATCCATCGCGGATGTGTCCTTCGTTCCTTTCTTCGAGGAAGTCCACGTCGACTACGAGCCGGGGACGGTTCGCGACGTCGAGCTCCACGACGGGTCGCACATCATGCTCAAGAAGCTCGGTGAGGACCACGACCCTTCCGACCGACGGGCCGCAGTGAAAGTCCTCGAGGAAGGTCGGGCCGCAGGCCACCTGGTGACCGGGCTGCTTTACCTGGACACGACGATGGAGGACTTCGCCAGCACCGCGCACATCCCGGACCGGCCGCTGAAAGACCTGGGCGAGGACGAGCTGCGGCTGAGCCGCGAGGACTTCGAAACTTTCATGTCCGAATTCGCCTGATCCAAGCCAAAACGGACCCGCCTTCAACGCAACAAGAACTGGCCAAAGGCAGCAGGCTGGTCGCGCGCCGCGACCCTGCGATGGCCCGGCTCATCAAGACTGCCGGACCTCTGGACCTACGCGACCCACTACCCGACGGCTTCGCTGCCCTGGTCCGATCGATCATGTACCAGCAGCTGGCGGGCGCGGCGGCATCGACGATCCACGGCAGATTCTTGAAGCTCTTTTCGGACGGCCTCTCCCCCGCCGCTGTGCTGGCGCTGCCAGAAGGAGCGATGCGGACTGCGGGAGTGAGCGGATCAAAGGCGGCGGCCATCGCCGACCTGGCGTTGAAGGTGAGCGACGGAACCGTTCCGCTGCACGACGTCGACGGCCTGTCCGACGACGAGCTGGTGGCGCGCCTGATCCTGGTGCGCGGCATCGGCCGCTGGACCGCAGAAATGTTCCTGATGTTCCAGCTGGGCCGGCTCGATGTGTGGCCCGTGGACGACTACGGCGTGCGTAAAGGGTGGGCGCTGGCGCACAAGCTCAAAGAGCCCCCTGCGCCTCGCGCTCTGCAGACCGAAGGAGATAAGTTCCGGCCCTACAGGTCGATCGCTGCCCTTTACTGCTGGCGTGCCGTAGACACCGCTCCATAGGGCTTTCCGTACCTGCGGCGGAGCCGCGCCAGGCGAATTCGCTGTCGAACCGATGCGCGCTGAGGGCTGCCTGTGCGGCCGCGCTCACCTCTGCCGGCAATCGCAAAGGGCTGTTCACCGCGCTGACGAGTAGCCCTCGGGCGTGGTCAGGCGACCTGTACGATTGGTGTTCAAGGGTGTGGGTGGGGTAACGACACTTCCCGAGTCTCCGGACGCCTTCAAGAAGGCGACGTGGGACGACGTCCGCCCGTTCTACGAAGAGCTCGCCTCTCGACCACTCGACGCCGGCAACGTCGAAGACTGGCTTGCCGACTGGTCGCGGTTCGAGTCGCTCCTGTCGGAAGCGTCAGCGCTCGCGAGCTTCGACTATTCATGCGACACCTCCGACCCCGACCGGGAGGCGGCGCAGCTCCGATTCGGCACGCAGATCTCGCCCAAAGCCCAGGAGCAACGCGTGCGGCTGCAGGAACGCCTGGTGGAGCTGGGCTACGTGCGCGCGGGCCTCGAAACCACTGTCGAGCGGTTTCGCAACCAGATGCAGATCTTCAATGAGGCCAACGTCCCGCTTTCCGCCGAGCTCTCGCGGCTCACCACCAAGTGGTCGAAGCTGATCGGCGCGATGACCGTCGAGTGGGACGGCGTCGAGAAGACGCCGGCTCAGCTCCTCCCCTACCTCGAGGCGCCGGATCGCCCTGTTCGCGAGCGCGCGTTCAAGCTTCGAGCCAAGCCCTATATCGAACAGCGCGACGCGATAGCGGACATCTTCGACGACATGTACGACCTGCGCGGGCAAACGGCGAAGAACGCCGGCTTCGACAACTTCCGCGACTACGCCCATCAAGAGAAGAACCGGTTCGCCTACACGCCGGCAGACTGCATGCGCTTTCACGAGGCGGTCGAGGAGGCCGTGCTTCCGGCCGTCGAACGGATCCTGGAACGGCGCCGGCGTGAGATGGGGCTGGATCGCCTCAGGCCGTGGGACACCTCGGTTGACCCGCTTGGCAGAGCTGCCCTCAAGCCCTTCGAGGACATGGAGTCGTTCGTCGGCCGCGCTGCGAGTGTCTTCGGCCAGGTCGACCCTGACTTCCGCAAGTACTTCGAGACAATGGTCGACGCCAAGCTGCTAGATCTCGAGAATCGCAAAGGCAAAGCGCCGGGCGCTTACAGCCAGACACTCTCTTTCAGAAAGCAACCGCTGATCTTCATGAACGCGGTGGGCGTCGACGACGATGTTCGGACTCTTCTGCACGAGTCCGGCCATGCATTCCACTCGTTCGAGGCTGCGCGGTTGCCGATTCTGTTCCAGCGCCATCCAGGGTCTGAGATGGCGGAGGTCGCTTCGATGTCAATGGAGCTTCTGGCGGCGCCGTTCATCGACAAGGAGAGCGGCGCTTACTACTCGGATGTTGAGCAGCGGCGGTCGCGCGCGGAGCACCTGGAAGGAATCGTCTTGTTCTTTCCGCATTGCGCGTCGATCGATGCGTTCCAGCACTGGATCTACGTCGACAAGGCGGGCCGTGACCGGGACGCTCGCGACGCCAAGTGGCTGGAGCTACGCACGCGATTCGAAGGCAACTCAGTCGATTGGACCGGCCTCGACCAAGAGCGCGTCGCGCGCTGGTACCAGCAACCGCATTTCTTCTCGAGCCCTTTCTATTACATCGAGTACGGGATCGCCCAGCTGGGCGCGCTTCAGGTCTGGCGCAACAGCTTGAAAGACCCGAAAGAGGCGGTACGCAGGTACCGAGAGGCGCTCGCGCTGGGCGCGACTCGGCCACTGCCCGAGCTGTTCAAGGCGGCCGGCGCACGCCTGATCTTCGACCGCGATGGAATGCGTGAGCTGATCACGCTGGTCGAAGAGGAGATCGCGAAGCTCCAGTAGCACGGCGCCGCTAGCTGGTCGCGAAATCGCGGATCGGCAGCCGTGGTCCGAAGCGCGGCGCACCGATACCGGCGAGAGCAATCAACCGGATCACCCGCGCCCGATGACCACGATACGGCTCGAGCAGCTCGAGCATTCGCTCATCGGTCGAGCGCGGAGTGCCTTCGAGCGCGTACCCGACGCTGTGCGGCAGGTTGTAATCGCCGACAGGAACGGCGTCCGGGTCACCCAGAGCAGCCGATGCAACGAGGGCTGCCGTCCACGGGCCGATCCCCGGAAACGCCTGCAAGCGCTGGTAGGCGGCTGCCATTTCCATCGAGACGGTCTCTTCGAGCCTGGTGGCGCTGCGAGCGGCGCCGATGATCACCTCGGCGCGCCGGCGCTCGATCCCATACCTGTGAAATGTCCAGTAGGGCGTTCGCGCGAGCACGCGCGCCGAGGGCGGAACCGTGAGCCGCACCGGTCCAGGCGCGGGCTCACCCAGGGCGTCGACCAGGCGCTCGTACGACCGGCGCGATTCGACACCGGTGACCTTCTGGCCGAGCACTGCGGGCACCAGCGCCTCGAAGACCGCCGACGTCCTTGGGATGCGCACCCCTGGGTTCCGCTTATGAACTTGCGCCAGAAACGGATGCCGCGGGACAAAGCCGGCATCGTCATCGTCCTGTCCGCACAGGGCGCCGGCGTGGCCGGCCGCCCATGACGCCCCCGGACCCCAGGCTTCGACGTCGACGCCGCCTTCCGACTGAATCAGGTGGACAGTGGCCGGGCCATCCGGGGTGAGGGTGGCGCGCCACGCCTCGCCCGGGCTGAGGCGCAGCGAGCGGCCCTCGCCGATCGGAGCCAGCGTCAGGGCGAGATCGAGGGGCCGCCCCGGCTCGAATCGCGTGCCGACATCCGGGACCACGCTAGCTGCTGAGCGGAACCCGGAGCGTGAAGGTGCTTCCTCTTCCGGGCGTCGACTCGACGCTGAGATCGCCATCGTGCATCCGCGGGATCTCGCGTGACAGCCAAAGCCCAAGGCCCGTTCCCGAGATGACCATGACACCTTCACCTTGCTGCAGATGCAGTGGGGTCATAAGCTGTGCAGCCGGCTGGACTGACAGATGTGCATTGCCCGCGGCCGATCCAGCACGGACGTCCGCCGCAATCGCCTCGGCCTGGTCGAGAGTCATGTCGCGCGCCGCTAGGATCGAGCTGTCTGGATCAATGATCACAGCGCTGGCGCCACCGACCAGCCGCGTCGCCCACCCGAGCGCCCGCTGGGCAAGCGTAGGTCGGTCGGGGCTGTACAGCAACAGATCGTGGAGCGCGTTGCGGAACGCATCCTCTTCCAGGCGCGCGTTTGCCACTGGCCGAGGATAAAGGAACCAGTCCCGGCGATGCCACTGGGAAGTTTGAATGGAGAAACGCCGATGAAATGGGTGACACGGAAGAACGCCAGCGTCGATCGGATCGCTTGTCCTTGGCTGATCAAAAAACTCATCGATCCGGACGCAGAGTTTCTGTACGTGCCGGCGTCAGATGTGGCCGCGGTCGCCGAACGGGATGGCGCAATCCCATACGACGTGGGCGGCGTCGAGCTGGGTCACGTCGATGGGCGGTGCAGCTTCGAGTCGATCATCCTGAAGTACGGGTTGAAGGACCCTGCGCTGGATCGGCTCGCTTTGATTGTGCACGGCGCGGACGTCTCAGCTGACCTCGCGATCACCCCGGAGGCCGCCGGCCTGAAAGCGATTGCTCACGGCTTTGCGATGCTGCACGGTGAAGACGACCACCGAAAGATCGCGCTCGAGACTCCGATGTACGACGCGCTGTATGCGTGGTGCCAGCAGCAGGCCGGACGAGTCAAGCGCGCGGCAGATTGACCTCGATTCCCTCTGGGTCCTTGGTCGGTTCGTCAAGTCGACGGACCTCGAAGCCCTCGAGTCCCGCCACGTCGGGTTCGACGGGAGCTGCGCCCCGACCCTCGAGCAGATTGATCCCCAGGTGGTGGTGGTAACCATCCCAGCTAAGGAATCGCATGACGTTGCCGGCCTCCGCCTTGAGCTCCATGCCCATCGACTCATAGAAGGCCTGGCTTCGATCGAGGTCACCGACGTTGAGATGCATGTGGCCCAGCACGGTTGGATCTGAAAACTTCGATTGTGGCTTGTCTGCGATTCGCAGCAACCGCTCGAAGTCCAGGTGCTCGATGCCGATGTTGAGCCGCCCACCCGGATAGGTCCACTCGCTGCGCGGCCTGTCCGCGTAAACCTCGATGCCGTTGCCCTCGGGGTCGTCGTAGTACAGGGCCTGGCTCACGAAATGGTCCGAAGTACCGGTCAGTGGCAGCTTCTCCTCGAGCGACCGGCGCAGGAACCCACCAAGCTCTTCCTCGGTTGGCAGCAGGATCGCGAAGTGATACAGGCCGGCAGAATGCCGCGGGCGGCGGCGCAGCCCAGGCGCGGCCTTCAGCCGAAGCAGAGGCTTTCCCCCGGCGCCGAAGGTGGCCGAGCCCTCATCACCTCCCAGCTTTGTCAGCCCGAACCATTCGTAGAAGCCGGCCTGACGCTCGAGGTCGAGCACCTTCAGCTCAAGCGCGCCGAGCGGCCAAGTGGAGCTCATACCAATCTCAAGGGAATGACTATCGAGATGATCCGCTCGACCTTGATCTTTCCGCTCTCATCGAGCAGCCAGGTCTGCGCCGAAGGAAACAGCCGGGGCCCAAATGGGCCACCTTCGGTGCGCACCTCGTACATGATCAGGGCGTTCCGGTCGTCTCCGGTGGCAGCGACTATTCGCAGGCTGCCTGGAACGACCTGTTTGGCGAACTGGGCGAGGCCGCGAGGCCCGTCCATGTACGCCTCGATGCCGACCAGGTTCGCGGCAGGGCTGTAGAACTGCACGTCCTCGGCAAGGTTGCGTCGGGCCGCATCGAGGTCGTGATTGGTCCACGCATCCAGGTGGGAGCGCGCAAGTACCACCGCCGGTGAATCCGATATCTGCGAGATGCCCATGGTCGGCTCCTTTCCTTGCCTGTCAGCGTAGATGACCCAGAGGATGCACTCGGTGGAGTAGCGGGTCTAACAGGAGTGCCGCCAGGCCCCCTCCAGGCAGGCCGTTCGGCCATTGGACGGCGTACGCAACGCGGCCAGGGTTGGAGGTGAGCCCTGCCATTGGAATCATTCATAACGGTTGACGGCAACGAGGCGGCTGCACGCGTCGCCCACCGCCTGAGCGAAGTCATCGCGATCTATCCGATCACGCCGTCAACAGCTATGGGCGAGCTCGCGGACGCCTGGTCGGCCGCCGGCCAACCCAATCTCTGGGGCACGGTTCCCGAAGTCATGGAGATGCAGAGCGAGGCCGGAGCGGCGGGCGCCCTACACGGCGCGCTGATGGCTGGAGCACTCTGCACCACCTTCACCGCCTCACAGGGTCTGCTGCTGATGCTCCCCAACATGTTCAAGATCGCCGGGGAGCTGACTCCGTCCGTGTTCCATGTCGCGGCGCGGACAGTGGCAACCCATGCCCTCTCGATCTTCGGCGACCACAGCGACGTGATGGCGGTGCGCGCTTCCGGTTTCGCGATGCTGTCTTCGTCGTCAGTGCAGGAGGCGCATGACCTCGCGCTGATTGCGCATCGGGCCACTCTCGAGTCTCGAATTCCATTTCTGCACTTCTTCGACGGCTTTCGAACGTCGCACGAGGTGAACAAGATCGTCCCGCTCGCTGACGAGGACCTCCGTGCGATGGTGCCCGATGAGCTGGTCACGGCGCATCGCATGCGAGCGCTGTCGCCCGACCACCCGGTTCTCCGTGGCTCGGCC
>DATCAV010000222.1:0-9588 GCA_036512415.1 Candidatus Dormiibacterota bacterium | reverse complement strand
TCGGCCGAGCACCCGGTGGATCTCGGACGAGGCGTGGGCGGCCTCGGCGGCCGGGTCGGATGCTGGTCCCGCCGCTGGGACGGCGGGGTCGTCGGCCACGACCTCGATCCGCAGGTCGTCGCGACAGCGCGCCGCGAGCTCGAAGTCCCGTCCCATGGTTATCGCACCGGCCCAAGGATCTTCAGCACAGCGGCCGCAGAAGACGCACCGCGCGACATCGAGCCCGACGTGGCGACGGCCGCCGTCGACATGCTCCGAGAGCGCACCCGTGGGACAGACCGATGGAGGCGGCAGGTGGCTGCCGGGGCGAAGCACGGGAAGCCCGCGAAAGCGATCCGGCGGCACGCTCGGCTCTGCTGGGTAGCGGGTCGTGACCACCCCGGTGTGAAACGCGTTCAGGAGGATGCGTAGCATGTCAGCGATCCGTGCACGAGTAGCAGAGCTCGAAGCTCTTGTTGACGAGCGGGAAGTCTGGGACGATCGCCGTCTGCGCGGCCAGAACCACAGCGGGCCAGTTGTGATAGCTCGGCGACCGGAGGTGGTATCGCTCCACCCGCCCGCTTGCATCGGTGCGAAGCCAGTGCACCGCCTCGCCTCGCGGCGACTCGATGGCCGAGATCCCGATCCGTCCGCCGGGCAGCGGATCCGGGAGGGCGACCCCCAGCGGCCCCGACAGGAGCCGCCCGACGAGCTCGCCGACAAGTCGGATCGACTCCCGGGCCTCCAGGGCGCGAACGTTCATGCGGGCCATCACGTCGCCATCGGAGGCGGTCACGACGTGCAGGTCGGGCGGCTCGGGGCCCGCGAACGCGCCGTGGGGATGCTCGCGCCGCGCGTCGCGGTCCACGCCGCTCGCCCGGGCCGCCACACCGGCGACGGCGAGGTCCAGCGCGGCCTGGCGCTGGAGGACGCCGGTGTCGTCCAGCCGATCGACGACCGACGGGTTGGCTTCGATGCGTTCCATCAGGCTGTCGAGCCCAGCGAGCGTGTCCTGGAGCGTGGCAGCAATGACTCCGAGCAGGTCGGCAGGGAGATCGAGTCGCACGCCGCCCGGGATGACGAGGCCCCGCAAGAAGCGATTGCCGGCGACCCGCTCGTTGAGCTGCTGGAGGCGCTCCTTCAAGCGCATCCCGGTGGTGGTGCCATAGTGGAACGCGGCGCCAGCGCAAATGTTGCCGACGTCGCCTACATGGTTGTAGAGCCGCTCCAGCTCGAGCGCGATGCTCCGAATGAGCCGGGCCCGCGGCGGGGCGTCGACGCCCGCGATCTGCTCCAGCGCTTCGCAGTAGCCCAGTCCGTGCGCCACCGAGCAGACCCCGCAAATACGCTCGGCAACGTAAAACGCGTCGAGCGGCAGCAGCCCCTCCATCCGCTTCTCCAGCCCGCGATGCGTGTAAAACAGGCGCGCTTCGAGATTCAGCACGGTCTCGCCCACCGATGTAAAGCGGAAGTGGCCCGGCTCGATGATGCCGGCGTGGATCGGGCCCACCGGGATCTCAAAGACGCCCTCACCCTCGGCGACGAGGTGCGGGAACTCGGCGGCTGGCTGCACCGGGACGCGCCGCGACGCATCGAACGCCTTGCGGAGCGGGAAGACGCCCTGCGGCCACCCGTCGTGAACCACGAGCGGGCGGGGGTCGGGATGCCCCACGGGGACAATCCCGAAGAGGTCCTGCATCTCGCGCTCGTGCCAGTTCGCGGCCGGTACGGCCGTGGTCAGGGAGGGCACCTCAGGGCGTGCCGAATCCACGGAGACGAGCAGCGTCACGAATTGATCCGGCGTGCCGGGCGTGGTGGGCTCGAAGACGTAGCGCACCTTGAGATCGTGGTCCGGCGTCGTCGTCTCATCGGTCGCCACGACTGTGGCCAGGGCCATCGCGTGCGATCCGATGAGCACGGCGGCCGCCGCAGGGAGATCGCCGGTTCGACCAAGACGCACCGTGAGGTCCGATGGGCGCGGGCCCACGTCCGCCTCCACGGAGCCGAGTGCGCCAGCCCGCAGCGCGACCATGAGGGGATGATCAGCCAACGACGATCTCCGTGGCGCGCCGGAGGAGCCCGTCGATGCTCGCGGGAATTGTAAGGCCGAGCAGAATCATGATCGCCGCGAGCAGCATCATCCCGAGCAGCGGGGACCAGGCCTCGGGCTCCCGGGTCGCCGTCTCCGTCGGCTCGCCGAAAGCCATCGCACCAACATGGTGGAGGAGGCCGGCAAAGATGACGACGACCATGGCGAGGAAGATGGCGATTGCCACCCAGTGACCTTGGCCGATTCCGGCGCGCAGTATCATGAGCTCGCTCACGAAAATGGAGAACGGCGGCACGCCGGCGAGCGACAGTGCCGCGAGCATCAGGAGTGTCGCGCCAATCGGCGCCACCGCGAGCAGGCCGCGGATGACCCGCATGTCGCGCGTGCCGTAGCGGGCGATGGCCTTGCCGGCGGCGAAGAACGCGAGGGCCTTGGTGACGCCGTGGTTCACCACGTGCAGCAGCGCGCCGTAGGTGCCAATGGTGCCGCCGAAGCCGAGTCCGAGCGCCACGATCCCCACGTGCTCTACGCTATGGTAGCCGAGCAAGCGCTTGAGGTCGTTCTGGGCCAGGATGAACGGAGTGGCCACAACCACCGAGGTGAGGCCGAAGACGAGCAGCACCTCTGCCGGAAACGCAGGGCCGCACGCGGCGGCGGCGATCGTCTGGAACCGGATGATCCCAAGGAGCGCGCACTTGATGAGTACGCCCGAGAGCAGCGCCGACACCGGCGTGGGCGCCTGACTGTGGGCGTCCGGCAGCCAGAGGTGCATGGGCGCAAGGCCCGCCTTGGTGCCGTAGCCCACCATCACGAAGATGAACCCGATTCTTACGATCCCCGGGTTGAGCATGGGAGCGATTTTCATGATCGCAGACCAGCTCATTGCGTCCGCGCCCACGGCACCGTGGGCGGCGGCGGCGGCAGACACCAGCACGGTGCCGAAGAGGCCGAAGGAGATGCCGATGGTCGTCACGATGATGTACTTCCACGCCGCCTCCAGGCCGTGTTGATGGCCGTGGTAGCCGATGAGGACGGCCGACGTGATCGTCGTCCCTTCCATTGCGATCCAGAGTACGCCCAGGTTGTCGGCGAGGACCGTCACGACCATCGTGGCCACGAAAAGGTGCACGAGCGCGAAGTAGGACCGCAGCGACTCGGCCCTCATGTTGCCGACCGCGACCGCCTGCTTGAGCCACCCCACTGTGTAGATGGACACGGCCAGCGTGAGGACGACGAGGAGGAGGAGAAAGACGAGTCCGAGGTCGTCGATGCGCAGCAGGCCGAGCGCACTCGGGCCGCCCTTTGCCACCTCGCGGGCGAGGACGAGCGTGAGCGCGAGAAGAATCGCCGAGCCACAGACGTCGATGGCCGAGAGGATGCGGCGGTCGCGCGTGGTGAGCATGAGCAGCGCCGTGACGGTCGGGACGAGCGGCAGAACCCAGAGGAGCGTTTCAGTCACTGGTCATCCCCTCAGCCGGTCCAGGCCCGCGATGTCGGCGTCGACCGTCGAGCGGACGCGGAGCACCATGATCGCCATGACGAGCACGGCGAGGATGACGTCGAGGATCACGCCGATCTCTATGATGAGCGGCATGCCCTGCGTCACCGCCATCGCCGTGAAGAAGATCCCGTTCTCCGACGCGAAGAGGCCCACCATCTGGTTCAACGCCGTCTTGCCGGTGGCCATGACGAGCACCCCGAGCAGGGTGAGGGCGATGCCGACCGGCAGCGCGTTGCCGGTGATCGCCTGGTTCACGGGGCCAAGCGTGGCACTCAGGTGGAACGACATCACCACGACCATCACCGCAAGGGCGAGCGTGGCGGCGACGGGGATCACCGGCTCCACCTCGCGACGCACGTTCATGCGACGGACGACCCGGTGCAGCACCCACGGCAGCACGATCGTCTTGACGGTGAGCGTAATGCCGGCAATCACCCAGAGGTCCGTGTTCCCGGTGGCCGTAGCCAGGACCGCAGCCGCGATGGCGATGAGGAGCGACTGGGCGGCCACGGCGTAGATGGCACGGTAGATCTGGCCGGCCGCGAGGATGAGGATCATCGTGAACAGCAGCAGCGCGCCGAGGTCGTCGATGATCGTGCGGACCGTTTCGGCGCTCACAGGATTCTCAGGGCGAGCGCGGTGAGGGCACACACGAAGCCGATGCCGAGGAACTGCGGCACCCGGAAGAGCCGGAGCTTGGCGTACGACGACTCGACGAGCGCGAGGTAGGACGCGAGCACCAGGATCTTCGCCGCGAACGCGCCGACACCGAGGAGGAGGCCCGCGGCGTCCGCCCCGTTCGCCGGTCCGATTGGGAAGAAGAGGGCCGACACGAGGCCGAGGGTCACGATCTGGCGCGTGTGCGACGCAAGCAGCATGCAGCCGAGGCCCGGCCCGGAATGCTCGAGCAGCATGCCTTCGTGCAGCATGGTGAGCTCGAGGTGGGTGTCCGGGTTGTCTACAGGGATGCGGCCCGTCTCGGCCGGGAGCAGCACCAGCATGGCTGCAAAGCCGAGGAAGTCCGCCGCGTGCCAGGCGAGGACCCACGACGTCCCGCGCTGCGCCGCGAGGGCCCCGAGTTCCGTCGTCCCGGCGGCCACCGCGGTCGAAAACACGACCATCATCAAGACCGGCTCGACGAGCGGCGCGAGCGTCATCTCCCGCGAGGCCCCCATGCCGCCGAAAGCGCCGCCGGCGTCGAGCGCACCGACTGCCGTGAGGAAGCGGGCCAGCGCGAGGAGCCCGAGCAGCAGCAACGCGTCGCCCAACGGAAAGGACGGCGGCCCCGCCCGGACCACCGGAATGAGCGCGCCCGCGGCCACCGTGGCTGCCAGCACGAGCACCGGAATCAACCGGAAGAGACCCGAGGCCGTATCGGCCTGGACCGTGCCCTTGCGAAATAGCTTGGCGAGGTCGCGGTACGGCTGTAGGACCCCGGCCCCCTGCCTGCATTGGATCCGGGCCTTGATCTTCTGGATGATGCCGGTGACCAGCGGCCCGAGCAGCACGAGAAAGGTCATCTCGAAGAGCAGGAGCCCGAGCGATCGCTCGCCGGTCATCATCGGTCAACCCCGAACAGCAGCAGCGCCACGAAGAGGGCCGCCAGCACGAACCCGATGTACCCGTGGATGCGACCGGTGCTGCGGGCGCGAATGGACTGCGAGAGCGACGAGATGCCCCGCTGGACGCGGTGGTAGATCTGCGTTTCCGCGAGGTCCACGACCTCGCCGGCGTAATGGATACGCCGCACGACGTACGGCGTCCCGGCGGTCTCCCGAATCACCTCGCGGCGGGGGCGGTAAAGCGTCGCGAAAACGAACCGGAGCGGCTTGGCAAACGCGGTCGCCGTGTAGTCGAACCGTGAAGTGGGGCTCATCCCGCACGCCCACGTTGGCGCGGCGCGCGGCGGGCCGCGCCGCGATCCGCGGCGCAGTACCCAGGCTATCGCCGTGAGCGCGATGAGGAGCGCGGTCACCATCGTCATTGAAATGGCGGTGGCGGCCGTCCCGGACGCCGTCAGTCCCGCCGACAGCACCATCGGTCCCCGAGCCGTCACCACGGCGCTCGCTCCGGGGCCGTGGAGCAGTCCGGCCGTCGGCGCGTCGAGCAGGCGCATCGCGTAGCCCGGCGCCACACCGAGGGCCACGCAAAGCGCGCCGAGCCATGCCATGCCGACGATCATCGATGGCGGTGCCTCCGTGGCATGCTCGGCGTGGGCCGTACGCGGGCGGCCAAGAAACGTGACGCCGAACGCCTTCGCGAAGCAGGCCGCGGCGAGGCCTCCCGTGAGTGCCAGCATCGCCGCGGAGAAGACAATGACGAGCCCGGCCGGGCCGTGGAAGCGGCCGGCGCCGCCCAGGAGAGCTTGAAAGGTGAGCCACTCGCTGACGAACCCGTTGAGCGGGGGGAGAGCCGAGATCGCGATGGCTCCGAGCAGGAACAGCCCCGCCGTCCATGGCATGCGCCGCGCGAGCCCGCCGAGCTCCTCCATGTTGCGGACGTGCGTGCGGGAGATGACGCTGCCGGCGCCGAGGAAGAGCAGGCCCTTGAATGCCGCGTGGTTGAGGGTGTGAAGGAGTGCGGCCGTAAGCGCCACGGTCGCGAGAACGCCGCCCACGCCCTCCCGGCGCCACAGGATCATCGCCAGCCCCACCCCGATCAGGATGATCCCGATGTTCTCCACGCTGTGGAACGCGAGCAGGCGCTTGATATCGTGTTGCTGGAGCGCGTAGAGCACTCCGAGCACGGCCGAGGTCGTGCCCACGACGAGCACTGTCCATCCCCAGGAGGAGGGGAGCGGCCCGGCCACCGGGGCAATGATGTCGAAGGCGAAGCGCAGTAACCCGTAGATCGCGACCTTGAGCATCACGCCCGACATCAGCGCCGAGACGTGGCTCGGGGCCGCGGGGTGCGCGCGCGGGAGCCAGACGTGGAGCGGGACCACGCCCGCCTTGGTGCCGAAGCCTACGAGCGCCAGGAAGAACAGCGTCGTTCGGGTCGTGCCGTCGAGGTCACCCGCCGCCGCGCGAAGGGCCGCAAAGTCGAACGCCCCGGCCCGCTCGGTCAGGACAAGGAATGCGACGAGCAGCAACGCCGTCCCTCCGTGGGCCATCACCATGTAGAGGAGCCCTGCCCGCGCGTTCTCGCCATCCCGGTCGTCGGAGACGACGAGAACGTAGCTGGCGAGCGTCATCCCTTCCCAGAAGAGAAGAAAGGTCATCGCGTCGCCGGCGCAGCAGAGGAACGCCATGCATCCCACGAACACGTTCAGCGCGAGCACCTGGGTCGCCTGCCGCGCTGGTCCCGCGTCGGGCGAGTATGTCCGCAGGTAGGCGGGACCGTAGACGGCCGCCGCGACGGCCACGAGGGAGATGACGAGCAGAAAGTACGCCGAGAGCCCGTCTACCGAGAGCGAAAGCCGGGCGAACGGGAAGAGGGCCGGCAGCGGCTGGGTCAGCGTGCGACCCGGGGCGCCGAGGAGAACGCTGAGCGAAACGCCGAGGCCTACCACGGCCCCAGCAAGTGTGGCCAGGTGACCCACGCTGAGAGCGAGTCGCCCCGACCACCGCGCCAGCAGGGCCGAAAGCGCGCCCGCCCCGTAGCAGGCGGCCATCAGATTCAGGCCCGAGTCGACGTTCACGTCGCCCCCCCGCCGGGGAGTGTCCCGATTTCAGTTGAAATTCGGGTGCAGTCTCGAGTGTGAGATGCTTTATGCAGCTGTATCTCGTGAAGTTGTATCGATGTTTTCAATGTGTTCACTGGCGAGGGCTCGCGCCAGCAGTGGCAGATGCTGGGACTTGCGCGGCCTGATACCGCCTATTTGATGGCCGGAGCAATAGCTTACGCTCGGCGAGCAATTCCTCAGAGGAGGCGTAGATGACGAATGAGCACGCTATTGGAATGCGCGCGGACGAACGCGGGCACCTCACGAGCGACATTTCCCGCAATAACCTACCTCCCGAGATCATGGAGCGGTTATGCCGCCGCATCGCGCTCGCCGATCCACATCGCAAGACGGCGCCGGTGCTCGCACCCTTCACGGGTGGCGTGATCGGGACGATTCCCGTCGGCGTTCCAGCCGACGTGGACGAGGCGATCCGCCGCGCGCGGCAGGCGCAACCCGGCTGGGCCGCGCGCCGCCCCTCGAGCCGAGGTGCCGTGCTCGTGCGCTTTCACGATTTGCTGCTCGACCGCCGCGAGGAGGCCCTCGACCTGATCCAGCTCGAGTCGGGGAAGGCACGGCGCCACGCACTCGAGGAGATCCTCGATACGGCGCTCGTGGCGCGCCACTACGGGTTCCGCGCCGCGAAGTACCTGCGCGTCCGCCGGCGTGCGGGCGCGCTCCCCGGCCTCACGATGACGCGAGAGTATCGGCAGCCGGTTGGCGTGGTCGGGATCATCTCGCCATGGAACTTCCCGCTGATCCTGGGCATCACCGACGCGCTCGCCGCGCTGGCGGCGGGGAACGCAGTGGTGCTGCGCCCGGACGAGCAGGGCTCACTCACTGCGCTCTGGGCCGTCGACCTGCTCTATGAAGCGGGACTTCCATCAGACGTCCTGCAGGTGGTGACCGGACCGGGACCCGAGCTCGGGCCGCCGCTGATCGAGGGCGCGGACTTCATCATGTTCACCGGAAGCACGCGCACGGGGCGAATCGTGGCGCGGCAAGCCGCCGAGCGGCTGCGCGGCTACTCGCTGGAGCTGGGCGGGAAGAACCCGATGCTGGTGCTCGAGGACGCCGACCTGGAGGCAGCGGTGGACGGCGCGGTGCGCGGCGCGTTCGTGGGCGCGGGGCAAGTGTGCGTATCGATCGAGCGGCTGTACGTGCACGACGCGCTGTTCGACCGCTTCGCCAAGCGACTCGTGGAGCGAGTGCGCGAGATGAAGCTCTCGCCGGCGTTCGACTACGACGCCGACATGGGCTCGCTCACGGTGCCGCGGCAACTCGACACGGTGGAGAGTCACGTGCGCGACGCCGTGGAGAAGGGCGCTCATCTGCTGGTGGGGGGACGGCGTCGGCCGGACATCGGCCCCCTTTTCTACGAGCCGACGGTGTTCACCGGCGTCACGCCGGAGATGAAGATGTTCGCCGAGGAGACCTTCGGGCCGGTGGTGGCGCTCTACCGCGTGGCGAGCGACGAGGAGGCGATCGCCCGCGCGAACGACACGCGATACGGATTGAACGCCAGCGTCTGGTCGAGGAGCGTTCGGCACGCGGTGCGTGTGGCGAAGCGGATCCAGACCGGCACGGTTAACGTGAACGAGAGCTACGGTGCCACGTGGACGGCCACGTCGGCGCCCATCGGCGGGATGAAGGAGTCGGGGTCGGGCCGGCGCCACGGCGCTGAGGGCATCCTCAAATACACCGAATCGCAGACGATCGCCATCCAGCGGGTGTTGCCGCTCGCGCCCCCGCCGTTCATCCCCGTGCGCGTGTACGCGTCGCTCATGCCTCGTCTGCTGCGGCTCATGCGGCACATTCCCGGGCTACGCTGAGGTTCTCATGGACGCGATCCTGTTCACCGGATTCCCCGGCTTCCTCGGCAGCGAGCTGCTGCCACGTGTGCTCGCGCGCGCGCCGGGCGCCGAGGCGGTGTGCCTCGTGCAGCCCAAATACGCACGGCTGGCCCGAGCGCGCCTCGACGCCCTCCTCGCGCAACATCCGGAGCTCGTAGGCCGTGCGCGCATCGTCGAGGGGGACATCGTCCAACCGGATCTCGGGCTCGGCGCAGCAGACGAGCTGAAGGCGCGCGTCGTCGAGATCTTCCATCTCGCCGCCATCTACGACCTGTCAGTAAAGCGCGAGCCGGCGATGCGCGTGAACGTGGAGGGGACGCGGCACATGCTCGACTTCGCCGCGCGCTGTCCGAAGCTGCGCCGCTTCCAGTACATGAGCACCTGCTACGTGAGCGGCCGCTTCCCCGGCACCTTCACCGAGGACATGCTGGAGGAGTGGCAGGCGTTCAACAACTTCTACGAGGAGACGAAGTACCTCGCCGAGGTGGAAGTACAGCGCGCGATGCGCGGCGGACTGCCGGCGACGATCTATCGTCCGGCC
>DATCAV010000221.1:0-11340 GCA_036512415.1 Candidatus Dormiibacterota bacterium | reverse complement strand
CCGCTCGGAGCTGTGTGGGCCAGTGATGTCTCGAAGCGGCGGGTCTCCTTACTAGATATGGCCGGCCTCCCTCGGTCGGACCGGCACGTTGAAGACGCTGTCGGCAAGCCGGCATGGTGGCTCCGACGCCCGGGCGGAGGGAGCGGCTCATGAGCCGGCAGGGGTCAGACTCCGACCCCCTGACGCGAGCAGTTGGCATGCAAGCCGAGCGAGAGGACATGCCGGGCCAGACTTACGCGCTGGGGGCTTTGCGTTACCCCCGTCCGCTCAGCCGAGATCAGGCCGGCCAGATCCTTGACAACCTGACCGCCTTCCAAAGCTCCTCATCGAGTGAGCCTAGTCGGAGGTCGCTCGCCGATCACCGGAGGGGGCCGGAGTCCGGCCCCCTCCCGGCGCCGCCGGCCGAGGACCGAAGGGCACCCGGAGTGGCTAATCCGACCGCCTTCGAGGTCGGGCGTGCAGGACTTGTCGTCGTGCTGTCATCGCACGCTGTCAAGGAGGCGTGTGCCGAACGAGGGTGGAGCCTATCGGAGCTTGCTCGCCGCGCGGGGATCTCACGACCAACATTGGCGAGCGCCTTGCGCGGCCAACCAGTGCGGTCGCGGACAGCCTGGAAGGTTGCCAGGGCGCTGGAGCAAGGCGCTCCGACCCAACTCGCTCGACTACTGAAGGTGGCCTGAGATGGAGGACGGACGCGCCATCGGCGCCCGGGATCTGATCCTCGCGGTCTTCCGGCTCGCCGTTGCGGACTACCTAAGTGTGTGGTACGGCCACGACGAACCAGCGCCCGTGAAGCGGACGAAGGGAGGCTTCCATTCCGAGGCTGAGGAATTCCTTCGCAGTTCTTGGGGGGCATATTTGGCCGACCTCGTCGGCATCCAGGCCAAGGCCATCTGGCGTGATACCGAGCGACTGCATCTTGGCGACCGGCAAATGGTCCGGGCGGCGTAGCTGTATACCGGCCGGCTGGTCGCGAGCACCAGCGTCACGCGAGCGCGGCGGCGATTTCCCGCGGCAGTCCGGCTAAGCCTTCATGGTCCTTCCCAACTCATATGCAAAAACCTTGATTTTATGCAGAGTTTTGCATATAATCTGGGCATGACTCGCCTCGGACAGTTCGTCGATGACCGACTTGCTCGCGGCCGCACCCACTTCTCCCGCGAAGAGGCGCTGGCGGTACTCGACCTGAAGCCTGACGCTCTGGCTGCCGCCATCACCCGGTTGATCACGAAGCGGCGCCTGGCAAACCCCCGCCACGGCTTCTATCTCATCCTACGTCCCGAGGACCAGGTGTCAGGTGCGCCCGATCCCGTGCGCTGGATCGACCCTTTGATGAAGCATCAGGGACTCGACTACCGCGTCTCCCTGCTGCGCGCGGCGGCTTTCCACGGCGCGTCACACCAGGCGGCCATGGTCTTCCAAGTGGTCGTGCCCAAGCAGTTGCGTGACGTGCAGATCGGTCGCCACCGCCTCCAGTTTCTCTACCAGACCCCCACGGCCTTCGCGCAGGTTAACCAGCCCGATCTGCTCGACCAGATGAAGAGTGATGCCGGCTTCTGCAAGGTGGCCGGTGTCGAGCTGACGCTGCTGGATTGCGCCCGCTACTTTCACAAGGCGGCCGGCATCAATGGCGTCGCTCAGATCGCCAAGGACATCGGCGCGAAGGCCGATCCACGCAAACTGGCAAAGGCCGCCGCTGCCTACGAGAACTCGTCCGTGCGCCGGCTCGGCTTCCTGCTCGACCATGCGGGTCATGTGCGTCAAGCCCGTGCCCTGGAGCCCTTCGTCAAAAAAGCCAAGACGGTGGCGCCGCTGGACCCCGCCGTCAAACCTCTCTTCGAGTCTCTGGCCGATCTTCACAAGAAAGATGCGAAGTGGAAGCTCGTCATCAATGAACCCGTGGAGATCGACTTTTGATTCCCAGTAACTACATCCTGGCCTGGAGGGCGAAGGCGCCCTGGCCCGATTTGCGGCAGGTCGAACAGGACCTGATCATCTGCCGCGCGCTGTGCGACCTGTTCAATGCGCCGGCGTTGAACGGCAAGATCGCCTTCCGCGGTGGCACAGCCATCCACAAACTCCTGTTCAAGCAGCCGCTGCGCTACTCGGAAGACATCGACTTGGTGCAGACACAGGTCGAATCCATCGGGCCCACTGTAGATGCGATCCGTGATGCCTTGTCATGGCTCGGCAAGTGCAACCGGCAGCAGGCCGAGCACTCGATGCATCTGGTGTTCAAATTCACACCCGAGGCCGATGCACAGGCGACGCTGAAACTTAAGGTCGAGGTAAACACCCGCGAGCACGAGAGCCTGTTCGCTACCAAACCGTATCCCTTTGCGGTGGAGAGCGACTGGTATCAGGGCAAGACCGAGATCGCATCCTTCGAGCCAGAAGAACTGTTCGGCACCAAGCTGCGGGCACTGCTGCAGCGGCACATGAATCGCGACCTGTTCGATCTGCATCAAGGACTCGAACAGCTCTCGCTGGACTCGGACAAGGTCATTGCTTGCTTCGATCATTACTTGGCGCTCGAAGGCAAGGCCATCTCCCGCGCCGTGGCCGAGCAACGCATGCTGGAAAAGCTCTCACGCAGCCTGACCGAGGATATCGCACCACTGCTTCCGGTCGGAGTCCGCTTTAACGATAACGATGCATTGCAGGCCTTCGAGCAAGTCTGGACGGAGTTGATTGCATGTATCAAGGGCGATGCATGGAAGCTGACAGACAAAGCAATCGAGGACTTGCGCCAGAACAAGTATCCGGGGCTGCTGCGCGGTAGCTAGCGTGACCAAACCCCGTGCAACTGATAGACGACAGCGAGCTCAAAATCGACTTCCGCGAGTTCGACGCCTCGGAGCGTTCGTGTTCGCCCAAGCTTTTTCGCTACTCGCAGCCACGGTGATTCCGGTACGCCATATCGTCCTTGAACGATGCGGGACCCGAACCTCGCTGGCTACGCGGTTGCGCGTCTGTTGGAGGGGGCCGGCTATCCACAGGAACTGATCCGCATCACGTCCTCCATCGTGCCCCTGCGGACATGAAAGCCTGAGCCGGCCGCGGCATGTGCTGGTGCGCTGAACGCTACGCCACGCGCGGATGTTGTGCCTGAGCCTCTGACGACTGTCAGCGAGACGGAACGTGGTGCCTCGGTGGTCTCCAACTGAATGCGTCGATGCAAGCTTGGATTGCTTTCCGCGCCAGATCCAGCGACTCAACGCTGACTTCGACCTCGCCAAAAGAGCCATCCTCCATAGTCGATCCGTATCGATTCCCGTTGAGGTTGCCGAGTATCAGCACGCCGCCGCCAGGAGCGCTGATCATGTTGTTCTCCACCGGCTTGAGCGCGATCTGGCGGCCGCGCCGGTCCCGCCTTCGAGCACGATCTTCCAGATGGTGCGAGGTGTCGCGCACACCAGTCAGAGTTGGGAGGCTGCGGTAAAACTCATCGCGAGCGGTCGCAACCGCTGCCGGCACCCATTCTGCGGAACCCAAGGCGGTGAGACCTTTGCCGATCCCATCCAGGGCGAACAAGAACGCCTGGGCATAGAGGAAGACCGCACGACGAAGATGAGCTTCCGGGATCTCGCCGGCCGCCCAACGCTCGCGCTTGAGTGAAACATCTACGTCAACGCGAATGCGCTCGTGAGCCGCCCAGCGATCCTCGGGAGATAGGTCTGGTCCGAGCTGCTGTTCACGCTCGAACTCCATTTCGCGGCGTCGCCTATGGAAGGCGTCCGGTTCCGGGCCGGCGAACCGCATTACGTTCGCTCTCTCGTGCTCGAAGAGACGCAGAGCGAGAGCAGCATCCGCCAGGTGGGACTCGAGCACGTGGAAGACGATCCCAGCCTCGTGCACATCGTCCTGTGCGACGCCCGGGCAATCGAGCCAGTGGCCTGGGTAGCTCAGCTCGAACGGAAACATTTCCCAAGCTGATACCCGCAGACAGTGCAGCTCAAACGGCATCTCGGTAGTTCGCGCCCGAAGAAGTAGCGGATGCAGGCGCGCGTCTAACCGAGAGCGATCTGCGCTATTGCCGCCGCGCAAGTTGAATTCAACCACCGCGTCTGATTTGTGGATTGCGCGGCAGCGTCGCGTCTGACACCTGAGCGCAAAAACGGCGTAAAGGCGGCGCGAAGTTCGCATTGCACCACCCGCTCGCTAGAGCTTGGTCGTGCCGTCGACGATCTGTGTCGAGGCCGCCAAAGCCGCTGAGGCGACTAGCTCCCCACGACGTGCTCTGCGTGCGGAACCGCCCTGGCTGCCGGCTTGTCCGCGGACCCGGGAGCTGAATCCCAGGCCGAGTCCGGCATTAAGAGCATCCGGAGGCCGATCGCCGCCAGCCCCACCACGAGCAGGGCGTCGATCACGGCATCACTGAGGTCGCCCAGCGGGTTGAAAATGACCGCCACGACGGAGATCGAGATGAGCGGGCCGGCCCAGCGATAGCCGAACCCGGACCGCCAGACCGCGAGACCGACCAGAACGTAGCCGAGCTCTACTAGGAAGAGCCCGAAAAACGGCGCCGAGGCAGGACTTGCGTTGATGAGCGACTTCTGGATCAGGGCGGTCATCGCGCCCGAGTCCAGCCCGGGTGATCCCATCACCCCAACCATGAGACTTGCGCCCGATTGGACGAACGTCCAGAGCACGACCCCCACGAGGGCGAGAGCCACGCCGATATGAGCCAGGATCACGCCGCGACCACGGACGACGTGAAGGATGGCAAAGAAAGCCGGAATGAGAAGGATCCCCGAAAGAATGTCGAGATACGTGGCTTCGACGAGACCGTCATGATGCTGGGTCGCGGTCGCAAGCCAATCGCTCGCCGTCCGGTTGTTGCCGACACCGATCAAATGCTCGGTGGCGAAGTGCAAAAGGGGCGCGACGATAAGGCACAGTCCGCCGAGCGTCCGCCTGAAGTTCGTTGCGTTCCAAATCTTCAGCATCCCGGTCTCCATTCGAATAGTCGAGCTCCGTTCGGCCCGCTGGCGAGCAGGCTAGGGATCACGCATGCCCCGCAACATCCGGGCAGGCTCAAAACCTGTTGTGGCCACTGTTGCGGATTACCGCAGTCCGTTTTCCGGCCTACCTCCGCGACAAGAGTCCGCCAGAGTTCGAATATTGCACCGTGGCCCGTCGCTGGCTCCGCGTCGCCTTCTTGCTCCCGGGTGCGGCCGCGCTGGCGGCGTTTGTTGTGGAGCTCGCGGTCAGCGGCAACCTTGTGGCTAATGCCGGTGCCATCGTCATCAATACCGTCTGGTACCTCATCGGAGTAGTCGCATTTCTCTTCGCGGCTGACACCCGGGCTGCCAGGCGTCTGCTGGCTGCGACCTCACTCGTGGTAATCGGCGATGCCGTCGGCTATGGCCTGACCGCCCATGCCAATGCCGACTGGGCTGTCGTTATCCTCCTGCAGACCCTCGGCTGGACGTTTGAGTGCTCAGTGCTCGCCCTTTTCGCGGTCTTCCCCGACGGCATTTACCAGCGGTCGTACGAACGCCGCACCGTTATCGCGGCGCTTGTGCTCCAGGTGCCGCTGCAAATCATCCAGCTGGCCGGATCTAACAGCCTCGGACAGCCAATCTTCGCGTCGACAGCGTTGCGTGTGCCAGACCCATTCTTCGTGATCCAGCTGCGATCGCTCGGCCCAGCGGCGACAGCCTTGATAAACGGCTTCCTCGCGCTGTCGGCGGGAGGTGCTCTGGCTCTGCTGATCCTGCGCTACCGGCGCTTTGGATCCCAGCAGCGACACCAGATCCGGTGGCCTTTCTATGGGATAGCGGTCGCCGTCGCCTGGGGGCTGCTCTCAAACCTGCTGCCCAGCTCAAGCGGGCCACCCACCCTCACCGACACAATCATCTATCTCGGGCCCCAGGTCCTCCTACCCGTAGCGCTGGCGATCGGCATCGTGAACCCTCGATTCTTGGACGTCGATCTTGTCATCCGGCGTTCGATCGTTTATGGCGTCCTCTGGCTGTTGATCGCCGCGGCCTATGTCGGCATCGCCACCACCGTCGGCATCGCACTGGGACAGCGGGTGCCTCTGCAGCTCGCCATCCTCTTGACGATCGCCGCGACACTGGCCTTTCAGCCTGCCCGGCATTGGCTTGAACGGCTTGGCGACAGGTTAGTCTTTGGCCGGCGGCTCAGCGGTTATCAGCTGATCAGCCAGCTCGGCGCGGGGCTCGAATCGTCGACTGCGACCAAGGACGTGGCGGGGACTGTAGCCGGTGTGTTGCAGGCTGGACTCGGGGCTCGATGGGTGCGGGTTGACCTCAACCGGCCGGAACCAACGCCGGTTGCGCTAGCGGGCATGGAACCGGGCGAGGGCGCAGTGGCTGTGTTGACCGCGCCGTTGGTTCACGCGAACCAGGTCGTAGGCCGGATCGATTGCGGGCCAAAACTAGAAGGCGCCTATGTCCCCGCCGACCAGGAGCTCTTGACCACGCTGGGGCGGCAAGCGGCCCTTTCGATCCGCAACTCTGAGCTCACAGCTGAGCTGTCCTACCGTCTCGAGGAGCTGGCGGCATCGAGGATGCGGCTGGTGCAGGCAGACGACGCCGCCCGCCGCCGGCTCGAGCGGGACCTGCACGACGGCGTCCAGCAGCAGCTCGTTGGCCTGCTCGCACGCCTGGGTCTGGCACGCAACCAGCTTCGCCGCGACCCCGAGCTGGCCGGCTCGACCTTGCGCGACGCCTCTCTCGACGCTCAGCGCGCCCTTGAGAACGTGCAGGAACTTGCGAGGGGCATCCACCCGGCGGTACTCACCGACCGTGGCCTGGTCGAAGCCGTCCGGGAGCGCGCCGCGCGGATGACGGTCCCCGTTACGGTCCGAATCGACGGTGTAGTGCCCGGTGCCCGGTTCGGATCGGACCTGGAAGGAGCCGCCTATTTCTTCGTGTCGGAAGCGCTGGCCAACGTCCTGAAGCACGCTCAAGCGGACCGTGTCGAGGTCCGTCTTGCAAGCAAGCACGAGCGACTCTTGGTAGAGGTGGAGGACGACGGTTGCGGATTCGACGCCAGCCGCGCGAAGCGCTCCGGATTGCGCGGGCTGCAAGATCGCATCGAGACGCTCGGTGGCCGATTGGAACTCAGGAGCAGGCCTGGGAACGGAACCGTGTTGCGGATGGATGTGCCGACATACGAGCGGACAAGTGTCTGAACGTCTCCGGGTCGTGATTGCGGAAGACAACTACCTCGTCCGCGAGGGGACCCGGCGTCTGCTCGAAGACTCGGGCGAGGTCGAGGTCCTGGCCTCAGTGAGCACTGCCGAAGAGCTGCTCGAAGTTGTTGACGGCCTGCGCCCGGATGTTGTGCTCACCGACATACGAATGCCGCCCGGGCACCATCTGGAGGGAATCCAGGCAGCCCACGCCATCCGCCAGCGCCATCCGGGCACCGGAGTCGTCGTCCTCTCGCAGCATTCCGACGCGGCTTATGCGCTGCAGCTTTTCAGGAATGGAACTGAAGGGCTGGGCTACTTGCTGAAGAGCAGGGTCGGAGAACTGGACGAGCTTCTCTACGCGCTCCGAGAAGTGGCCGCCGGCCGCTCGGTTATCGATGCGGGCGTCGTTGAGCGCCTGGTCGACTATCGGGCGCGGCAGGCCGAGTCCCCGCTGCGCTTGCTGAGCGAGCGCGAGGTCGACGTGCTGCGCGAGATGGCCGAAGGCAAATCTAACGGAGCAATTGCGGAGGCTCTCCACCTGTCCGAATCCTCAGTCGAGAAGTACGTCAACACGATCTTCTCGAAGCTTGGTCTGTCCGAAGAACGGTCGGTGAGTCGCCGGGTGACCGCGGTTCTCGCCTTCCTGCACGATGCAAACGGCGCAACAACGGCGTGAGGCGATTGGAACTACGGATCGCCAGGCAGTAGCGCGACTGATTCTTGGAATACGCGGTAGCGCTGCGCATCTTCACGACCGCACGGCCACGGTTCATTGAGCCAGTCGCCCATGCAACTGCCTATATGTAGTAGGTGACCGAACCATCGAGCGCTACATATAGTTGGCTGGGGAGGAAGGATTCGAACCTTCAACCTTCTGATCCAGAGTTATCGGCTCGCCTGGGTATGCGTGCGTCTTCAGATGCGTCAGCGCATGTGCGACCATCCGCCTCACCTAACCGAGCGACATCTCCTCGGGCACCTCGAGGATCACTGCCGGCCCTGGCTTAGGGAACGCCGGCTCTCGCTCGGCCTCGGCGCGCGACAGATTGCGAACGCTCTCGTTGCCCATGTCCATCAGCGACTGATGCAACGCATCGATTTCACGCTCGTCGAAGTCGTTGAGAGGAACCAGAACCCTCTTCACGCTCCGATCCTAACCGGCCTCAGCTCGGCAGGTGGGGCAGGTGCTCCCTGATTGTCGGACCCCAAGCATCTAACGCCTGCTTGACCGAGGGCGCGATCGCAGCCAACTCCTTGATGACCAAGAACGCGCCTCGCACTCGAGCTCGGAACTTACCGCGTTCTTCAGTCGGAAGAGCGCCGACTTCTGCCAAGTCGCCTACCGCGTTGATGCCATCTTCTCGCTGATCGTCTCCAGCCTCGGTGGCCGCCTTGATGGCATTCGTTAGGTGGCGGAGTCCGTCGGCAAGGTTCGCTTCGCCGCGCTGATCCACCTGCACGATGCTGGCGTCAGCTCGCTCGATCACCTCCGCGAAGTTGACCTGGCCAACCGGGGCCTGGAAAGTCATGTGGATCGGGGCCCGGCGCGCTGGCGCAGCGGCCGCAGGCGTCGCGGCCTCACGCGGGTTCCCGGGCGCCTCGTAGAGGGGAAGCCGCCCGTGTATGTCGATTAGCTTGTTGATGTCGCGCTGCAAATCGTGCGCGAGCTCGCGAATGCGATCCAGGTCGCTCTCGCTCCTGCCGATGCCCCCGATGAACACGCCTTCGAACTCCGTACGCAACTCCTTAGTGGTGAAAGCGCGCTCGAGGTACGTGGCGTTGTAGTTGAACCAGGCCCAATACTTGCCGTTCAGCTCATCGGCGCGGCCTGGCTGCGGATATACGTGCACATCGATCTGCGCAACCAAATCGCGGCCTTTCGCGATCCGGTCATCGAGGGCGACGGCCACCACGTCAGCGGTAAACCCAGGCGCGAGGTACGTGGGCCAATCGTCATCAGCCGATCCGCTTCGAGTCGTCCTGCGGTGCGTCACCCGACAATCTTGTCACTCGCTACGTTCGAACGGAAAGCTACGGGCTGGCCGCGCGGTCAGGTGATCTGTTGACCTTTTTCATCAAACTCCCGCGCGTCTGTACGCACTAGCTGGCCTTTCTCATCGAAGGTGCGGAGCTCAACTCTCCGCAGTCCGGTTTCCCACGGGTGGTGCGCGAATGCTTGGCCATCGGCGTGGGTGCCCGCCTCTCCAGCCGGATACTCGATGGCCTTACCCCCGTGGCCATCATCCCGCTCGAGCGCTCGCTTGCTGCCGTCGGCGTACACCAACCAAATCTCGAGATGCGCTTTGTTGAAGTCAGGCATGGGTACATTGTCGTCACACTCGCATCCGTGTGCCTCAGGCTATGCGCACCCGGTACTGCCAATCGACGGAAGGAATCCCTCCCTTCCCGCCACCACGCAAGTTGCGTAGCGCAAGATGCGGTCCATCTGCTCCTGCGTCGTCCAGTCTTCTCCTCACCTCGATTTGGTGCCGCCGGTTAGAACGGCGATCGCAAGTCCACGTCCCTGGCGAGGTCGCCCTTGTCTAAATGGACATAGCGCATGACCATCACATAGGTGGTGTGGCCGAGGATCCGCCGAAGGCGCTCGATCTCTCCGCCTTGGCGGAGATACTCGGTCGCGTAGGTGTGCCGGAACTTGTGAGCGCGAACCCCGAAACCGACGCGGTGGCGGACACGGCGGAAGAGCTCCGATAGCGTGAGCGCACTCACCGGCCGACCGTCCGAGAGGACGAGTAGGGCGCGCTCGTTAGTCTCGGGGCGCCAACGGTTCAGGTAGCGGACGAGTTCCCGGCGTAGCCGGCTGCTAATGGGGACGCGGCGGAACTTGGCGCCCTTGCCGCTGCGGATCTTGAGGAAGGTGACATCACCTTCATCCTCGACGTCGTCGATCGTGAGAGCGCAGAGCTCGGCCAGGCGCATGCCGGTGCCGAGCAGGATCTGGATCGCAAGAGTTGCCCAGCCCGGCGGTGTGGCTGCGAATAGGGTGTTCAGCTGCTCCGTGTTGTAGGTCTCCATCTCCTTCTCGGGCACCTTGGGGGCCCGCATCCGCAACAACGCGGCGTCGACCGAGTAGTGCTCGCGCTGGGCCCAGCTGACGAGCGCTTTCAGCGTCTCGAAGAAGCCATGAATCGTGTTCGGGGCCAGCCCGCGATCACGGAGTTCGCCGAGGAAACGCTTGAGCTCGAAGGCGGTCAGCTCGGAGAGCCCGGTTGCATTGCTGGCGGCCAGGTAGGAGCGTATCTTCTGCGCGTACCAGTCGATGGTGCGGGGGCTCCGGCCCATGACCTTGAGCTCGAGCAGCCACTCGCGGACCAGAGCCTCGAGGGCGACATCACCGCCCTGCTCCGCCACCGGCTCGAGCCGAGACTCCGCGAGCGGCCTGGGAATTGACGCCGGCAACACGGTTCGCGGTCGGCCACGCACTCCGTCCGGCTCCCGGGTCAGGTTTCCGAAGTCGCGTACGGTTTTTGAAATACCCAACGGTTTCGGGGTAGTTATTCGCGCAACTGCCACTGGTCTGCCTCCTCCTGGACCCTGGTTTTACAGGTGCCCTAAACGACGAAAAACCGGCCCCGAGGACCGGTTTCCGTATTCAACTTACCTTGGAAGAGGGCTTCAAGAAAGTCTGGCGGGGATGGATGGGAATCGAACCCACCCAGGACGCCTCAGCAGCGCCCCGCAAACGGTTTTGAAGACCGCAGGGCTAACATCCGCGACCGTCCATCAGGCGCCCCAAAGTGACTTCCAGGCCGACTTCGCCATGGCATTCGAAGCGGCGATGGACATGCCGCCGATGGCGCCGGGCGTCGAGGCCAAGTTCATCATCGGCTATGTGCGCGGGCTCGGCTGGGGCCGGCGGATTGTCGAGGCGCTCACGCCCGCCTGAGCGGCAGCGGTCGTGGTCGCCAGACGCGATGAGGCGTCCTGGATGTTGAGTGGCTAGGGCTCCCTGGGATTGAGTCCGGGCGCCCTGGATCATGCGGGGGCGTGCCTGCCTAATTCAGCCGTGTCTGTTAAGGCCGTGCCGGGGCCGGAGATGCGGAACCGTCCGCCGAGCACCGCGAGGGCGGCGAGGCCTACGAACAGCGCGAGCTCGATGCGGACCCACCCTTCGAGGCTCGGGCCCATCTGCCGCTGGACCACGAAAGGGG
>DATCAV010000220.1:0-2397 GCA_036512415.1 Candidatus Dormiibacterota bacterium | reverse complement strand
TGATGGAAGCGCTCACCGACAAGGTCAACGCCGAGATCCCATCTCCAATTGCCGGCATCGTCGAGGAGTTGCTGCTGAAAGAGGGTGACCCCGTCAGGCCTGGTGAGCCGATCGCGCTGGTGACACCGGAGTAGTGCGCTAAACGCGTCCGGGAACGGCCTTCTCCGTTTTGGACTCTTCCTCTTCACCGAGCCGGCGTCCGAACCACCACGCCGCGGCCAGGATTATGACCACGACGATCGCGATCGGGATCGCAAGCGGCGAGAGTTTGGCCGCCACCTGTTCCCAATGCTGGCCGGCCAGGTACCCGGCGTAGGCCAGACCGGAGTTCCATGGAATCGCGCCCAGCAGAGAGACGACGATGAACCTCACGTAACCGATCTTGGACAGCCCGGCTGGAAACGAGATGTACGTGCGCACGATCGGTAGCAGGCGGCCGAGAAAAACGGCCCACAGTCCCCATCGATCGAAGAACCGATTGGCCAGGCGCAGGTGTCCTTTGCTCAGACCCATCCACCGTCCGGCTCGGCTCAGCACCACCTTCTCTCCGTAGCGACGCGTCAGGGAGAAAGCGATGAGCGAACCGGTCAGGTTCGCCAAGCTCGAAATGGCAACGACGAGGATGAGCTCGAGGACCGGGACGCCGAGACCCAGCTTGTTGAGCGATGCGAGCGCCCCGCCAAGAGGAACCACGATCTCGCTGGAGATGGGCAGGCCCGCGCTCTCGCCCACCATCGTGACGAAGATCGCGATGTAGCCCCACGCCGAAACCAGGCTGATGAGCCACTGGGTCATAGAAGTAGAACCAGCGCGGGAGCCCGGTTACCCTCTATCTGCTTCCGCACTCAGCTCCGTTGACCGGCGCCGACGGTCTCGTTCATGAGCTCAGCCACCCTTTCGGAGCGCTCGATCAGCGGTCCGTGGCCGACCCCTTCGAGGACTTCCTCTCGTACGGAGGCGCCGGACGATTTGCGGTACCGATCGAGCACGCCGCGGATCTGGGCCAACATCGGCTGGGGTGGACACGACTCGTCGCCAGGCCAGCCCGGGACCGCGCCCAGCTTGCCCAGGTAGGCAAGGTCGAACATCGATTGGTCGCTGATCACCTGGTCCTCGTCGCCGCGGATCCACACCACCGGGAATGCTTGCCGGATATCTCCGAATGCGCTCACATCGCAATACTTCGGCGAAAACGCGTTGTTGATGCCGCGCGTTCCAGGGCCAAACAGCGGCCAGCTCGATGCCGCCACGGAATCGCCGGGGTAGTAGTCCTCACCTGTCTTGGTCAGAAGCACCTCGGACAGCAGCTCGTCCTCGTCAGGGGCCTCGTATTTCGGGCTCCAGAAGAAGCTGGCCATCGTGACGCGCGGGGAGGACATCGGCTCGTCTGATGACGTGTCCCCGGCGGCAAACCGACGCATGAACTCTGGGTTGACCCCGCCTCCACCGCTGCCCGCGAAGTCGGCGGTGGTCAGCGTTCCCGCTGCGTCGCGGGTGGCGCCGAAGCCGTATGGCGAGAGCGGAGCGACCAGGGTCAGGCTGGCAATTTCGTTCGCATGCTTCGCCGCATAGCCCATGGCGACCCCGCCGCCCAACGACCAGCCTGCGACGTGAAGCTGGCGCCCGCTCCAGCCGATCTTCTTAACCAGGGCTTCGATGTCTTCGATCCAATCGTCGAGGCCGCGCGTGGCGTCGATCGGTTTGGCCTCCGTGCGGCCGAAGCCGCGAAGATCCGGCGCGACAATGCGAGCGTCTTTCGGCAGCCGGCCCGCGACATCACGCCAGAACCTGCCAGTGACGAGGTTGCCGTGGATCAAAAGCATTGGCTTGCCGTTCTCGGGCCCGCTGACCCAGCAGCTGGTGCGGATCCGGTCGGTGTCGATGTCGATGCGATTCATATGACCCCCAGCTAACCGATTGATCCAGACTCAGCCTCGGAGCGTACAACGAAACTTCCAGACCTGGCTTTCATCGAGCCTCGACCAACGGCTCTTCCGCTTGCGCGGTCGCCACGGTAGCTCCGCGCGCACGCCTTGTGGCCAGGAAAAGCCCGGCCAGGATCAGGGCGAACCCGACGCCCGCGCCAATGGTCAGCGGCTCACCGAGGAGCGCGACCCCAAGCGCCAGCGCGACCGCCGGATTGACATAGGTGATGACAGTGGCTCGCACCGGGCCAACCTCGGCGATAAGCGCGAAGAACAAAAGGAAGGCGAGCGCGGTGTAGACCACCCCGAGGAGACCGATCGCCAGAAGCACTTGGGGCGGTGGGATAGCGGCCGGAAGGTGCGATAGACCCAACGGCGCGTAAACGATGGCGGGGAGCACGAGGGAAATGGCCACAACGCCAATCGATGGCGCCTCGGCAAGCTTGCGCGACACGATCAACGGCCCGACTGC
>DATCAV010000219.1:0-21584 GCA_036512415.1 Candidatus Dormiibacterota bacterium | reverse complement strand
CCGGCCCTCTGATCGTCCCCAGGCTGAGGCGGCAAAAGCCCGCAGCGAATCGGCGGCTAGCCCGAGTGGTCGGGCAGCTGGGACAGGCGGTAAGTCCGTACACCTTAAGGAAATACGGGGCATCCGGCGTTGATCTGCCCGACCTCCTGAACGATGGAGGGTCCTTTACGCAGGACTGCTACTTCTTCCGTGGAGAGCAGACTCTCCTGCGTAGTTCATCGCGCTTCTCGTCGGTCAGCCGGAGCTCTTTGGATGACCCTCTACGGCGCCGGGTCGTCATCGGTGGTCTGGTGGGGAGCGGGGGCTGCACCGGTCGCCCTCGCCGTTTGGGTACTCGTGACCGTGGTATTGGGTCTAATTGGGATCATTCAGTTGGATCGCATCCGCAAACTGTCGGGTCCTCCCGCCGCGCCGCGGAAATTCGATAGAGTCCTAGCTCGCAACATAGGGGCCGTGATTTTGATCTACACAATCGCGGAAGGCATCTCGGCGGGGGCCCTCCATGCGTTGCGGCACGATGCACTCATCTTCCCGATCGCGGTTGGCATCGCCGGCGTGCACTTCTTCGTGTTCGCACGAGTGCTCGATACCTGGCAGTACTACGTCACCGGCATCTTGGACTGCCTCGCAGTCGCCATCACCTTGCTGCTCGCGAGTTCTGATTCCAAAGTCGGCGCAATACCGTCGTGGATTTTCTATCCACTCCTTGGAGGCGGGGCGGCCTTGTTCGTCACCGCTGGACTGATGCTGTACGAAAGCGGAGTGATACTGATGCGGCGTTTGCCGCGGACCATCTCCTAGATGCTGGCCCACGCGAAGGCCATGAATGCCAGCCCAGCGCCATCCTTCGGATGTCGGTATCCAGTATCCGAGCCACGCGGCCGACAATGTTGCCCCAATTAAAGGGCCACGCAAAGAACCCCTTTTGCCGGCCCTTCTTAACTGTTGGCCTGGGTAGCGCAAGCCTCCAAGATGCGGACGCCGATGCGAGGATCGGCAGGCCTCGCCGGTGAACGTAAGCGCCTCCGGATGAAGGCCGGTGGGCGTAAAGGACGGCCAGCGTTTGGGGTCACATACTGTGTCCCGTGAGAATCGGGATGGCGAGTCTGTTCGTAGGTGTCCTGCTGGCAGCAGGCTGTACCAGCGGCGATGAAGGCACGTCGCCCCAGCCCTCCAGCGCTCCTCGGCCATCTACCCAGGTCCGGGAGGCGGTGGGAACGGTTTCCGGAGGCCTTTACTTGTCGGGCGTGGGGCAATTCGTCATGCGCGCCGCGAATCACAAGCGGCGCAGCGAAGAAAATCCCATGTTCGATTTGCCTAGCTCCGGCTGATTTGCGTGAAGCTCCTCATCCTGCTGACGTTTCCGGAGCCGATCCGCAACGTCTACCGCGATGGCATCGTCAAGGCCTTTCCGCAGCTGGAGGTTGATATGGTCGACCACCACAGCAAGGTGGCACCCCTCATCGGCAAAGCGGACATCTTGGTCACCTTCGGGGCCCACATGGCCGATCACGTCCTTCACGAAGCCGCCAACCTGAAGTGGATCCAGGCGCTCGGCACCGGCGTTGATGGGATCGTCGGCGCCGCGTTGGGTGATGGCGTCGTCGTGACCAATTTGCGCGGCCTTCAAGGCGCTTCCGTATCGGAAGCGGTCCTGGCCGCGATGCTGGCCCTTTCTCGCAACCTGCCACGGGCGGTTCGAAGCCAGGACGCGGGTCGATGGGACCGGTTTCCGGTCGATCTGGTCAAGGGCAAGACTGTGGGCATACTGGGCGTCGGTGTCATCGCCACTGAGCTGGCGCCGCGCTGCCAGGCGCTGGGCATGAAGGTGGTCGGCATCACATCGTCCCCTCGAAGCGTTCCCGGCTTCGACCGGATGGTCTCCCGAGACGAGCTGCTCGACGTCGCCGGCGAGCTCGACCACCTTGTCCTGCTGATCCCCTACACGAGCGAGACAGACGGCATCGTGGGCAGCACAGTTTTGAAACGCATGAAGCGATCGGCCTTCCTGATTAATGTGGCTCGCGGTGGCGTCGTCGACCAGCCGGCACTGGTCGAGGCCCTGCAGGCAGGGCTGATCGCCGGCGCCGCGCTTGACGTCTTCGCCGAGGAGCCGCTACCTGACGGACACCCGTTGTGGAAGATGCCCAATGTGCTCATCACGCCCCACATGGCGGGTTTCCATGCCGGTTATCCGGACGAAGCGCTCCCGATCGTGATCGAGAACATCCGCCACTTCCTGGTCGGAGACATCGACGGCATGATCAACGTGGTCCGCCGTTGAGCGACCATTCAGAGCGCCTCAACCATCCCCTGCCGACCCGTGAGCTGGAGCGCCGATGGGCTCTGATCCGGGCGGCGATGGGGGAGCGAGGCATCGATGTCCTGCTTGCCCAGGCCAACAACGACTTCATGGGCGGCTATGTCAAATACCTGACCGACCTGCCAGCGACCAACGGCTACGTGACGACCGTGGTCTTCCCGCGCGACGAGCCCATGACCATCATCGGCCAGGGCGCTTTTGGCCTCGATCAGCGGCTGCCGCCAGAGGGTGATGGCGTCCGCCGCGGCGTGGGAAGGCTCATGGGCACCCCGAGTTATGCGTCTGCCCATTACAGCGCGGGCTACGACGCCGACCTTGCGGCAAAGGCGCTGGCAAGGCACCGGGGCGCGACGATCGGACTGCTTGGCACCGCCGCCATCTCTTTTGCCCTGATCGATTCGCTCAAGCGCGGCGAGCTATCCAATGCCAAGTTTCTTGATGCCTCCGACCTGGTCGATCCAATCAAAGCGGTGAAGAGCGACGATGAGCTGGCGTTCGTCCGGCTCACGGCGGCTGCGCAGGACGCGGCGATGGACGCAGTCGTCGCCGCGATCAAACCGGGCATGCGCGAGTTGGAGGTCGCCGCCATCGCGGAGCACGCTGGCCATGACATGGGCAGCGAGCAGGGGTTGTTCCTCGCCTATTCCAGTCGTGCAGGATCTCCGGGCCAAATCGTCAACCGACACCTACAAGGTCGTGTCCTACGCAAGGGCGATCAGTTCAGCCTGTTGGTCGAGAACAATGGTCCTGGCGGTTTCTACTGCGAGCTAGGACGGACAGCCGTGCTGGGAAGGGCGACCGGCGAGATGCAGGAGCAGCAGGCCTTCGTACTCGAGGCGCAACAGTTCTGCCTGGGTCTGCTCAAGCCCGGAGCGGATCCCGCGACGATCTGGCACGACTACAACCGATTCATGCGCGATCACGGCAGGCCGGAGGAGAAGCGCGTTCATTTCCATGGCCAGGGTTATGACATGGTCGAACGGCCGTTGATCCGCTTCGACGAATCGATGCCGATCGGCACGAACATGTACTTCGCGCTGCACCCCGCGTTTTCGACGGAGCGAACGTACAGCTGGGCCTGCGACAACTTCCTCCTGAACTCCGCGGGAGACATCGAGCGCCTGCACCAGACCCCTCAAATCATCTTCGAGGTTGACTAAGGCAGCAGTCAGGGCGTGCTACGCCGGCGGGACCACAGGCACGAGAAGGTGCGAGTCGTACTTTCCGCCGGTGTGAATCACGTGGGTACCTACGTTTCGCGTCACCGAATGCGCCATCGACACGACCCCGGGTGGGTACTGCTGAATGTCGGTTGCCTGCACTAGCAGCCGAAGCTGCTCGCCGGCGCCGAAGCGGGTTCCCGACGACCAGATCTCGATTTCGACTGGAACGATCTGCCCAGGCTCGAGGCGCTGCTCACGCCGGTGTGGGTGCCACGGTTGCTCCGGGGTCGACCGCTCCATATCCAGCTCGCGGTGCGACACCCGCAGCCAGCCGAGCGCCACCGGTCCATCCTCGAGCGCGTTCAGGAACGAGAACGGGACAAGGCGGCCGTCCACATCGAGCTTCTGCACCCCGACAAATAGATCCATGTCGTCGGCGCCTTGGGCCTCCACCCACAACTTCAGCTTCATGGGCCCGGTCAGCTCTGTCGGCACGGCGAAACGATGTACGAACTCGGCCCGGCCGGCGGCTTCATAGCGCGTCTCCGATTCCTTCGCGATGTTGGAAGGGTCCATAGCTTTCGACGCAGCGTCGAGGTACAGCTCTTCGTAGCGGGTCCGCGCCAACGGCCACTCAGATTCGTCTCTTACCTCGCCTTCATAGAACCTTTCTCGCACCTCCAGGCGCACCTTGGGCCACGAGTCAACGTCGTTTTCGAGCCCCTTCAAGAAGCGATCGAAGAAGAGCCTCAGCCGCTCGACATTCTCGGGTTGGTAGTAGTACTGCCACTTCTTGCGGCCGTGCACGTCGAGCCATTTGTTCTTGCTTCTGATGCGCTTGAAGCCCTCGAGCGTGCCACGCGTATGGAGGCCCTGGTCGGACCAGCTCGCGACGACATAGGCGGGCACCTCGACCTTGCTCAGGTCCGCCGTCTTGCTCTCCCAGTAGGCATCCCACAACGGGTGCTCGGCATACATCGTGACGGTGTCCTCGACCCGCTGATTCGAGTAGGGCACCCGCCTAGATCGCCACATAGGACCGAAGCGGTTCTCCGGGATGCCGCCGTGGTACGCCATCTCGCGGTAACGGTCGCTGACCCCCTCCCATGGATTGATTGCGGCAAGGTGGGGAGGATGCTCGGCCGCGGCGCGCCACTGCACGATGGCGAGGTAGGAAACTCCGGACATGCCGACCTTGCCGTTGCTCCAGGGTTGCGTGCCGGCCCATTCGATGAGGTCGTAGATATCCAGCGCCTCCTGGGCGCTGTAGAAGGTGGCGTCGCCCTGCGAGTTCCAGGTTCCCCGAGGGTCCACGTTGATGACGGCATAACCGTGGCGCGTCCAGTACAGAGGGTCGGGAGCCTCGAACCCGGCATATTTCGACACCCAGGCTGGATCGACCCCGTGGTTGGCAAAGATCGCGTACTTCACCGGGCCATGCTTTCCGTAAGGTCCCCACGCCACGATGACCGGTACCGAACCGGCGCGATCTGGCCGGAAGATGTCGCAGTAGATGTCTACGCCATCCCTCATCCGGACCGCAGCGTCGTATTCGATCAGCATCCCGTCGGCTTGGCTCGTCCGGTGCTGCAGGGGAGGGCAACCGCCTTCCGCCGGGGGCAAGCCGGGGAGGTATTTGGTTTCGAAGGTCTCAGGTTTCATGGCCGCTCCGTCGAGGCTTCGGCAGGCACTGCGCCGGGGTCCCCTTGCGCTCGGGGGGCCGCGGCCACTATGGTACTCATCACGGCGGTAGGGTGGACGCTCAGCCCGCCCCCCGGCGGGCCCGAATTGTGCAGCCGGCCGCGCGATTGGAGGATTCAAATGGGGACACGTAGAAGCCGGTTCGGAACGCTGCTGGCCCTGGGCGTCGCGTTCGTCGTGGCCGCCTGCGGAGGCGGCGGAGGCTCGACCGTCCCGACCCAGACGGGTCCGCTCAGTCTCGGCGTCATCGCCCCGTTCACCGGGCCGGCCGCCCAGTTTGGCAAGCTCCTTTCCGCTCCCTGCGTCGCCGCGACCGATCTCATCAATCAGGCCGGCGGCATCATGAGTCACCAGATCAGCTGCGTCTCCATTGACGACACGGGTGACGCCGCAGACGCCGTGCCCAACGTGACCAGGGCGATCGCTACGACCTCCAACTTCGACATGGCCATCGGGCTCGAGAGCAACACGGCGGCGACGACTGTGCCGCTCGTCAACGGCGCCAAGATTCCGTTCTTCACCACCAACGGCTTAACCCAGTTCAACAAGAACAACCTCCAGTACTACCACCGCATGACGCCCGGTGACGACGCCAACGGCGCGGCCTTCGCCGATTGGGCGGTCAAGCAGGGCTTCAAGAACGTCGCCATCGTCTTCCAGAACAACATCGGGTCGGAGGGCAACCTGCCTGGGCTCACGTCGGCCATGCCCAAGCTCGGCGGCAAGATCGCGATCCAGCTGACCATCCCGGCGGATTCCGCCTCTTACTCGGCAGAGGTGGCGCGCGTCATCGCGACCAAGCCTGACGCCTTGATCTGGTCGGCCGACCCACAGACCACGGCGACGTTCATGTCCAACTACAAGCAACTTAACAACGGCGTCCTGCCCACGATGGTGACGGCGACCGACTCTTTGACCCCTGACTTTTTCAAAGCGGTGACGAGGGTCGTCGGCATCAACTACGTGACGAACAACATCTTTCTCGTCGGCTCGTACTTCGACCAGACGACTCCCGCCTTCAACACATACAAGGCGGCGTTGCTCGCCGACTCGAAGACGCACGACATCGCTCCGGTTTTGAGCACTGTCGGCCCGCCCGCGGGCGCGTATGACGGCATCAACATAATGGCGCTCGCCATGATCATGGCCAAAACCACAGTGGGCTCGGTTTACAACGCCGACATCCTCAAGGTCGTCCAGCCGAGCGCCGGCGCCGTGGTCGTCGGCAACTATGCCGACGGCATGAAAGCCCTGGCTGCCGGTAAGACGATCCAGTACGTCGGCGTCCTGGGTCAGCCCATTTTCGATGCGTCGCACAACTCTGGCGGCCAGTTCTCGGCCAGCAAGTTCAATGCCGATGGCAGCGCGACCCAGGTCGGGACGATGCCTGGCCCCGAAGTCCTGCAGTTGCTTGGGTAGAGCGGCCACGACCCTGAGTCGTCGAGCGTGAGTCGGCTGGCCTTGGTGGTGTCGACGGGGGCGATCACATGGAGCTCCTGATCGAGGCGATCGGCTTCGGCCTCGCGGCCGGCGCCGTGATCGCGCTCGGCGCCGTGGGGTTCTCGCTGCAGTTCGGGATCAGCAACATCCTCAACATCACGTATGGGTCGCTGATGACCCTTGCAGCCTATATCGGCCTGTTTCTGATCGACCGTGGGGTCAATCCCTGGGCGACGCTGGCGATTGCCGGCGTCATCGTGGGGCTGGTGTCGGTCGCGTTTCAGCGGTGGCTGTTGGCTCCGCTGGCCAGGCGAGGCACCAGGCCTTTTGCGATAGTCATCGTCACGGTCTCGGCGGGGGTCATTCTGCAGTACGTCATCCTCGCGGTGGCCGGACCCGAAACCCAAAGTTACGGCGACCAGGGTGGGCAGACCTTCCACCTGCTTGGCGTCACGCTGGCGGCGAGCCAGGTCGCCATCGTCGTGCTTGCTGTGGTCTTGATGCTTGCGCTGCATCTCCTCCTCACCCAGACCACGCTCGGGCAAGCGATGCGAGCGACCTCTTCGAACAGGATTCTTGCCCAGAGCTGTGGTATCGACACGGACCGGATGAGCGATGTCGCCTGGCTGCTTTCAGGGTGGCTTTGCGGCGCCACCGGCGTCGCGCTTGCGATCACGACCGCCGGGTTTGATTTCAGCATCGGGCAGGTCTTTCTCATCCCCATGATCGCCGCGGCGGTATTGGGAGGGGTCGGCCAGCCATACGGAGCGATGGTCGGCGGCCTTGCGGTTGGGCTCGCGAGCGAGCTGGCAGCGGCATACAGCAATCCCGCGTATCGCGAGGTCGTGGCATTCGCGATCCTCATCGCGGTACTCCTCATCCGACCAAGGGGCCTGTTCGGCGCGGCGTGGGCGACCAGAAGGCTGATGGCGTGAAAGCTCGCCCCAGGGAAGCCTAGCCATCGGCGCCTGGGAGTTCTATGTCGTCGTCCTCCTTGTCTACCTCGGGACCAACCTGCTCGCGGCGTGGGGCCTCAATCTGGAGTTCGGGGTCGCGGGCGTCGCCAACCTCGCTTTCATCGTCACGATCGCTGCGGGCGCCTATGCCTACACCATCTTCACGATCGGGTCGCCGACCTCCAACGGCAACTTCCAGCAATACGTCGGCGGCTTCACCTTTCCCTTCCCAATTGCGCTTGCCGCCGGCATTGTGGCCGGCGCCGTCGTCGGCGTGCTGATTGCGATCACGGGCCTCAAGCGGCTTCGCCAGGACTACCAGGCGATGGCCATGCTCGTCGTATCGCTCATGGCCGCCACCGTGGTGAGCGCCGACACGCCCTTCCTGAACGGAAACGCCGGCCTCGTCATCTTTCCTTCATTCGCTCCTTTTTCGGACCAGGACCCGGAGGTCCAGCGCTGGGCGTTTGTCGGCATTGTGTTCGTCGCCTGTGCCGGCGCCTATTTCCTCCTTCGAAGATTCACCGCGGGCCCCTTCGGCCGCACCCTGAGGGCGATGCGCGATGACGATCTCGCGGCACAGGCCATCGGCAAGGATGTCGTCCGCCTCCGTCTCGCGGTCCAGGCTGTTGGCGGCGCCTTCGGCGGCCTCAGCGGCGCACTGCTCGTCGCGTTCATCAGCGGCTGGTCACCCAGCGCCTGGGCTTATATCGAAACCCTCGCCCTGCTGACGGCGGTGATCGTCGGCGGTATGGGGAACGACCGAGGGGTGGCCGTCGGCATGTTCCTGATCGGCATCCTCATTCTGCAGGGAGTCCAGTTCTTGAACGACGTTCCCGCGCTCAAGGCGCTCGAGTCATACGTCAACCGCACAGGTTTGACCCATGACCTCGGCTGGATCGTGCTGGGCACCCTCACCATCGTGTTCATTTGGCTTCGCCCGCAGGGGATCTTTCCGGAACGGCGTCCCCGTTACGGCGGCCAGACCAGTTGACGGTCGCGCAGCGGCCGATCCTCGAAGTCAAGAACCTCGCCAAGAACTACGGCGGGGTGCAAGCCGTGGATGGGGTGTCATTTACCGTCGAGCGCGGCTCGATCACGGGTCTGATCGGCCCTAACGGCGCCGGCAAGTCGACGGCCCTGAACGTGATCGGCGGCCTTCTATCGCCGGCCGCCGGGAGCGTCGTGTTCGACGGCGTTGATGTCACCGGCCAGCCGATGCATAGGCTGGCACGGCGGGGGCTGGTTCGAACGTTTCAACTGGCGCGAGTCTTTGGCAATCTGACCACGATCGAGAACCTGCTCGTCGCTGCGCCCTCCCATCGCGGCGACAGTGCGATCGGAATCTTGGCCGGTAAGCGGTATTGGGGGGATCAGGAGAGGCAGATGGTCGCGCAGGCAAGGGAGTTGCTCGCATCCTTTGGCATGACGGACAGGGAGGACGAGTACGCTCGGAACCTGAGCGGGGGGCAGAAGCGCGCGGTTGAGACGATGCGCGCGCTGATGATGAAACCCAAGCTCCTCCTTCTGGATGAGCCGATGGCGGGACTGAGCCCCAGCCTGTCGAGGCAGCTCGAGGACATGTTTCTCAAGCTCAGCGCGGACGGTCTTTCCCTGTTGCTGGTCGAGCATGGCCTGGACACCGTGGAGCGGATCTGCGGCAAGGTGGTCGTGATGGCGCAGGGCAAGGTCCTTTCTGAGGGCCGGATGGCAGAGCTCCGAACTCGCCGCGAGGTGCAGGACGCTTATGTCATCGGCTGAAGTCGCCAGAGCGGAAAAGCCGGCCACCCTCGCGCTCGCGATCCGCGGAGTCACTGCCGGCTACAGCGAGATACCAATCGTTTATGACGTCGACCTCGACGTCGGTCATGGCCAAGTCGTGGCGGTGGTGGGCCCAAACGGGGCCGGCAAGAGCACGCTGTTGAAAGCGATCCTTGGCATCGCAAGGCTTTTGGCCGGCCGTATCGAGCTCGACGGCAAGGATGTGACAGGCCTTCCGTTGCCCCGGCTCGCGAGGCAGGGGATCGGTTACGTGCCCCAGGTGGAAGACGTCTTCGAAGGACTGCGCGTGCGGGAGAACCTGGACATGGGCGGCTACCTCGCCGACCGTGGCGAGCGCGCGACAAGGATGGACCAGGCCCTTGAGGTGTTTCCGCAGCTTCGGTCCAAGCTCAACCGGTATGTGGAGACGCTGAGCGGAGGCGAACGCAAGATGACCGCGATCGCGCGCGTCCTCATGCTTGATCCAAAAGTGCTTCTGCTCGATGAGCCGACGGCCGGACTCTCGCCGGACCTCTCGCGTGTAGTTCTCGAAGAACAGGTCCGCGCCCTCGGCCGTCATGGCAAGTCAGTGCTGCTTGTGGAACAGAAGGCGGTGGCTGCACTGGGGATCGCGGACTGGGCTTACATGATGGTGCGGGGACGAGTCGTCATGTCGGCCCGCGCGGTCGAGGTCCTGGACAACCCGGAGATGAGGGAGGTATTCCTCGGCGCCAAGGGGCCTGAGCTCGAGGCAAAAACGTGAACGCCACGTCATGCCCTAGGCGGGTGCTGTCGTCGCCGTCCCGGCCTTGAGCGGCAGCTTCAGCAGGCGCGCCGCGTTTCCGTAAAGGATCTTCGCCCTGTCGGACTCGTCGATGGGCATGGTCTTGATGGTGCGGAGCTCGTCGAGCGGCCAGCGCTCGCCATTGTCCGGCCCGAACGGGAAATCGGTGCCGAACAGAATGCGGTCGGCGCCGAAGAAGTTGAGCGCCAGCCTCACCGCATCCTGCGAGCCATTGCTTATGCAGTCGTTGTAAAAAAGCCGAAAGTGGTCAAGCGGTGAGCCGGTCAAGCTGGGGCCGCTCTCGCCCAGGCCCAGCTTTGCGTACTCATCGGAACTGGTCTCGGCAAAGGCGGCGATCCGCGCTGAGAAGTACGGAATCATCCCTCCCATGTGGTGCGTGACGAATTTGATATTCGGGTAGCGCTCGAAGACGCCGCCGTACACGAGCCTCGCCATCGCGAGCGAAGTGTCGAACGGCCAGGCAAGGACCCTGTCGAGCACGTCTTTTCTTATCCACGGGTAGTAGTTCGCATGCTGGGGATGTATCCAGATCGGAAAATCGAGCTCGGCGGCCCGCTCATACAGCGGCCACATCGATTCGTCGTCCAGAGGCTTGCCCTCGATGTTGGAGAAGATGAGCACGCCCTTGAGGCCGAGCTCTCCCTGGATTCGCTCGAACTCTTCCATCATCACGGCGTCGACCACCGGCAGCACGCCCACGCCAACGAATCGATCTGGGCGTTTGGCAGCAAACTCCGCGATCGAATCGTTCGCCACTCGCGACAGTCGGTGGATATCGGAGCGGTCCATGCCCAACCACACTGGCGGGCGAGCCAGGATGAGCACCTGCACGTCGAACCCATGCTCGTCCATATAAGCGAGCCGGGCCTCGTGCTCGAAGTTGTGCGGGCTCTGCGCGCGCAGGGCGGCAAGCTCCTTGCTTGGCTTGACCTCCGCCAAGGCTTCGATCAGAGGCATTGGAAAGACGTGCGCATAGGCGTCGATGACCATCCCGGCTCGATAATACCTGCGAAGGTAGTGAGTAGGACCGAAGTCTTCATCGGGCAGTCGATGAGGCGGCGCGAGGATCCGCCCCTGATCCAGGGGCGTGGCCGCTATGCGGGCGACAACCATCAAGCCGGCATGGCATTTATGGCCGTTAGGCGTGCCGGCATCCCTCGTGGAGATGGCCTCGAGGTGGATGTGTCAGCAGCCCTACGCGTACCGGGCGTCCTTGGAGCCTGGGTGGCAGGGCAGCTCGGGTTGGCCGACGAGTTCATGCCCGATCCGAATCCCCAGCAACCTCTGCCTGTCCGGCGGCCCATCCTCGCTGTCCGGGAGGTGCGCTTCGAGGGGGACGCGGTTGCTGTCGTGCTCGCGGAGTCGGAGTACCTGGCGCACGACGCGATCGACATGATCGACGTCCAGCTGAAACCGCTCGCGCAAACGGCGAGCGCGCTCCCCAGTCAAAGCTTTCGCATCGGGGACGCGGAGGCAGCGATCCAGGCAGCGCCCATCAGGGAACGCCAGCACCTCACCATGGCGCGGATCTGCGGCGCTGCGATGGAACCCCGGGCAGCGTTCGCCGACTGGAGAGAGGCGGAGAGCAAGCTGTACATCCGAGCCAGCGTGGGCGGCGTGCATGTGCTGCGAGACACATTGGCCAGATGCCTCGGGCTCGAGCGCGGACAGGTCGTCGCTCTGGCCGAGGATGTCGGCGGCAGCTTCGGAGCGAAGAATCATCCCTACCCCGAATACATCATGGCGGCCGCGATCAGTCGCTTGATGAAACGCCCTGTGCGTTGGGTCGCGAACCGATCCGAGGACGGTCATACGACCGGCCAGGCCCACGCAGCTGACCTCGATGTGGAGATTGCTTCAGACCGCGAGGGGCGACTTCTCGCGCTGCGCGGGAAGATTTCCTGGACGGTCGGAGCGTATCTCGGTCGCGGCGCGTTTCAGGAAAGCAGCATGGCCGCCCACTCAATGTCCGCGTACCGTTTGCCCGCTTTCGACGTGGAAGTGGCGCCTCGCCAATCGGACACGCCGCCGGCGGCGTTCATACGCGGAGGCGGGCGCCCGGTGGGAAATTTTGCGGTCGAACGGATCATGGATCGGTTGGCTCGTCGTCTGGGCCTCGACCCGATCGAGCTGCGCCGCCGCAATCTCGTCGGCCCGGCGGAGATGCCGTACGACACGGGACTCAACTCGATCGTCTACGACGGAGGCGATTACCCGCGCCTCCTCGACCTGGCGGTCGAGCGTATTGGCGCAGCGTCCGTTCGCCAGCGCCAGCTTGCGGGCGAGGCAGTTGGAGTGGGTGTCGCGATGTGTGTCGAGTCGACAGGGATCGGGATGCCCGAGCCATCACGTGTGGCCGTCCTCGCTGATGGCACTGTAAGAGTGTTCGTCGGCAGCACACCTCAGGGTCAGGGGCACCAGACCTTCATCGCGCAGGTCGTCGCCGACCGGCTCGGCTGGCCGGTCGATCTAGTGGACGTTCGAGCCGGGGACAGCCGCGACGTCGCGTTCTCATTCGTCACGGCGGGAAGCCGCAGCGCCCTCGAGGTCGGCAACTCGGTCGCGCTCTCCGCAGCGGCAGCGAGGCGCTTGCTGCTCGACCGCGCGTCGCAAAAGCTCGAAGCCGCGCCAGAGGATCTGGTGGTCGACGTGAGCGGGGTCGGAGTTCGTGGCGTGCCTGATCGCCGCGTCAATCTGAGCGACCTCGTCGGCGACGGACTCGAGGCAGCAGAGGTTTGGGATTCGAAAGGCAAAGGCGCGTGGGCCTCGAGCTGTCACGCGGCGGTCGTGCGGGTGGATGCAGAGACTGGCGGTGTGGACGTCGAGCGTTACGTGATCGCGCACGATTCCGGCCGTCCGATCAACCCGATGATGCTAGACGGCCAGCTCCAGGGCGGCTACGCGCACGGTCTCGGGTACGCCCTCTTCGAGGAAGCGCTGTATTCACCGGATGGAAACTTCCAGTCGCCGAGCTTTCTCGACTACACGATCGTCAGCGCGCCCGAGCTCCGCACTGAGCCGGAGCTCATCCATACCGAGACGGCCACCTCACACAACCCGGAGGGTTTTCGCGGGGCCGGCGAAGCGGGGACGATCGCAGTGCCTGCCGCGATCGCCAATGCGATCGAGGATGCGCTCTACGCGATGGGCTTCGATGTGGCGGTGGACTCTGTGCCGGTCACGCCGATGAAGCTCTGGACCCTGATGCACCAACCGGGCGCGCAAGGGCTGGTTAACGAAGGCCCTCACTAAGCGATTTCTTTGAGACTTTCCCAAACGTAGATAAGGGAAACTCATCCATGAGCTGCAGGCGTTCGGGCAGCTTGAACTTGGCCATGCCCGCATCCAGAAGGAACTTGGTCAAAACTTCGAGAGTGAGCGTGTGACCCTGGCGAACGATTACGCATGCGCACATACGCTCCCCGAGCACCGGATCGGGGAAGGGGACGCAGGCGACGTTACGGACAGAGGGATGCGTGAGGATCACGCTTTCGACCTCTTCGGCGCTGATCTTCTCGCCACCGCGGTTGACCAGATCCTTGATCCGCCCCTCCACGAGGTACGACCCGGACGAGTGGCGTCGCATCAGGTCACCCGAACGGTAGAAGCCATCCGCGGTGAACTGGCGCGCGTTGTAATCGGGCACTCGATAGTAGCCGCGCAATGTGTAGGGACCGCGCACCGTGAGCTCGCCGACCTCTCCATCGGCGACTTCGCGGCCCTCCTCGTCGGTGAGCCTTACCTCGTCGTCGGCGCTGACCGGCCGGCCGACCGTCTCGAGCCGCACGTCCTCTGGGTCGTCTCGTCGCACGAAGAACAACGTGCCTTCGCTCATCCCGAAATTCTCTTGAACGAAAGCGTTGGGGAAGGTCTCGGCCATGCGCCGGCGAACCTCGGGCTGCAGGCGCTGGCCACCGGACTGGAGAAGCTCGACCGAGGTCAGGTCGTGGTGGCCGGATGCCGGATCGGACAGCCAGCGTATGTACAGGGCGGGCACTCCGCCAACGTGGGTGATCCGGTGTTTCTCGATGAGCTCGAACACGTCAGGCGCCTTGGTGCTGGTCCCGATGACGATCCGCGCGCCGGCCATGAGAAAGCCCTGAACGCCCGGACACGCAAGCGGCATGTTGTGCGCCAGGGGCAGCACGCAAAGCTGACGGCTGTCAGCGCTGATGTCCTGTACCGCTGCCGCGGCCCTTGAGTTGTACAGATAGTCGTTGTGTGTTCGAGGTATCAGTTTTGGGATGCCGGTCGTTCCGCCCGACAGCAGCAAGACGCAGGGGTCCGTCGGATCCACGTCAATGGGGGGTGGGGGAGCGGTTGTTGGGATGCCCTTCAGCTCGTCGAGCATGAAAGTCTCGCGTAGCCCGGCGTTGGCGTTACGAACCTCTCTCGCCAGCTCCGGGTCGCTGCCGAAGTACGCAACGGCATCGGCCAGCTTGATGAAATGGTCGATCTCGAGCCGGCGATGCGGCGCCAGAGCCAGGATTGGGACGACGCCGAGCTTCTGCAGAGCGAAATACACGAACAGGAACTCGGCAGAGTTGGGCAGGTGCACAACCACCCGATCTAGGGGGCGCAGACCGCGCCCGTACAGAAATCCGGCGAGGGAAGTCGACCTCTGCCCTAGCTCCGCATAGGTGATCGTCTCGTCACCGCTTTGCAGCGCGATCCTGTCGTGATGGCTCGCAAACAGCTCGCCGAAGACGGTGTCAATGGTTTCGTCGCGCCAGTAGCCCAAGCGCCTATAGCGTTCGGCAAACTCCGGGGGATACGGGACGACCCCGTCCAGGCCCATCAGGTGGTGGCCGAAAAGCCGCCGTCGATGACCACGATCTCGCCGTTCACCATTGGGTTGCTGGCGATCAAGCTCACGATGGTGGTGGCGACCTCGTCCGGCGTCACGCAGCGCTTGAGCGGCGTCAGGCTCGCACGCCTCTCCATCAAGCGCTCGTAGTTGGCGCCAAGCGCGTTCTCCATCCACTCGCCCGACATCCACCCCGGAGCCACGGCGTTGACCCGGATCTTCGGACCGAGCGCCGCGGCCAGGGTCCGAGTCAGATTCCCCACCGCCGCCTTGCTGGCGGCGTACGGAAATGGCTGGGCGCCAGGCCGGAGTCCAGCGATGCTGCACAGGTTTACGACCGCGCCTGACCCGGATTGGTTCAGCATGGGCACGCACGCGCGTGTGACCTGAAACATGCCGCGCACGTTGACCGCGAACACCCGGTCCCAATCGGCCATATCAAGGCCGTCGATATCGGAGGGCGGCGTGGGCACTGTGGTGCCGGCGTTGTTGACCAGGGCGTCCAGCCGCCCAAACTCGTCCCCCACCCGGCTCACCATCGCGGCAACCTGCGATTCATCGGCGACGTCGGCCTGAACCACCAGGGATCGGACCCCCAGCGCAGTCAGCTCGTCGGCCACCGACTGAGCCGCTTCGCGGCTGCGACTGTAGTTGACAGCCACGTCATAGCCGTGCCGCGCAAGCTCGAGGGCGGTGCTGCGGCCAATACCACGGGCGGCGCCAGTGACCAGGGCGGCGCGGCTGCTCTCAAGCGTGCTCATCGAACTGAGCGACGCGCTTCGGTGGTCGGCTCGCGCATGAATCCGAGGACGCGCTCGGCGTTGCCGTGAAATACGTCCTCCATTACCTCGTCGGCATAGCCGAGCTCGGCCCATTCGCGGAAGATGCGCTCGTACGCCAAGCTCGGATAATCGCTCCCGAACATCACCTTGTCGCGCAAGCGTCCTCTCACATCCTTCTTCAACGTTTCAGGAAAGTATTTCGGAGCCCAACCGGAAAGCTCCCAGTAAACGTTGCCCTTGTGCAGGGCAACGGCCGTCATCTCCTCGATCCATGGCCACCCCGGGTGTGCGGCGATGATCGTCAGGTTGGGAAAATTTGCCGCGAGGTCGTCGAGTGCGAGAGGGTGCGCGTGTCGCAGCTTCGATCCCAGGCCACCCGCGAGGCCCGCTCCCATGCCGGTTGTTCCCACGTCGATCATGACTGGCACTTTCAACCCATCGATGAGCTCGAACAACGGGTGCAGTCGCTCGTCGTCGACGGCGAAGCGACCCATGATCGGATGGAAGTGGAAGCCGAGGAGGTGAAGGTCCTCGATCGCATGCCTCGCTTCCTCGAGCGCGGGAGCACCTTTCAACGGGTCCACCGCGGCCCAGCCCTGCAGAATCGTGCCAGGGTGCCTATCGCGCAGCTGCGCCACGTAATCGTTCGTGCACGGCGGCGCGCCGGTGACAGACTCGATGTCGAAAGCGACCAGGACTGCCTCGACGCCTGCGGCCTCGAACTCCTGGATGACGTCCTCTTCACTTTTGGCCACCCACTCACGCTTCCAGTACGCGCCCAGCGCTTCCGCGAACGGCCCATAAGAATCGATCCACGGCTGTGTGCCGGGGTAGCAGTGCAGGTCGATTTTCCGCAACTGGCTCTGGCGCTCGCTAGGAATCAGGACTCGGACGCCGCAATCGTCCCGGGATCCGCTTCGGCTGCGGGCTCGCCTTCGGACAGGTTGGTCAGCTCCAGCAATCCCGGTCCATAGAGGTTCTCGAGCTCATTAGGCAGGTCCGCGTACATGCGCTGCACGAACAGGTCGTGGCGGATGTAGGACTTCACGAGGCTCGCAGCCAGCGGAAAGTCCCCGAACATCACCTCCCAGTCACGGCCGTCGCGAGCCAGGGCCCACAGCGCCCACCTCGAGTCGACCACCAACGCAAGGTGGCGCGCCTTTCGAGACGCATAAAGCGTGCCCTCCGTGCTCGCGTGCCGCATGACCTGTCCACGTGGCGGCTGGAATGGCAGGCGGCCGAAATGCACGATGACGAACTGGACGCCGCGGCCCGCCGCCTCGTCCACCGCGCCGGCCAGTCCCTTGAGCTCGTCTGTTCGGCCGCTGAGGTACACGCGGCTGTGGGCGCGTGAGATTGCATCGACAGCTCTGTTGGTGGCAGCGGCGAAGCTGTCCAGGCGGGATAGTGCGACCCTGCCGTCGTGGACGGGGCGCCCAGGGAGGCTCTCGAGGCTGTCCCGCGCAGCCTTCACCTTTTCGCCGAATTCTTTCTCCAGAGCGCTGAGCAGGACCTGCGGTGGGACCGCCGAGTAACGGGCCGGCCGTTCGCTGGTCAAGACCGCCGCCCCGCGCTGGACCAGCCGTCGCAGGGTTTCGTACACTTTCGGCTGCGGCACTCCGGTGTCATTGGCCACGCTGTAACCCGTCGCGCCCTCTGACATCAGCAGCCCAACGTAGGTGCGCGCCTCGTACTGGGAGAACCCGACCTGAGTCAGCCGCTCGGCGATGGACATGGCGGATTCACTCATCTGCGTTCATGCCGATCCAGGTACGAGGTTCTGCATCACTACGATGGTAGTGCGCAACATTGGCATCGGATGCTAGCACAGCGCAACGCCAAGCCTGATGGCCGATGAAGGCGCGGGCGCAAGCCTAGGCCAGCGCCAGCGCCGAGCCGTTCAAATCCCTACCCGGCCGATCATATGCAGGTCCCTGTCGATATGCGCGACTGCCCTCTGGGTCAGTACGGGAACCTTCATCGTGTTTGCGCGTGTTGAGTCGTAGGCCTTTTGCATCCGATCGAGGTCGACGCGGGTGGGCTTATCGCGCAAGGTGCAGTCCTCCAAAACGGAGCGGAATCGGTCCCTGGCAGCACGATACCAGCCCGACAAGTCGCGACTTTGTCCGAACAAGCCATCAGGCAGCTTGCCTATAGTCCGCTGACATGCCGGAGGATGAGGCGGTAGCTGCATCGACCCGAAGGGCGTCAGGGTGGATCACCCTGCTGGTGCTCTTCGGGATCGCTTCCACCGTCGAGGCCTTCACTGTGTCGCACGTTTTCCGCTTCATGCCCCTCTACCTCGCCACCGTGCAGGTGCCGCCCTCCGAGGTGCCGGCCTGGACCGGCTACCTCAACGCCGCGTTCTTTCTCTTCGGCCTGCCCCTGGTTCCCTTCTGGGGCGTGTGGGCGGAGCGTTACGGCCGCATTCCGATCATCGCCCGCAGCGCTTTCGTCGAGATGGTGGTCTTCGCCGTCCTGTGGTTCGCCCAGAACCGGTGGGAGGCGGCCTTCGGTTTGCTGTTGGTCGGGTTCCAGCTCGGCAACACGGGGGTGATGCTCACCGCCCTTCGCGCAGTCACGCCGCAAGGCCGGGTCGGTTTGGGGATCTCTCTTTTTGGCGTCACCCCGTCACTCGGCTTCGCGCTCGGCCCCACGGTTGGCGGCTGGCTCGTCGACCACAGCATCCTCAACCTGCACACCCTGTTCGCGCTCGACGCGGCGATGTCGCTGGCCGCCGGCGCGCTCCTCCTCGCCCTCGCGCGCGAAGGGCCCCGGCCGAAGGCGCCTTCGGGATCGGCGACCAGCCTAGCGGTCGCTGCGCTTCGGATGGCTCTCACCGGACGCGTGACGCTGATCGTCTTCGGCGTTTTCGGCCTTGCCTACTTCGCCCAGCAGATCGCCAATCCGTTCCTTCCTCTTCTTGTGATCAGGCTCATCGGCGGCACGGCCGGCGCTGCGGGTCAGATCGGCATCGTCTTCGGCGCGTCGGCCCTCCTGGGCGCGCTGCTTTCTCCGCTGGCCGGCGCCGCCGGCGATCGCTACGGCTTCCGGCCGCTCCTGGCCGGCGCCTGCGTGCTCGCTGCGGCAAGCCTGGCCGGACTCGCCCTCGCACCAAACCTGGTGTGGCTCACAGTTGGCGCCGTCGCACTTGGCGCTGCGACCGCGACCGCCATCTCGATGGTGTTCGCACTTCTGGCCACCGCCGTCCCCGAAGAGCGCCGTGCCACCACGCTCAACCTGGTCCTGCTCCCGATCTATTTGTCATCCGTGGCCGGGTCCCTGGTCGGAGCGGTGTTGGTGCGCGAAGGCTTGAATACCGTTCTGTTCACCGGGGCAGCGATCTCTCTGGTCGCGGCATTGTTGACGACGAGGTTGCCTTCGACTTCTCGGGAGCCGGCAACGTCCGTCTAGGCCCATTGGCCATCTCTCAGGAACGCCTGGATGACCTGGTCGAACAGGTCGGCTGCCGTGTTGATGCCGAAGTTGATGACCTGTTCGAGGTTGAAGCTCTCGTCCGCTGAATCCGAAGTCATTCGCAACGCACCCCATGGAAGGCTGTTTTGATGAGCCACCTGCGCGACGGCGGCAGTCTCCATGTCGAAGCAAAGGCCTTCGGGGAAGTCTCGCAACAGCCCGTCCCTGACCGCCCGTGACGTGACGATCTGGTCCCCGGTGAGGACCAGGCCGGTGCTAACGACTCGTGGATCGTCAACGACCCGTTGAGTTGCGCGATGCAGACCCTGCGCCAGCTTCGGGTCAGCGGCGAACACCGCGCTCCCAAGGGAGGGCACCACGCCTTTGGCTTCGGTCAGCGGCCGCGCGTCCATGTCGTGCTGGACGGCGCCGGTAGCCACTATCAATCGCCCCTTCTGCCTGTCGCTGTCGGTGGCGCCGGCCAGTCCGAAAGTGATGGCGCACCGCGGATGGTAGACATCGCATACGAACTGAGTCGCCAGGGCCGCCGCCACCTTGCCGACGCCGCTGACGACCAGCACCACCGGCGTGGCTTCGATCACCCCCTCCCAGATCGACAGGTGCGGAGACGAAGTGGCCGCGCGCGGAAGGTGCCGCGCCAGAGCTCGGGCCTCCTCATCGAGGGCCGCGAAGAGCGCTATCGGGCGGGCAGCCGGATCCATTCCGATAAGTAGACGCGAGGCGGCCGGAGGTGCGCAATTTGGCCGGACTTACGGCTACGACTTGTAGCCGCCAACAATGGGCACTGGCGGTTGGGCGGGCGTAGAGTCGGAGGCTGGACGGCCGCGAAGCTGTTCATATGTTCCGCCAACGTTTAGCCCCGCAAGGGTCGCCCTATGGGCGAGGAGAAATGCCGTGTATGGAACCGTAGCCAAGATGAAGCTGAAGCCGGGTGCCGAGGAGAAGATGATGCACGCGATGGAGGGCACCGCGAACACCCAGGAGGGCCACGTCGCGACCTACGTATTCAAGTCGGACGCGGACCCGAACGTACATTTCGTCACCACCATCTTCGAGAGCAAGGGCGCCTACAAGAAGTTCGCCGACTCGCCCGAGCAGGACAAGCGCTTCCACCAGATGAAGGAGCTCCTTGCCGCCGAGCCCGAGTGGCACGACGGAGAGGTCATCCACCACGAGACGAAGGCCGAGGCGCACCGCCACTAACCTTTTTTCGATCTCGACCTACCCTGGCTTGGCCTTTCGCGCCTCGCGATCGGCCAGGGTCAGGGTGGTCTGTTTGCGTGGGACACCTTCAGCGTCGAGAATTGACCGGTGAAACTACGCAAGGTTTCCCCCGAGGACGCAACCGAAGACACGGCGCAGACCTATGGCATGGTTCGACGCGCCGGGGTTTGCGAGTCAACCGTGGGCGCCACGAAGATCTGGATGGGGGAGACGCACATGGCGCCGGGGGTGGTGTCGGGCGCCCATCACCATGGCGAGAACGAGACGAGCATCTACGTGCTGTCGGGCAACCCGGTGTTCATCTACATGGCCGATGGCGTTGAGGAACGCATCGAGACCAAACCTGGCGACTACGTTTACGTGCCTCCTTTCGTGCCGCACATCGAGTCGAACGAGCTCAGTGCCGAAGAGGCGGTGGTCATCATCGCCCGCTCGTCGCAAGAGGCGATAGTCGAGAACCTCGACTCGCTCGCGCCCTAGCGCCGAGCCGTCACCGGCTACTGCTTGCCCAGGACCTCTTCGGTGTCCTCGCCGAGGATGGGCGGCGCGCCCTGATAGCTCACCGGCGTCCTGCTCATGTGAACAGGCGAACCGACCAGGTGTATCTGACCGAGAGTTGTGTGCTCGAATGGGACGACCTGGCCGGAGGCGACGACCTGCGGGTCTGAAAACACCTCCTTGATCGAGTTCACGGGAGCAACAGCCACACCGGCAGCGCCGATCCTGTCGACCCACTCGGACACCGTCGCGCCTGCCAGCCGTTCGCCGATCGCCGCCTCGAGCTCCTCTCGATGCGCAACGCGGGCGGCGTTGCTGGTGAAGCGGTGGTCGCGTGCCAGCTCGGACACCCCCAACGCATCGCAGAGGCGCGCGAACATCGCGTTGTTGGCGGCGCCGATGACGATGTAGCCGTCGGCCGCGCGAAAAGCTCGATACGGAACGATCGCGTCGTGGGCGTTGCCCTGTGGGCCCATCACCTCTCCGCCGACCAGATAGACCGACGCCGCGTTGATGAGGGTCGCCAGCTGCACGCCGAGCAGCGAGAGCTCGATTCGCTGGCCCTTTCCCGACCGCTCTCGCTCGTATAGCGCGGCACAGATCGCGGTCGCAGCGTGAAGGCCGGTGCCTATGTCCAGCAGCGCGACGCCAGTCTTCACCGGCGGGCCGCCGGGTAGACCGGTGAT
>DATCAV010000218.1:0-10646 GCA_036512415.1 Candidatus Dormiibacterota bacterium | reverse complement strand
AGTTGGCGGAGCCGGCTGAGGCTGCGCGGCCTGCTCGTAGATGGGTGCGGGCGCCGGGGCCGGTTGAGGAGCCGCCGCCTGCAGGTCGGCCACGGCGGATCTCGCCGCGTCGATCAGCTTTCGCATCTCCTCCTGCATCTCGGGCGTGGAGGCCATGGTGGTTGCGGCGCTGGTCGTCGTCGATTGCACTGTATGTGTCTGCTGCGTTTGGCGGTCGCCTGGGCGGTCAGAGCTGAACGGCACCACCACCACCTGGCGCACGACGTTCTCGCCGCCGCCGCCGCGCTGCCCGCTCATGAGCGGGTCCTTGATCACCGGCATCATGCTGTCCGAGCCTGCCGGTACGAAGCGCGCCTTCACTGGGTCGAACAGGTCCTGGTCGACCTGGACTCCGTAGAAGGCTGCTTTGTCCAGCGAGGTAGGGATGTATCCGGTGGCGTTGTACTCGAGGCGCAGGTCGGCGCCCATGCCGAGAAGGAAGATGTCGCGGAGGATCGCGCCGTTGGAGTCGTAGCCGACGACCTCTGCAATCTGCGCGACCTTGCGGCGTCCATCCGGCATACGGGCCTGGTGCACGATGAGGTTGACGGCGGAGGCGATCTGGGCGCGAACGGCCTCGAAGGGAATGTCGATCGAGGCCATCATCACCATCGTTTCGAGGCGGGACAAGGCGTCGCGCGCGGAGTTCGAGTGGATGGTCGACATGCTGCCGTCGTGGCCGGTGTTCATCGCCTGGAGCATGTCGAGGGCCTCGGCGCCGCGTACCTCTCCGACGAGGATGCGGTCAGGCCTCATTCGCAGGCTGTTGCGCAGCAGCTGGCGGATCGTGAGCTCGCCCTTGCCCTCGACGTTGGCCGGGCGGTGCTCGAGGGCGACGACGTGCGGGTGGTCGATCTGCAGCTCGGCGGCGTCCTCGATGGTGATCACGCGCTGGTTGTGCGGGATGAAGCGCGCGATGACGTTGAGGGTCGTGGTCTTGCCGGATCCGGTTCCGCCGGAGACCAGGATGTTCATGCGGCCGAGCACCGCGGCCTTGAGGAACTCCGCCATCGCGGGGCTCAGGCTGCCCTCGCGGGTCAGGTCGTCGATGCCGAGGACGGCGTCCTTGAACTTTCTGATCGTGAGAGCGGCGCCGTGGAGGGCGGCGGGCCGGATGATCGCGTTGACACGGCTGCCGTCGGGCAGGCGGGCGTCGACCATGGGGTTCAGACCGTCGATGTGGCGGCCGGTGGTCGCGACCATGCGGCGAATCGTCTCCAGCAGCTGGTTCTCGTCCTCGAAGCGGATGTCGGCCTTGGTCAGGACACCCCGCCGCTCGATGAACACCTGGTCGGGTCCGTTCACCATGATCTCGCTCACGGAGCGGTCGTTGAGGAGGCCGTCGAGCGGGCCGTAGCCGACGGCGGCGCGCAGGATGATGTCGGCGAGCGCCGTCTTCTCGACCGAGTTGAGGTTGATTCCATCCTCGTCCAGGAACCGGTCGAGGTGCATGCGCACAGCGCGCGAGAACGCCAGGGTGTCGCCGGTCGTCAGGCCGACATCGCGTATCAGCGCGAGCCGGTCGCGGAAGTCGTTGGCGAGCGCCTGCAGGTCGCGGCCCTGCCGCGCGGCCGCCTCCACGATGTCGGATCGCCGGCGGTGAGGCTGCGCCGAGTCGGTGGTGGTCGACCACAGGTCGACGAACTGCATCTCCAGCAGCGCGGGGTTGGCGGCGATGGCGGGGATAACGCGCTGACGCTCGGTCAATCGGATCTTGATCGCGAGGCCGGCGCCGTCGGGCGGCTGGCCCGAGTCCATGTAGGCGGCGATCAACTCGCCGTCCCGGAAGCGCAGGATCGCCTTGCGCGCCTGGCTCTTCTCGCCCGGGTCGGCCTCGAGGTCGGGGTCGTCAAGTGAGCCGAAGACCACGTACTTGATGTCCCGCACCGGAATCCAGCGCGCGCGATCCAGGTCTGGTGGTGTGTAGATCGGGAAGCCGTCCGGGCTGAGGGATCGCGCATCGGACTCGCCGCGCTCGAGGCCGCCATCGAGGCGATGCACCGCGACCTGCCGGCGGGCGAGCTTGGCGTCGCTTGGCTCTGGCGTGCGCGCGGCTGTCACCGCAGGCGGCGCGTCACCGGTAAGTGCTTGCGGAGTCGTGGATGAAATTGGCTCGGGGTCACTCATGGGCAATCACCCTCGGGGGTGGATTTGGTCGATGCTAGCATCGGGAACCCGGTCCTTCTCCTCATTAACGTATCCATCAACGTGTGCGGCCTCCGCGAGCCTCCGGCGGGCGCCGGCGGTCGACGACCCACCTGGATCCCGGCATTCGCTTGGCGACACCCTTGACCTCGGCGGCGCGGGACGCGAGCGCCGCTGCGCTCTCGTAGCTGCCAGGCTCGGCGAGGACGATGCCGATCGACACTGAGACGAGGCCCGTCTTGAGCATCGCGCCGCTGCGATCCTCGTACTCGATCCAGCCGCGCTCCCTGTCGACCTGGTCGTAGAGGTCGGGCACCGCCTCGTCGAAACGCTTGGTGATCTCGGCCGCGACTCCCTCGGCCAGGCTCGGTTCGGTGAGGATCACAAAGTCATCGCCGCCGACATGGCCGCCGAAGTGGTGTGGCGAGTAATGCGCTTCGAGCACCTCGAGAATGATCGTGCCGAGCGTCTTGATCACGTCGTCTCCGCGAAGGAAGCCGTAGTGGTCGTTGTAGCTCTTGAACGTGTCGATGTCGGGATAGAGGACGGCGAAGCGCTCGCTGGCCTTGAGGCGCTGGTTGATCTCGCGCAGGATGTCGGTGTTGCCGCTCATCCCGGTCAGCGGGTTCAGGTCGCGCGTGTTGGTGGAGCGGCTGATCACAGCCCTCAATCGCGCGACGAGCTCCTCCGCGATGAACGGCTTCGTCACGTAGTCGTCCGCCCCGGCGAGCAGGTGCTCGACCTTGTCCTTCAGCGAGCTGCGTACGGTGAGGAAGACCACGGGGATCAGGCGCGTCCGGAAATCCTTGCGGATGTCGGCCAGGATCTGGTCGCCGGTCGTCGACCCGAGCATCAGGTCCAGCAGGATGATGTCAGGGCGCCAGTCGACGGCGGACTCATGCGCGACCGCTCCATCGCCGACCGTCACGCACTCGAAGCCGGCCCGCTCGAGCACCCGCTTGACCAGGCGGAGCATCTGGTCGTCGTCGTCGACCACCAGCACGAGCTCACGTGCAGGCGCCTGGCCGTCGCCGCCCCCTGCGGTCCTGGCAGCACCCGGCCTGCGGGTCACAGTCACGGCGCGCTCGCTTTGGGCTCCGAATCGGGAGCGGGGGCGGGCGGGCGCCGGAGCTTTTCGGCCAGCGCGATCGCCCGTTCGGCGGCGACGCGGATTTCCTGGATGTCGGTGCGCACAGCTTCGGGATCGCCTGTTTCCTCGGCGATCAGCTCGCAGTAGTTCACGATCACTGCAAGCAGGTTGCGAAAGTCGTGGACAAGGACCCGGTTTCCTTCCTCCGAGTGTTCGCCTCCTGCGTTTACAGCCGTTTCACCAGTCGCCAATGGTTCACCTCGCCATCGCGTTTGTATCCCAGCTCATCGAGCACCTTGCGTGCGATCGCGAGGCCGCGTCCGGCTTCGCTTGTCGGCGCTGGCATGGCGCGAGACAATTGATTATGAAGGGCAGGTCCCCAGTCGGTAAAAGATGCAGTTGCGGTGCCCGCTGCCAGGCGCAACACGTATTCGACAGGCGGTCCTTTGCTGCCGTGCTTGCCCGTGTAGATGAGCACGTTCGAGCCGATCTCGGCGAGGGCCGTTTCGAACAGGATGAGGTTGCGATCCTCGGCGCCCCGGCCGGTGCGCTCACGCAGCAGGTTCACCGAGTGGTGAAGCGTGTCCAGGCCCTCTTCGAGCCGGGTGAGCGTGGCGCGGAACTCGAAGGGTGGGGCGGTAGGCTGGGGGTCGCGGTCGGGGTCAGAAGTCAGTGAGGGCTTCCTCGACAGTGGCGAAGTAAGGGAACACCCTGTCCAGGGTGGTCAGCTCGAGCACCACCCGCACCTGCTGATTGGGGGCCGCCAGCCTGAGGTCGCCCTTGGAGCTGCGAACCAGCTTCAGCGCCGCGATCACCGAGCCGAGGCCGGTGCTGTCGACAAAGCTCACGCCTTCGAGGTCGATGACGACTCGCGGCGGACCGTTTTTGACCGCCTCGGTGACCGCCTCTTTCAAAGAGGGAGCGCCGGCCACGTCGAGGCGTCCGGATGGGGCCAACACCGTCACGCCTGCGTCGGTTTGCCGGGCCTGGACCTCGAGGCTCATCGCTCGCAAGCCTACAGCGATAGGGTGGAGGTTAGACCCGTTTAGCTTCGGGAGCGGGATGCCGGTAACTACACTTCGGTGGATGCGCGCTTCTGACGGTTTGCTCAGGACCTTGATCGTCGACGACGAAGAGGCATTGGCCAAGGTCATGCAGCGCACCCTGCGAAGCCGCGGCTTCGAGTCCGACATCGCGTTCTCGGGCGCCGCCGCGCGCGAGCTCATCGACAGCAAGGAGTACGCGCTGGCACTCCTCGACGTGAAGCTCCCCGACGAATCGGGCTACGGGCTGCTGGGGGAGCTCAAGGCCAAGCACCCTGACACGGCGGTGGTGATGATCTCGGGAGTCGACGACCCCCAGCTCGGCAAGGCCGCGGTGGAGCATGGCGCCTATGCGTACTTCGTCAAGCCTGTCGGCGCCACCGAGCTGTACCTCGCGGTGGTCAATGCATTCCGCCGGCGGAGCATGGAGATCGACTATCGAGCCAATCTTCACCGTCTCGAGTCTCTGGTCGCGGAGCGCACCGACCAGATCGACAGGGCGGCCAAGGTGCAGGCGGCATTGCTGCCGTTGTCGCCTTTCACCGGCGAGGGATTCGAGGTGGCCGCTCATTTCGCGCCGGCTCGGGAGATCAGCGGCGACTTCTATGACTGGTACCCGCTCGACGGAGGGCGTGTGGTGGTGACGCTGGGCGACGTGATGGGCAAGGGGCTGCCCGCCGCGATCCTGATGGCCACCGTCCGGGCAGCGCTCCGCTCCGCTTCCGCGCATGCGGCGTCGGTGGAACAGGGCGTTGAGCAGGCGTCCGGCGTGATGGCGGCTGCGCTCGAGGTGAACCAGGCGTACGTCACGCTGTTCCACTCAATCTTCGATGGTGCCACCGGCGAGCTGCATTACATCGATGCCGGCCACGGGCATGCGCGCCTGATGCGGAGCGGCGGTGGGCACGAGCTGCTGTCGCAGCGCGGGGCGCCGATTGGTTTGCTGCCCGACAACACGCTGGTGCCGGGCAAGGTTCTCCTCGAGCGCGGGGACACGCTGGTCGTTTTCTCCGACGGACTGCTCGACCTGCGCCCAGACCTCGCCACCAAGGATGTGCCGCTGCCCCTGGCGGCGCGGCGCGCGCCGACGACTCAGGGGATCGTGGACATCCTCGCCGCGGGCTCGGGCGAGCGCGACCTGCCGGACGACGTAACAGTTCTCGCACTGCGCAGAACCTAGAGCCGTTGGTGCTTTAAGGGACGTCCCCTCCGGCCCTTCGGGCACCTCCCCCGCACACCGCGGGTGCGGGGACCCCTAAAGGAGCGGGGAGGTCGACTTAGCCGGCTCGCCTCCGGCCTGCTTGTCGCGCGGGCCCAACCACCTTTCCAGGACCGCTGCCACCACGTGCATCTTGATCGGCTTGGAGATGTAGTCGTCCATCCCTGCCGCGAGGCATCGCTCGCGGTCGCCTGAAAGCGCGCTCGCGGTCATCGCGATCACTGGTGTGTGACGCCCTTCGGGCTCGTTATTCCTGATCTCTCGCGTCGCGTCGAAGCCATCCATCTCAGGCATGTGGCAGTCCATCAACACCGCGTCGTAATGCATCTCGCTCAGGACCCGCACCGCCTCGGCCCCGTTATTGGCGACGTCTGCGCGATAGCCCAGCTTCTCGACCATGCGCACCGCTACCTTGAGATTTGCCACGTTGTCCTCGACCACGAGCAGCCGCGCCCACCGATGAGAGGCCTGGTCGGTTGGAGTGCCTTCGTCCACGACCTTGCGGTTGGCATGCTCCGGCTTGGCCGCAAGCAGCGAATGGAGAACGTCAAAGAGAAGCGACGGGCGCACAGGCTTTACCAGCTCGACGTCGATACCGGGCACCGGGTGCTCGGAGTGGCCGGCTGAGGTCAGGAGGATCACGACCATGTCCTTTAACGTGGGGTCGGCTCGGATCTCGGCGGCCACCGCTGCCCCATCCATCCCCGGCATCATCATGTCAACGATCGCGACCTCGAACGGATCCTCGCCGCGTGCCGCCTCGCGCAGCTCTTCCAGCGCCTGGCGCCCTGACTCGAACGCTTTGTCGCGCATGCCCCACGAGCCCAGGTAGCGCTCGAGGATCGTCCGGTTCGTGCGGTTGTCGTCGACGATGGCGATCGCGGTCCCGCTGAGGCTCGCAGTCGGCGGCACCACCGGCGCTTTGCGCTCGCCTTCGCGGAACAGGGCCGTGAACCAGAACCGGCTGCCGGCTCCCTTCTCGCTTTCGACCCCGAGCTCGCCGCCCATCAGCTGGACGAGCATGCGAGAGGTGGCGAGCCCGAGGCCAGTGCCGCCGTGCTTGCGCGTGGTGGAGCTGTCGACCTGCGAGTACGTGGAGAAGACACGCGCCTGCTCTTCGTCAGTGAGCCCGATCCCGGTGTCGGCGATCTCGAAATGGAGCTGCACTCCGGGGCCCGCCGACTCCCTTCGACGCACCCGCACCACCACCTCGCCGGAGTCGGTGAACTTGATCGCGTTGCCAACCAGGTTGATGAGCACCTGCCTCAAGCGGCCGGGGTCGCCAATCGCGTTGTGGGGGACGTCGGGCTCGACGTCAAGAACGAGCTCGATGCCCTTGTTGGCCGCGGGCTCGGCGAACAGCTCGCCCGCCTCCTCCGTCACATGCTTAGGGCTGAAGTCGATTCGCTCCATGCGCACGCGGCCGGCCTCGATCTTCGAGAAGTCGAGGATGTCGTTGATGATCTCCAGCAACGTGTCGCCGGACGAGCGCACCGTCTCCACGTAGTCCGTTTGCTCGGGCGTGAGGTCGGTCTCCAACAGGAGGCCCGTCATTCCGATCACGCCATTCATCGGCGTGCGGATCTCGTGGCTCATCGTGGCCAGGAACTCCGATTTCATCCGGGTGAGCTCCTGGAGCTCCTGGTTGCGCTGCGCCAGGTCCGCGAGGAGCTCCGACCTCGCGGTCTCCGCGGTGGCGGCCGCAGTGCGGTGCGCGTCCTGCTCCTGGACCACACGCCGGACCAGGATTCCGAGCGCGACGAGCAGCAGGCCTTCGAGGAGCGCCGCGGCCGGGTCGCCGGTCGCCGGGTTCACCCCGGTGACGAGGATGAGGTCGGCCGCGCCCAGCGCTGCGCCGATGGCGAACTCGACGGTTGTGTAGTAGAGCGCGAGGAACATGAGGAGGAGAAGCACGAAGGGGAACGCGCGGATGACGCTCAACCCGAACTGGACCTCCAGCGCGAAGGTGACTGCGAGCCCGCCGATGGGCGAGATCGCGTGGAGGAATCGAGGGATGCGCACCCACGGCAGCAGGACCAAGGCGCCGGCGAGCACGACCAGGACGACCGAGGCGAGGATGCCGAACGCAGTCCCCATCTTCCAGAGCGGGTAGAGGGCGAGACCGAGACCGACAACCACCGGGATGGCGGCAATCGGCTGGCTGACCGCGGGGAATTTGATGGGGGCCAGAGGCGCCAGCGCCAGGAGCATGCCAACCACCATTGCCGCCACCAATGCCGGGGAAGAGGTGAGCTCTGAATACCCGTGCAGGCTGACGAGTCCGACGATGGCCAGCCCGATAAAGGGATAGACGCGCCGGCTGAGTCCATCCGCTTGCAGTGGCGTGTTCATATGCTTCAACTCAGCGGGCGGCTCAGCTTACGTCAAGGGACATCGGCTTAAGTGGGGTCTGATCTGACAATCTCCGTCTACACTTTGCCTCTTGCACACCTCAAGCCCAGCCAGGGGGGGTGAGGGAACGAAGGTGTTGCCAGGACCTCGTCCGAGGCCCGAAATGAAGCCGAATCGGACCCGAGGCTTGGTCCGTCGCGCCACGCCCTTTTTTGCAATCGCCGCTGTCATCGCGATCCAGGCGGGGCTTGGCCTGGCGCCCGTGCTCGTTTTTCCGTTGTACCTGCTGAGCGCCTTGCTGACGGCCGTGTACTCGAGCCGGATCGACTCCCTCACTGTCGCAGGGCTTGCCGCTGTCGGGCTGGCCGCGCCTTCGGTCGCGGCGGGCGATGGGTCGAACGACGCTGCAGTTGCCCTGCTGCTTGCCGCGGTTCTGGTTGTGGTCGCCATTACGGTCCATGAGGTGGTTGGGCGCATCCGCGCGGAGGCGATCGGCGCCGAGCGCAAGGCCGCTGAGCTGGAGACTCGCGAGGAGCGGCTTCGGATCACGGTCGAGGCGGCCCAGGTCGGCCTGGCCCTGGTCGGCGCCAATGGCGGCTGGCTGCTGGTCAACGAAAGGCTGTGCGTGATCCTCGGGCGCAGCCGCGCCGAGCTTCTGCACCTGACGCTGGCGGACGTCACATCGGAGCACGACCTGAGCGCGATCACAGAAGCGCTGTCAATGCTCCAGACGGGCGACATCCTCCGGTGGGAGGCCGAGCTACACCACGTGCGGGGCGACGGCAGTCGCGTCCCTGTCGAGATCACGATCGCCGCGGTGACCGACCATCCCGGCGGCGAGCGGGTGCTGCTGGTGCAGGAGACCGACGTTTCGGCGCGTAAGCGCGTCGACGGATTGCGGGATGGCCTGGTCGCCGTTCGCCACACGATCGTCAGTGCCGCCACGTGGGAGCAAGCCGCGCCTCAGCTCCTGGGCGCCCTTTGCGCCCACCTTGACTGGGACCTCGCGCAGTACTGGGCCGTCGACACCGATCTGCAAGCGCTTCGTTTGCGCCAGGCCTGGCACCGGGACGGCGCGGCCTTCGAAGAGTTCCACAACCAGAGCAGGCGCCTGTCGATCTCGTCCGGCGAAGGGCTGCTCGGGCGCGTATGGCAATCCGGAATCCCCGCGGCGCAAGAGGACATGTCGGTCGCGACCGATTACGACCGCGTGGCGGTCGCCCTGCAGGCCGGCTTGCGATCCGCCGTCGCCTTCCCCGTAATCACCGGTGGCACGGTTATCGGCGTCATCGAGATGCTGACGCACGAACCGCGCATGGCCGAGCACGACCTGGTGACGATGCTGACGACGGCCGGCGGCGAAATCGGCAACTTCATCCGCCGCGCCGAGACTGCCCAGGCGCTGCGCCGGAGCGAGGCCGACCATCGCGCCATCTTCGAGCGGTCGCCGATCGGGATCGCGCGTATCAGCAGCGAGGGCGAGCTGCTGGAGGCGAACCCGGCCCTGCTCACGATGCTCGACCACGACTTCCAGGTCATGCGAGCGACCTCCTGGCCCGACCTCCTTCGCGCTTACGACCAGGCGGCGGCCAGGGCCAGGTACTCACCTTTGCTGGCAGGGATCAGCGACGGCAAGAGCGTCCAGGTCCGGGCCGGCACCGGAGCCGGCAGTTGGCTGTGGCTCCAGCTCACCGCGACCTCGATTCCCGATTCCAGCGGCAAGCCGGAGCACGTTCTCGTCATGGTTGAGGATGTGACACTCGTGCGGGAGGCGCAGGACAAGCTTGGCGAGGCCCTCGAATCGCAGCGCAGCGCGAACGCGACGCTCGAAAAGCTCGACCGTACGAAGACGGAGTTCCTGTCGATAGTCAGCCATGAGTTCAGGACCGCGCTCACCGGGATCCAGGGCTTCAGCGAGCTGATTCGCGACGGCGGCCTGGAGCCCGATGAGGTGCGCGCGTACGGCGGCTACATATTCAATGACGCGGATCGCGTGAACCGCCTGATCGGGGACATGCTCGACCTCGACCGGATGGAGTCGGGGCGCATGAGCATCAGGACCGCGGGCGTGGACATCAACGAGGTTTTGAGCGACGCGATCGCTCGCGCCGGCGGGTCGCCGTCGGTCGAGTTCAAGGCGGACCTCGATCCGCGCCTGCCGATCGTGGTCGGCGACCGCGACCGCCTCGTCCAGGTGGTGAGCAACCTCGTCAATAACGCGGTCAAGTACTCCCCGGACGGCGGGACCGTCACGCTTTCCAGCCGGGCCGAGGGTGAGTTCGCGCTGGTCAGCGTCACCGACACCGGTGTCGGCATACCCCCCGACGAGATCGGCCACGTCTTCGAGCGCTTCCGCCGGGTGCGGAGCGGAGCCGCGCAATCGATACCTGGGACTGGGTTGGGCCTCACGATCGTTAAGCAGATCGTGGAGATGCATGGGGGAAAGATCTGGGTTGAGAGCGCGGTCGGCCACGGTTCGGCATTTCACTTCACTCTCCCGCTGGCCGCGGAGAACGTCACGCCACTGCAGCGCCGGCATGCCTGAGCCGGCGGCACCCAGCAACAAAGCGCTGATCACAGTGCTGGTCGCGGATGACAATGACGTCGCCCAACGCCTGTGCCGGCGTGTGCTCGAGAAGGCCGGCTATAACGTGCTGATCGCGATCGACGGCCTGCAGGCGGTCGACGTCGCCCTGAGCCAGCACCCGGCCATGATCCTCATGGACGTCGCCATGCCGGGCATCGACGGCATCGAGGC
>DATCAV010000217.1:0-4691 GCA_036512415.1 Candidatus Dormiibacterota bacterium | reverse complement strand
GTGATGATGTAGGCCTGAAGGCGCCGTCCCCTCCGCCGCACCAGCGCCTTGCCGAGCAATCCCAGGGCGACGTCTTCGGCCGGACGCTCGAAGAAACTCCCTGGCAGTACGGGAAGGAAGAGCGCTGGTCCGGGTTCGGACTTTGGCGGATTTTTGGAACGAGCGCGGCTCTCTCGTTGCATGGGGTGTGGTGTATCATGGCCTGAGGGCCGAGGTCGCGGAGACTGCGGCACGTCCGAGGAAAGGAGCAGAGGCACGATGATCCCAGTCGAGGCGCCAGTCACTGAATTCACACCGGTCGCGTCGGCGATCGGCGGCGCGCTGATCGGTGTCGCGGCCGTGCTGCTGATGCTTGGCGATGGCCGCATCGCCGGGATCAGCGGCATCCTCGGCCGGCTGCTGCCGCCCTACCAGAATTCCGACACGGCCGAGGCGGGTGCCTTCGTGGTGGGGTTGATGGCGGCGCCTTTGGTCTGGCTGGCGGTAAAGGGCACCCCCGTGGCACAGACCGTCTCCGACCATCTGGTGTTGATGGCGGTTGCCGGCCTCCTGGTCGGCATCGGCACCACCTATGGCAATGGCTGCACCAGCGGCCACGGGGTGTGCGGGCTGGCGCGGCTGTCGAGCCGCTCGCTGGTCGCCACGCTGATCTTCATGGGATCCGCGTTCCTCACGGTGCTCGTGATGCGACACGGGCTGGGAGGCTGACCCATGCGCTTAGCTACGAGCCTCATAGCCGGTCTCATCTTCGGTCTCGGGCTCATCATCTCCGGCATGGTGAACCCGGCCAAGGTGCAGAACTTCCTCGACCTCTTCGGAAGCTTCGACCCGAGCCTGGCTTTCGTCATGACGGCCGCAGTGGCGGTGACCTTCCTCGGCTATCGGATCGCCTTCAGACGCGGGCGTCCGCTGTTCGCCGATGCGTTCCGCCTCCCAACCGCCAAGGAGATCGACCGGCGTGTGATTATCGGGCCAGCCATCTTCGGCGTCGGCTGGGGGCTGTCCGGCTTCTGCCCGGGCCCAGCCATCACCTCATTGCCACTGCTCGCCAAGGGGACGCTCGTATTCGTGGCGGCGATGCTGGCGGGTATGGCGTTGACGCGCCTCGCCCTGCAATGGGCGGGTGCCAGGACGGCGCTTAGGCCAGGAGCCGGCGAGATCCAGCAGAGCGGCTAGGCGCTGCTGGCAACGGGGCGGCCGTTGCCGCACTGCAGCATGGCCGTCCCCGATATCCGCGTGCAATGTGCCGGGCTTGCGAACGCGCTCCGCTCCCGCCTCGCCGGCCGGGTGGCGGGACCAAGGGCAACAAGCCGCAATTGCGCCGCCAGGCTTGATACTATCCTTGCCGGCCGGGCAAGTGGCGGACGCGGGGCCCCCTCAAGCGGACCGGCGAGGAGCTTAAGACCATGATCTTCCGTCAATTGTTCGACAGCGTTTCGGGGACCTACAGCTATCTCATCGCCAGCCGCCATGGCGGCGAGGCGCTGATCATCGATCCCGTCCTGGAAAAGGTCGACCGCTACATCCAGCTCCTGAACGAGCTCGACGTCAGGCTGGTCAAGGCCATCGACACCCATCTCCATGCCGACCACATCACCGGCCTCGGCGCGCTGCGCGACCGCACGCTCTGCATCACGGTGATGGGCGAGCAGACCAAGGCCGACCTCGTCTCCATGCGCGTCGGCGACGGCGAGCACATCGACATCGACGGCGTGAGCCTCGGCGTCATCTATACGCCAGGCCACACCGACGATTCCTACTCCTTCACCATGGGCGACCGCGTCTTCACCGGCGACACGCTGCTCATTCGCGGCACCGGGCGCACCGACTTCCAGAACGGCGATGCGCGGGCGCAATATGACTCGATCTTCAACCGCCTGCTCAAACTGCCGGACGAGACGCTGGTCTATCCGGCGCATGACTATAAGGGCGAGACGGTGAGCACCATCGGCGAGGAGCGGGCTTTCAACCCGCGGCTCCAGGTGAAGTCGGTGGACGACTATGTCGAGCTGATGAGCAAGCTCAATCTGCCCAACCCGAAGATGATGGACACCGCCGTCCCGGCCAATATGCGGGTGGGGCTCGCCCAGGATGAGGTGGAGCGACGGGGTTGGTCGGTGCGCACGGAAGACCTTGCCACGCTGCTCGACCGGCGCGACGTGGCCATCGTCGACCTCCGCGAGGACCGCGAGCGTGCCAAACAGGGGGAGATCCCGGGCTCGCTGCACGTGCCCTATGGGAGCCTCGGCGAGACGCTCAAGCCCGGCGGCGCCTTGCGCGAGCTCGGCGCCACGAAGACGCTGGTGTTCTATTGCGCCTTCGGCGAGCGCTCGGCCATGGCGGTGCAAGTGGCCCAAGAGGCCGGGCTCAAATCTGCCCGCCATCTCAATGGCGGCATTTCCGAGTGGCGGAAAGAGAAGGGCCTCATCCGCGCTTGATGAGCATGATTCGGAAAAGTGGGGGCCAAGGGAGGCGGAGATGGGAGCCACGAGTGTCGCAGCGAAAGTGGAGATCACCAAAGACGGCCCCTACATCGTCTCGGGCACTCTGCACCTCGCCCAGATGACCATCGGCGCCAACGCGGGGGCTGAGTCGGTGCGCTGGGAGCAAGGCCGCGACTATCCCGATCAGGCGCAATACGCCCTTTGCCGCTGCGGCCACAGCGGAGCCAAGCCTTATTGCGATGGCACCCACGTCACGATCGGCTTTGACGGCACCGAGACCGCAAGCCGCAAGCCCTATGGCGAGCAGGCCAAGACGATCCCGGGCCCGACGCTGTCGCTCACCGACGCCCCGAGCCTCTGCGCCTTCGCGCGCTTCTGCGATCCGAACGGGCAGGTGTGGCACCTCGTGCAAGAGACGGACAGCCCGCGCGCGGTCAAGGACTTCATCCGCCAGACCTGCGACTGCCCGTCGGGCCGGCTCGTCGCCTGGGACAACGCCACCGGCCTGGCCATCGAGCCGCATTACGAGCCATCGATCGGGCTGATCGAGGACCCGGTCGAGCGCTGTTCCGGCCCTATCTGGGTGCGGGGCGGCGTGCCGGTGATCGGTGCCGAAGGTTTCCGCTACGAGATTCGCAATCGCGTCACCCTGTGCCGCTGTGGCGTGTCGCAGAACAAGCCGTTTTGCGACGGGTCGCATGCGAAAGTCGGGTTCAGCGACGCAGGCGACGGGCGCTCGAAGGCTTAAGCGAAAGCAGCCTGGTTGATGGTGGGATCGCTTCTTGCCCCACCGCGACTCTGTTACACTTCCCTCGCGCTTCAGTCGCCAAAAGGGGGGAAACTATGTCAGCCCAAGATCTTCTCGTCATTTTGCTTGTTGGTCTCATCGCCGGATGGCTCGCCGGCCTTATCGTGCAAGGTACAGGCTTTGGCATCATCGCCGATATATGCATCGGCATCGTCGGCGCCTTGATCGGGAGCTGGCTCCTGCCGGCTTTGGGCATTCACCTTGGCGCCGGCATCGTCAACGCCATCATCGGCGCCACCATCGGTGCGATCCTGCTGCTGATCATCATCCGGCTCGTCAATCGCGGCGGCCGTTGGTGAGGCGGTAGCTCGCTTGGGCCGCTTTCGGCCCTCGCTAGTGACATGACGCTATAGGGGTTCGACCGCCCTCTAATACCCCATCTCTGAAAGCATGACTCGTTCGGCGATTCCCAAATCGACACGGTTCTGATTCAACATGGCGAACGATGGAGGTTCGCCATGGCGGTTCCAGTGTCTCTGCGGGGAGATTTCGGCGAGGCGTGGCTGCGTGGGTTGGCGAGGAAGACGAAGGATGGCCCTCAGGCTCGGCGGCTGCTGGCGCTTGCTGCGATCTACGACGGCGCGACGCGGACAGAGGCCGCGAAGATCGGCGGTGTTGGTGTGCAGATCATCCGGGACTGGGTGTTGCGGTTCAACGCGCGGGGTCCCGACGGTCTTCTGGACGGCAAGGCGCCGGGCCAGCCCTCGAAACTCAATGACGCTCATCGTCTGGCGATTGCTCGGATGATCGAGAGCGGTCCGATCCCGGCGATCCACGGCGTGGTGCGCTGGCGGCTGATCGATCTGGCGCAATGGATATTTGAGGAGTTCCGCATCACGATCGCCAAGCAGACGCTCAGCCGGGAGCTGCGCAGCATGGGCTACCGCAAGCTGTCGGCCCGCCCCCGCCATCATGCCCAGGCCGAGGGTGCGATCGAGGATTTTAAAAAAACTTCCCCGCGCGCCTGGACGAGATCGCGTGCGCGAAGAAGGTCGACAGCGACAAGATAGAAATCTGGTTCCAGGACGAGGCTCGTATCGGCCAGAAGAACAAGATCACCCGCCGGTGGGCCAAGCGCGGCACGCGCCCCAGCGCGCCCCGTGACCAGCGCACCGCCTCCACCTACATCTTCGGCGCGGTCTGCCCAAAGCAGGGCAAGGGTGCGGCCCTGATCCTGCCAGCCTGCAACACCGAGGCCATGAACCTGCATCTCGCGGAGATCGCCGAGATGGTTGCACCAGGAGCCCACGCGGTCCTCCTCGTCGATCAGGCCGGATGGCATCTGTCGGCGCGATTGGTCATTCCCGCCAACATCACCATTCTCCCCCTGCCGCCGAAATCCCCCGAGCTCAACCCGGTCGAGAACGTCTGGCAGTTCATGCGCGACAACTGGCTCTCAAACCGCGTCTTCAAATCCTACGACGATCTCGTCGATCACT
>DATCAV010000216.1:0-8386 GCA_036512415.1 Candidatus Dormiibacterota bacterium | reverse complement strand
GATGCGCACGTTTCGAGTCGCCCGACACATGGCCCAGACCGTCCGCGATTCACTTGGCGCCGGCGGCGTCAACCTGTTCGTCGCCGACGGCGAGATCGCGTTTCAGGACGTTCCGCACTTTCACGTTCACGTCATCCCCCGATATCCGAATGACGGATTCGGCCTCACGTTTCCCAGGGACTACACGGAGACCAGGAGCCGCGCCGAGCTGGAGGCCATCGCCTCCGCGATTCGGAACGCCTCAGGGCAGTAGGCGGGGTGCGCCGGGATCTGGCTCTGCCAGCCCCGCCGCCTCCAGGGGGAGTCTCCCCTCAGACTTTGCCTACCCGCCCTTCACCGTTACGTCGATCGTGAGCCCGATCAAGTACGCGGGGCACGCCTGGCCAGGCGAGCAATCGGGTCCGGCCGTGGCGTCGATTTGCGCCTTGCCCGGAGCGATGGCCTTGAACGCAGCCAGCGTGACGCCGCGGGCGGCCGATGCAACCGGGTTGACGATGGGGGCGAGCACGGACGGATCGCTGGACCGCACACCGTTCCAGTTGGTCATCCCGGCCCTCGCATGGAGTACGACCGCCAGGGTCTGGCCCACCCGCAGGGTGATGGAATGAGTGTTCTCGGTGACTGTGACGTCGAAGCCCGCTCCGGGGCTCGTGAAGGGACTGCTCGGAGGCGGGGCGGCCCCGCCGCCCGATGCGCCGCAACCACTGAGGATGGCCGCCGCCAGCATCGAAACGAATGCGGATCTCATCTCAAACGTAACGCTCTCCGCGGAATTCGCGTAACACACCAGTGGCAATGACTCCCGCGACCCTATCGGTGACCTCTCTCTTGAGGAAGCTGAGCCTTGCCACCTTCCTGATCCTGCTGGTGGCTGCGTGCGCCGGCGGTGGCACGCCCGTGGTGCAAGTGACGCCTTCCCCTGTCGAGGGGGCGCTGGGCCAGGGCCTCATCGCCTACGTGGCGGCCAACGGCCTCGGCGTGCTCGACCCCGCGACCGGCAAGAACACAGTGGTGTCTCCTCTACCGGCAGGAGGGGCGTTCAGGATCTCCGGGCCCGTATGGGCGCCGGCGCCCGGGCTGTCATATCCCGTCCTGTACTTCACGATCCACGACGACCGGCCGGCCGAGCGGCGGACGTCGGCCGGTGTGGTGCCCTATGACTGGCTCTTCCGCGTCGACCCTTTCGCCGGCACGATCGCCCCGCTGGCGGCCTCGTATGACTTCCAGAGCGAAGGTCCTTTTGGCATCGTCGCGAACGGCCACTACCTGGCGCTGACGGTCGGATGCTGCACCACTTACGAGGTGGACGCGCTCGACCTGACGAAGTCGACGGCCGGGATCAAGGTGATGACCAAGCCGCCGACCCAGGCCGCCCTGTTCACCGAAGGCGCGGCGCCAGGGGACAGCGGACTGGTCGCGGTGCGCGCCTTCGCCACCGGCCTGTGGTACTGGCTCAACCTGGATGCCAACGTCCTGCATGCCTTTCCTCTCAAGCTCGGCCCGGACGACGGCCCGATCGCGATCAGCCCTGACGGCACGACCGTTGCCGTGTCCAGACCCGACCACGGACCGGTGATCGAGTCCATCGACGTCAACGTGCCGATCGCCGGCGCGACCAGCTCTCCTTCGACAACCCCTTCAACCGCCACACCCTCGCCATCCACAGCCCCGCGACCGGTCAACTCGAAGCTGCCCCACGCCGACGCGCTGGCCTGGAGTCCCGACGCGACGCTGCTGGCGCTGGCAGTCAACGGCGGGATCCAGATCTACCGAGCCTCGGGCAAGGATGGAACCCCGCCGGTCAAGGGCTACCTCGGCCGCGGTGGAGTGACCGGAGTGGACTGGTCGGGCCCGATCCAGGGTCAGAGCTTTGCTTCGGTCAAGGCGGCGCCAGGGCCGCAGACCGCGGTGGACGCGCTGCTCAAAGCGACGAAGCTCCCGGCGGCGGCCGACAGCGCAGCCGGCAGGTACCTGACGAAGATCTACCTGTGGCAGTTCGACTCAAGCAAGTCGTCGCCGATCGCCTCGATCACCGATGCCACGCCCAGCCTGCTGCAGCAATACCCGTCGATCGCAGCGACCGTCGTGTTCCACCATTGGGCTCCATCGGGATCGTGGGCGCTCCTCGGGGGGTGCTACCGCTACCGCGTCGTGATCAAGGGCAGCGTCCCCCCGACGGCTTCGACCTTCGGACTTGGTACTAACGAGCTCTGTAACAAAGCAACGCCTTAGGTAGGTCCTATTTGAGGGGACGTCCCCCCTTGGGGCGGCGGGCCTGGCAGAGCGCCGGCGCACCCCCTGGGCCGGACCTACGATGGGATCTGTGGCCGACATCGATTTTCTCGCTCGTCACGCTGCCGCCACCCCGAGCCGGGTGGCGCTTGTATCTGGCCATAGGACGATCGATTTCGATGCCCTGAACCGCCGTGCCAACCAAGCGGCCAACGTTTTCCGCGATCTTGGCTGCGGGCCGCAGGACAGGGTCGCCGTGATGTCGTTCAACTCGGTCGAAGGGTTCGAGATCTCGAACGGGCTCCGCAAGGTTGGCCTCGTCGGCGTACCTGTCAACTACCGCCTGCGAGGTTCAGAGATCGCGTACGTGCTGAACGACTCCGGTGCCCGCGTGGTGGTGGCCGGCCCTCAACACGTCGACGCGGTCGATGCGGCAAGCAGCGAGGTTGCTGGCGATCGAAGCCTCATCGCTCTCGGCGGGCGCGCACGGGCGGGTTGGCTCGCATATGAGCAGCTGATGGCAGCCGCGTCAGACGAACCGCCAGACGAATCGGAGTCAGGAGCTCTTGGCGCTTCGATGATCTATACGTCCGGGACCACCGGCCATCCAAAGGGGGCATGGCGTCCCAATGGCGTGAACATTGAGAACATCCTGCAGGTCATCTCGATCTTCGAGCTGAGCGACTCAGATGTCCATCTGATGTGCGGACCGGGCTACCACAGCGCAGTCTCGCTGTTCAGCGCGCTGCACCAGCTGCTCGGCGCCACGGTGGTGGTGCAGTCCAAGTTTGATGCTGATGAAGCTCTCGACCTCATCGCACGGCATCGGGTGACCACCACCTTCATGGCGCCCACGCTGCTGCAGCGACTCGTGGACGCTCAGGTTCGAAAGCCGCGCGATGTGTCATCGCTGCGAGCGCTGCTTCTCGGGGCTGCGCCGTGCCCGCATGCCTTGAAAGAAAGAGCCGAGGCCGCGTTTGGCCAGGTGCTGTGGGAGTTTTACGGCGCCACGGAGACCGGGATCAACACTGTGCTGCGGCCGGAGGATCAGCTGCGCAAGCCGGGGTCCTGCGGCACGGTGGTCCCGGGCCAGGAGATCCGCCTCGTGGGAGCTGACGGCGCCGAGGTTGCCGACGGCGAGCCGGGCGAATTCATGGTGCGAAATTCATGGCTCGCGGAGTATTACAAGCGCCCCGACGCCACCGGCCACAGCCTGCACGACGGGTTCTTCTCCGTCGGTGACATCGCTTATCGCGACGCTGACGGTTATTACTTCATCTGCGATCGCCAGGTCGACATGGTCATCTCGGGTGGCATGAACATCTATCCCGCCGAGGTCGAGGCGGTCCTGCATGCGCATCCTGCGGTGATGGATGTGGCGGTGATCGGAGTGCCCGACGATCAATGGGGTGAGTCGGTGAAAGCGGTGGTGCAGCTGCGCCCGGGAGCCGACGCGACTGCCGAAGAGCTCATCGCGTTCACCGCCGCGCGGATCGCCGGTTACAAAAAGCCAAAGTCGATCGATTTCGTCGATGACATGCCTCGCGATGCCGCCGGCAAGCTCCTGAAGAGAAAGATCAGGGAGCGTTACTGGGCCGCCAGCGGCCGGCGAATCTGACCCTCCCCCCTTTAGGGGAGAGGGTGGCCCGACCGCGCAGCGGGCCGGCCGGGAGCGGGGCGTTAGCTGGCTCGGCTGGGTGCCGGGATAGCTGAGCCGAGCAGGTCCCTCAGGTGCTGCAGGGACCGGCTGATCATGCCCAGCGGCCTGTCCTCCGCTGACGGCAGCCTGGTGTCCTGTTCGAGCCCGTACCAGCCGCTGTAGCCGGTCTTGCGCAGCGTTTCGACGACGCGGTCCACATCCGCGTCGCCGGTCCCCAGAGGCTTGAAGAGATTTTGCGAGACGGCCTCCGCGTAGTCGAGCCCGAACTCGCGCACCTGTACGGCAAGTTGTTCGTCGATGTCGTTGAGGTGCACGTGCTGGATGCGGCCGGCGGCCAGCTCGAGGACCTCCACCGGATCGGCGCCGACCAACACGAGCTGTCCGACGTCGATGCAGAGCGCCGCCTCAGTGCCGACCAGGAGCCGCTCGATGTCGGCGGGCCCCTGGATCATGCTGCCGTAGCGAGGCTGCACGGCGAGCCGCAGCTTGTGCCTCGAGCAGACGTGCTGCACCGAGCCGATCACGTGCAGGAGATGGGCCCATCCCATGCTCGACAAAACAATGCCGTGCTTGTCGCCCGCGTCCCGGGGGGGGACCGCCGACAGGACCAGAGTCTCGGCTCCGAGGGCTGCGAGCCAGCTCGCGTGGCCGTCGAGAACCGCCAGCTCGGGGCCACTGATGTCGTGGTGATGCAGGATGGCCTTGGCCGGGCCCGCGACGACGCGAAGACGGTGGCGCTTCAGCATCGGTTTGGCGAGGTCGCTGCGGTCAGGCAGAAATCCGGGCGGTCCGGCTTCGATCACCCCTTCGCCCACGGCCGCCGCCTCAGAGAGCACGCGCTCGGCGTCGAGCTGATGGCCCCAGCCGGGAACGTCGCTGATGCCCCACGACGCGGGCGACATGGCGATCCGCGGTCCTGGCGGCTTGCGCGAAAGCCGGGGGAGCGTACGAGCGATCACGGCGCAGAGATTACCCCCCCTTTGTATCCCCTGCCGCACCCACGATCGGGTGCTACTGTTCGAGTTCGCTCATGCCCGAAACCGAACCGTATGGCACCAAGGCGCTTCCTGAGCTTTACAAGGAGTGGTCTTCGACCGGCATGGTGGCCAACATCGGGACCAGGCTGGTCGAGGTCAAAGCCGGCAGCCTCGTCCTCGAGGGCAACATGACGGAACAGGCTCACGGTTTCCCGACCAGCCGCGGCTTGATCGTGCACGGCGGCGCGATCGCAACGCTCGCCGACGAGGCGCTCGCGTCAGTCGCTTTCACGCTTGCGGACGACGGCGAGACGACCACGACGGCCGACCTCAAAGTCGATTTCTACCGGCCTTGCCGGCCGGGGCGCCTGCTCGCACGCGCGACAGTCCGCCACCGCACCCGGCGGTTCGCGTTCTGCGAGGCGAGCGTGGAGCAAGACGATGGCATGGTCGTGGCCGAGGCGCGCGCGCTGATCGCTTACGTCAAGGCGTAGCCGGTAGCGGTGGCCGGGAGCAGGACCATGGTCCAGCTGGACCCGCCGTCGTCGCTGCTCTCCACCAGCGGCCTTGGCCCCACCATCGCCCCAAACCAAACGTGTTTGGCGTCGATGATTTGCACGGATTCGGGCAATGGGGCCGGCACCAGCAGGGTCCGGATCGGCGACCAGGTGCCGCCTGCATCGAAGCTTTTCGACTGCACACCCGAGCCGATCCACCACCAGTTGTGCGCATCGATGTATGCAACCGCGCCCTGAGCGGCGGGCGTCGAGGTCGTCTTCCACGAAAGGCCGCCGTCGATCGAGCTGAGCTGGAATTGCTGGACGAGCTCTCCTTCAGGTGATGGGCTCGGCACGCCTGTCGACCAATCGCCGCTACGGCCGACGTCGGCGTAGACAGATGTCGTCGAGCCACTCCCATCGGAGGTGCGGGCCCTGTACACAGGGAAGTCCTGGAGGGCCCCACCGGGGGGCACACCATCGGATGAGGCGACACCCACCGTGACGCTGACCCCGGCGCCCTGGGTCGGGTGCGCTGCCACGAACATCCGAGCGGTCGCGGCGGATCCACGGGGGATGACCGGCCAGCCTCCAGGCGGCGCCGGCAAATCGACGCGATGCCAGCTGGTGCCGCCATCCTGACTCTTGTATGCATACGGTCCCGTCGACTCGCTGTATAGCCAGCCGTTGCTCGGGTCGGAGAACAGGACGCGGTAAGCCCAGTCTGAGTACGCCACCGGGCTGCCCAGCCCAATCCAGCTTCTGCCGCCGTCATCGGTACGGAGCAATGCCTCTCCCTCGGTTGACGCCTGGGCGAGCAGCCAGCCGTGATCGGCGTCGATGAAGTCGGCTGACAAAACGTATCCGCCGGCCCGCGTCAGCGGCTGCCGGCTCCAGGTGTTGCCCCCATCGTTTGTGCGATACAAAGCGGCCTGGGTTCCGAGAACGACAAGGAGACCGTTAGACGCGTCGAAGAAACGCAGGTACTCGCCGATCACTTCGGCCGGGCCGGCTAGCTGGCGATTCCATGTCCCCCCTGCATCCGACGTGCGCAGCACGACGAAGTCGTGCGCCTGATGCTCCACCACGACCCAGCCCGTCGCCGGTGTCACGAAGTCGACCGCGGCGAGGTGGCGTGACCCAACATTCGATGTCGCCGCGCGAGCGCCCGCCTCGCCCAGGTCCAAGGTTGGATGCAGGTAAGTGAGCCCGGCGATCGAGAGGGCGAGAATTGACAAGGCGCCGAGAGTCAACGCTCGCCGGAGGCGCGAGGTGCTCGAATGCGACTGGGGCTCGTCGTCGGAATCCATCGCCGCCAGACGTCAGCTTAGGGGACGCTCGGCGATAGATTGTTGGATGACAGATGATCAGGCCCGCTGACGTCGAAGACGCCGCCGCCATCGCACGTGTTCACGTCTCCAGCTGGCGGTCGGCGTACAGGGACTTCTTGCCCGCCGATTTCCTGGAATCGCTGACCGAGGCCGCTTACACGGATCGATGGCGGCGCTTCATCGCTGAAAGGTCGAACCTGGCCTTCGTCGTTGAAGACCCGGATGACGACAGTGGCGAGGTGGTCGGTTTCGCGTCCGGTGGCCGCGAGCGGGCCGGGGAGGCAGGCTATAAAGGTGAGCTCTACGCCATCTATGTCCTGGAGTCGGCCCAACGGCGAGGTTACGGCCGTGAGCTGGTGCGCGCGATAGTCGGCGGCCTTCGAGACATGGGACTCGATGACATGATCATCTGGGTCATGCGGGACAACAGCACGGCGCGGGATTTCTACGAGCGACTGGGGGGCGTGTACGTTCGAACTCAGCCGACCACTATCGGTCCAGCGATTGTGGAGGAGGTGTCGTACGGGTGGCCAAGCCTCGATCGCGTGCGCTACTGAGCCGCAGGAGCTTCAGCCTCTGCGGCAGCACGGCGCTTGCAATCCCGAGCAGGCACACCACAGTGATGGCGAGAAAGGCCCAGGTGGGGCTCACAGTGAACAGTGCGCCGCCGACCAGCGCACCGACGATTTGAATCGCGAACTGCACGGTCTGAAACACGCCCTGCGTGCGCGCCTGCTGGCCCGCCTCGGCCATGTGACTGACCTCGGCGTTGAGGCTCGGGGCGCCGGAGATCGAGAACATCCCCTCGACCAGGCCGAGTCCGATCAGCCAGGGCACTGACGAGACGAACGGATAGATCGCGCCGAAAGCGCCTGTGCCTATAAGGGCGACGATGATGAGGCGTCGGGTGCCGAACCTGTCGCCGAGCGCGCCCACTCTCGCGCTCAGCAGCATCGCCGGGATTGCGAAAGCCATGAAGGAGATTCCCACCGCGAACGTGGTGGCTCCCCGGTAGGTCAGGTAGAGCGACCAGATCGTGTCGAGGGTCCCGATCATGTACGCGGTGCCTGCGCCAAGCAGCAGCAGCGGAAGCAGCCTGCGAGCGATCTTTATCGGCCCCGCGGGCGCCTCGATCGGCGCCTCGACGCGAACGTTGGGCAGCATCGCCACCGCAACCGTTGCAAAGACAGACGCGACGGCCGAGATGATGAATATGGCGTTCAAGTTGTAGAGGGCGACGAATCCCCCGACCGCCGGTCCCAACAGCATGCCGGCCATGTTGGTGGACTGCATGATGCCGAACGCGCGACCTCGCTGGTTCGGAGGCGTGATTTCCGCAATCAATCCGTTGGCGGCAGGCCAGAATGCGCCGGCGGCGGCGCCGTGCAGGAACCGCAGGACGATGAACGCGCCGATGGGTAGTGGAATCAGATAGGCCAGGAACAGCAGCGCGTACGCCGCCATCGCCCCCACCATCACCGGCCGCGTGCCAAACCGATCCGCGGCCCAGCCCGCCGGATATCGGATGGCGGCGCTCGCCAGCAAGCCGGCGGCGAAGACAGCGCCCACGAGCGCGGCCGACCCCCCCTTGCGGCCGATGAAGATCGGCAGCAGAGGAAGGAAGAACCACAACCCGATCGACGTGAAAAGGTTGCCGAGGTAGAGCGTCCACAGTGTTCGTCGAGCCAC
>DATCAV010000215.1:0-2696 GCA_036512415.1 Candidatus Dormiibacterota bacterium | reverse complement strand
GCGACCGACCCTCAGAACTGGGTGCAGCACGTCCTGGTCCCGGGCACCGGGCCTGGCACTGGCATCTCGCCCAACTACTACCCGCTGCCGCTGCCGCCGTCCGCCGCCCACTGGCTCGGCACCACCGTCTTCGCCCAGGACGTGTTGTCACAGGTCCTGACCTCCACGCAGGCCACGATGTTCGTCGGCCTCCTGGCCGCCGCGATCGCCACGGTCCTCTCCATCCTGTTCGGCGTCTCGGCGGGCTATTTCGGTGGCAACGCCGACGAGGTCCTGTCGCTCATCTCCAACGTCTTCCTGGCGATCCCGGGCCTTCCGCTGCTGATCGTGCTCGCCGACTACGTGCCGAGCGCGGGTTCGAGCATCCTGCTCGTCGCGTTCATCATCGCGGTGACGGCCTGGGCCTACAGCTCGCGCGTGCTGCGCGCCCAAACCCTGTCCCTGCGCAACCGCGACTTCGTCGAGGCCGCCCGCGTCTCAGGCGAAGGCCGCCTGCGGATCATCCTCGCCGAAATCCTCCCCAACCTCGTCCCGATCGTCGCCGCGTCCTTTCTGTTCACCACCCTCTACGCCATCTACGCATACGTGGCGATCGCGTTCCTCGGGCTCGGCGGTTCGCCCACCTCGTATCCGCCCGGCCTGTGGAACTGGGGCGAGATGCTGCGCGAGGGATTCGCCAACAACGCCATTCGCGGCGGGTGGTGGTGGTGGTGGGCGCCGCCCGGCCTGTGCGTCGCCCTCCTCGGCACCGGCCTCGCGCTGGTGAACTTCGGCATCGACGAATTCATCAACCCGCGCCTGCGCATCGCAGGCCTGACGCGCAAGGTCGCCAAGAAGGCAGGGATCAGCTCGCGCGCCACGCTGGGCATGACTCCGGTCGTGGGCAACCGGCCCGCCGTGCCCTCACTGGCAGCCCGCTCGCAGAACGTGGGAGACCCGGTGCTCGAGATCCATGGGCTCAGCGTCGATTACGGATACGGCGACGAGGCGGTCCACGCGGTCGTGGATTGCGACCTCGTCCTCCGGCGTGGCAAGGTGCTCGGCCTCGCGGGCGAAAGCGGCAGCGGCAAGACCACGCTGGCCCTCGCCGCGATCCGCCTCCTTCGCTCTCCGGCCGTGATCACCGGCGGGCAGGTCCTGTTCCACTCCAAGCCGGTCGGTGGAGACGGGCCCAAAGGGACCATCGATATGCTGGCTTCGGACAAGGAGGAGCTGCGCTCCGTCCGGTGGTCTGAGATCTCGGTCGTCCTGCAGAGCTCGATGAACGCGCTCAACCCCGTGATCACCATCGGCGCGCAGTTCGACGACCTGCTTCGCGTGCACCGCCCACAGCTCTCGCGAGCGGCGCGGTTGGAGAGGTCGGGAGAGCTGCTCGACATGGTGGGGATCAACGCCGACCGGCTGCGCAGCTATCCCCACGAGCTGTCCGGCGGCATGCGACAGCGAGCGATGATCGCCATAGCGCTGGCGCTCGAACCTCAGGTCATGATCCTGGACGAGCCGACCACCGCCCTCGACGTCGTCACCCAGCGGGAGATCCTCGAGGAGCTGATCGGCCTGCGCGACCGGCTCGGCTTTGCCGCTCTGTTCATCACGCACGACCTGTCCTTGCTGGTGGAGCTCGCCGACGAGATTGCGGTCATGTATGCGGGCAGGCTGATGGAGCGTGCGCCCGCGGCCTCGCTGTTCAACGCCCCGCGACTGCCGTACACGCACGGCCTCATCCATTGCTTCCCTCCGATGCACGGCAAGCGCGAGCGGATGCAGGGCATCCCGGGGTCGCCGCCTGACCTCAGTGACCTGCCGCAGGGCTGCGCTTTCCATCCGCGGTGCGCGTGGGCGATGGAGCAATGCCGGCACGACGTGCCGCAGCTGGCGCCGCTGAACGGGTCGGCCAGGGAGGTCGCCTGCTGGCTTCACAGGGGCGATGCGAAAGTGCCTGCGGAGCTGGCCCGACCGGATCCCGGTGTCGCGGAGGTCCACGCGCGATGAACGCGGTGGCTCCGGTGTTGGAAGGTCGCGATCTCACCAAATACTTCTGGGTCAAGCAGGGCCGCGGGCCGTTCGCGCGGCGCATGCCGGTGCACGCGGTGGACCGGGTGTCGGTGCGTCTCGACGCGGGGAAGGTCACGGCGGTGGTGGGCGAGAGCGGGGCGGGTAAGACGACGGTGGCGCGCCTGCTCGCGAAGATCATCAAACCCGACGAGGGGCAGGTTCTGCTTAACGGCCGGCCTGCGCCCCGCGGAAGGCCGCGCTCGTATTCGTCGCAGGTCCAGATGGTCTTCCAGGACCCATTCGCGTCACTGAACCCGGTGCACCGGATCCGCCATCACCTGGTGCGGCCGTTGGAGATCCACCACATGGCCGGCGGCAACGTGGATGCCGCGGTGGCCGAGCTGCTGCGCCGGGTCGCTCTGAATCCCCCGGAAAGCTTCACCGGCAAGTTCCCGCACGAGCTCTCCGGCGGCCAGCGGCAGCGGGTGGCCATCGCCCGCGCGCTGGCGGTCCGCCCGCGCGTGCTGATCGCCGACGAGCCGGTGTCGATGCTCGACGTGTCGATCCGCCTTGGCGTGCTCAACCTGCTCGCCGAACTTCGCGACGAGGAGCGTCTGGCCATCCTTTACGTGACCCACGACATCGCTTCGGCGCGCTATCTGGCCGACACCATCGTCGTCATGTACGCGGGCCAGCTGGTG
>DATCAV010000214.1:0-4775 GCA_036512415.1 Candidatus Dormiibacterota bacterium | reverse complement strand
GCGGGTCGAGGCGGTGCAGATCGCGGTGCGCCGCGCGGGCGACCAGGCCAAGGATTCGGTCATGGCGTCCGATGCGTTCTTTCCGTTCCCCGACGGCCTGGAAGAGGGCATCCGCGCGGGTGTGACGGCTGCGATTCAGCCAGGCGGATCGATGAAGGATGGCGACGTGGTGGCGGCGGCGGATGCCGCTGGGATTGCAATGGTGGTCACCGGCCAGCGCCATTTCAAGCACTGATCGGCCGGTGGGCGAGCGGTTCTTTTCCGACCTGTGGGAAGTGCGCTCGCAGCTGTGAAGGAAGGTTTTGCCGGCGAGCGCGACGAGCACCACATGAAAAAGACGAGCGTCGAGAATCCGCGCGTCACCTGTGGCACGTGCAGGATGTTCGACGGCACTGCGTGGTGCCGCCACTGGAACTTCCACACCACGGCGGAGTCCCCGCCGTGCCGCTTCTACAAGAAGGTCGCTAGAGCGTAATAACGAGCTTGCCGCCGACCTGGCCGAGGAGCTTGAACGCCTCCCCCGCCTGGTCGAGCGGAAAGGCGCGGATTTTTGGAGCCTTCAATTTTCCATCGGCTGACAGCTTCGCCAACGTTTCCAGGCGTTCGGTAGTCACCTGAGTCATGACGTTGACTCCCTTTACATCTCGCTTCGCCAGCTCGTCGGGGGCCGCCGCGCCCTTCATCGAAACAACAGTTCCGCCCTTGCGCACGGCTTCGCTCAAGTGGGCGAGGGAGGGCGCGTCGCTCCCGGTGTCGATGATCGCTGCGACGCCGTCGCGGTGCTTGGACTTGAGCGCGTCCGCTACGTCTCCTGCCGTGCGATCGATGACCTCATCGGCGCCCAGGCCTTTCACGTAGCCGGCATTCTCCTTGATGGTCACGCCGATCACGTGTGCGCCTCGGGCCTTGGCGAGCTGGACGGCGTAGCTGCCGATTCCGCCGGCCGCTCCGACGACAACCACAACATCTTTTGGCTTGGGGTCGACGGCGTCGACGCACATTAGCGCAGATACTCCCGCGAGGGGCAGCGCCGCAGCCTCGACGTCATTGATCGAGTTGGGGCGCTTGGAAATGGTCCCGGCTGTCGCGGTTGTTTTCTCAGCCAAGGTGCCCACGCCGAACACCATTTTGCCGGTGACGCCGAAGACATGGTCTCCGACTGCGTATCCCGTCACCCCTGACCCGAGGGCGTCGACGGTGCCCGAGAAGTCGCCGGCGGGTATGAGCGGAAAGCGGTGCTCCATCTTGTCTTTGAGATAGCCCTGGAGCACAGCGCTGTCGAACGGGTTTAGGGACGCAGCAGCCACGCGCACGCGCACTTCGCCCTCGGCGGGCTCTGGTTCAGGCACGTTGTGAATCGAGCCGGGCTGACCGAAGGCATCAAGAGCGAATGCGCGCATATTCGACTGCTCCTTGGCGGGAAGGTGGTTGCGTACTCACGCAACAACCACCCAACGAGCCTTCCTTATTTCGTTGCACTCAAGCGAGGGGTGGTTTCCTGCTCGAGCGCGCGATACCGGCCTGCTCAAGGCCTCTGCCGAGCATCACGCTCAGGCCTGATTCGCGGGCGGCCTTAAGCCGGTTCTAGTTCAGCCTCTCCAGGATCATCGCCATCCCCTGGCCGCCGCCCACACACATCGTCTCCAGGCCATAGGTCTTGTCTCTTTCCCTGAGGCCGTTGAGCAGCGTGCAGAGGATCCGGGCGCCGGTCATCCCGAACGGATGACCGAGCGCGATGGCACCGCCGTTCGGGTTCAGCTTGTCGCTGAACGGATCGACGCCGATACCACGTGCCGAAGGGATGACCTGCGCGGCGAAGGCCTCGTTGATCTCGACGATGTCGATGTCGTCGATGGTCATCTTCGCGCGCTTGAGCGCCTGCTTCGAGGCTTCGATCGGGCCGAGACCCATGAACTCAGGCTCGAGGGCGGTCAGCCCGGTCGAGACGACGCGCGCAAGCGGCTTGATGCCCAGCTCCTTGGCTCGTCGCTCAGACATGACCACCACCGCGGCCGCCCCATCGTTGAGAGGGCACGCATTGCCCGCTGTGACGGTGCCGTTCTCGCGGAAGGCCGGCTTGAGCGTGGCCAGCACTTCGACAGTCGTCCCCGCCCGCGGGCTGTCGTCCTTGGCGAACATTTCGCCGTTGGGGAGGGGAACCGGGATGATCTCGCGGTCGAAGAAGCCGTTGTCGCGGGCCTTGACTGCGGCGTTCTGGCTCTTTACCGCGTAGCGGTCCTGCTCCTCGCGGCTGATCTTCTCGCGCTCGGCCACGTTCTCGGCCGTCTCGCCCATCGCGATGTAGATGTCGGGATATTCCTCGGAGTTGCCGCGCGCCAGGCGCGGGTTGTAAGTGTCGGGGGCATCGGGGTACCCGCTGCCGTAACGCGACACGCACTCGACCCCGACGGAAAGAAACACGTCGCCTTCACCCGCTTCGATCGCGTGCGCCGCCATGCGCGTGGTCATGAGCGACGAGGAGCAATACCTGTTCACGGTGACGCCCGGGACGTCGAGTCGCGCGAGGATCGAGATGACCCTGCCGATGTTGTGTCCCTGCTCCCCACCGGGGAGCCCGCAACCGCAGATCAAGTCCTCGATCTCCGAGCGGTCGAGCTGGGGCACCTGCGCCAGCACCTTCGTCACGACGTGAGCGGCCAGGTCGTCGGGTCGGACGTCGATGAGGGAGCCCTTGCGCGCCCTCCCGATCGCGGAGCGGCCGCAGGCAACGATCACAGCAGTGTTCATGTCTGAATTATCCGCCGCTTCGGGTTACAACCCGGGGGAGGGTGGCTGGCGCTCGCCCGACTTCGCGAAAAGGCCCAGCGCAACCAGCACGCCGGCAGCCACACCAACCGCCGCCGGGCCGCCTCCGGTCAGGACTTGGTGAGCAAGGATTCGCGTGTGAACAGGTAGCGGGCGGCAACCCAGGAGATGACGGCCGTCGCTCCCAGGCTGATCGTTGTGACCACCAGATGAGCCCAATCAACCTGCGTGCGCAAGATCGCGTCGCGCAGGACAAGCACCGCGTTCAGGATCGGGATGAGGTAGTACGCGAGATTGGGGTTGAAGTCCGGGATGAAGAGGGTGATCGCGGCAGGAAAGATCGTGATGAAGTACAGCGGGGTGACATATGCCTGACCCTGGCGGAAGCTCTTCGCGAGGGTTCCGAGCGCAAGCGTCAACGAGCTGAAAGAGATAGCCAGCAGGAGGGCGAGCCAGATCATCACCACCGTCGCCGATACGCCGAGATTTACGTGGAAGGTCGAGCCTCCCAGTGAGATTCGCGACAGCGCGAAAAGCATCGAGCCGATTGCGGCGATAGCCGCCGCCAGGCTCACCGTTGTAACGGCTCCGATCTTTCCAAGCAGGACGCGGCTCCGAGGGGCCGGCGTAAGGAGAAGGCTCTCGAGGGTCTTCCTCTCCCGCTCCCCAGCCGAGCTGTCGAGGGCGGCCGAGAAGCCTCCGGTGAGGATCATCGTGATGAGGATGTACGGAAGGAAGAAGCTGAGGAAGCCGTTCGAGGCCGCCTCTGCCGGCGAGCTCAGGGGGCGTGAGACAAGGCGAATCGGAGTGAGGATGCCGGGGTCGACTCCGCGCTGCTGCAGCGCCGCTGCGGCCTTCGCAGCGTTGTACTCGGCTAGTACGGTCTGCAGCCGGATGTCCACGAGCACCGCGCTCTGGCGGCTCGGGTCGTAGTACTCGTCGAGCTCGCCCGGCAGGAAGGCTATCCCCAGATCTATCTGCTTCTCAGCAGCCGCTTTCGGATCGGCGACTGACTCCAGCTTCAGGCCGGTGGAGCGCAAAAGGGTGTCGAGACCGGTTGGGATGTCTCCGCTGTAGCCGATTGTGTACGTCTGCGTCGCTGTCTGGAGCGAGACCTGGGAAATGATGCCAAGCGTCAAAGGGGCCACGAGCGTCGCGAGCACAATTGCCATCAGGGTGCGACGGTCGCGAAGTATTTCGCGGGTCTCTTTCTTGTAGACCACCCACGCCGAGCCCATCAGCGCGCGTCGACCAGTTCCAGGAATGCATCTTCCAGATCACGCCGCCCGCCGCGCACGTCGGCGATCGACCCGCCTCCTACCACTTGGCCTTCGTGGAGGATGGTGACGCGGTCGCACAGCCGCTCCGCGTCGTGCATGACGTGGGTGGAGAAAATCACGCACTTGCCGCGACCCTTCGCCTCGACCATGAACTCGCGCACTTCCTTTGAAGCGAGCACGTCGAGGTTCGAGGTGGGTTCGTCGAACATCAACACCTCGGGGTCGTGAACGATGGCCCGGGCGATCGCCACCTTCTGTTTCTGCCCAGACGAAAGGCTCTCGGCACGCTGCTTTGCAAACGAGCCCATGTCCAGCCGCTCCATGACGCCATCGACCCGCCGTGCCAGCTCGCCACCCTCCAGTCCGCAGAGCTTCGCGAAGTATTCGATGTTCTCGCGAGCTGACAGCCGCGGATAGACGCCGATGTCTGCGGTGACGACTCCGATGCGGCGCCTCACCTCGGCTGGAGCGGTTCGCGTGTCGAAGCCAAGCACCGAGACCTTGCCCGCATCCGGCGACAGCAGGGTGCAGATGATCCGCAGGGTTGTGGTTTTGCCCGCGCCGTTCGGGCCGAGGAGCCCGAAGATCTCGCCAGGCTGGGCTTCGAAGGAGATGCCCCGAAGCACCTTGTTGGCTCCGAGCGTCTTCTCCAGGCGCTCGACCGCGACCGCCGCCTGGGTCACTTGCTGGGTCGGCTTCGGGTCGCTGTGGTCTTCGGTTTCGCGGCAG
>DATCAV010000213.1:0-5003 GCA_036512415.1 Candidatus Dormiibacterota bacterium | reverse complement strand
CGTCAACGGCGCCGACGGCAAGCCCGTTGCGAAGCCGCTCTCGCGATGGCGCGAAACCGAAAAGGCACTCGGCATTTCCGAGTCGCAGCGCAAGGTGAAGGTCGGTCTCCTGCGCCTGGATCCTGAGGAGCAGGACCGTGTGCGTCCCCTACCACAGGAGCACGCCATTCAGATCTCTCGGCTGGCTGACAAAGAGCAGAGGACCGAGCTGATCGAGCGCGCTGCCGAGCTGACGCACCGCGAGGTCCGGCGGGCGGTCAATCGCCTGCTCGCCGACCGCGATCTAGACGTTGACGGTGCGCTCGCCGGCGATCCAGAGACATCTGAGCCGCTCACCTTCGAGAGCCGGCTGGACGCCATCGCCGACCTCTGCCGCCAACTCGCGCGCGCTCTCCGAAACCTGGCTCGCGAGATCACTTCGGAGGAGCGCGAACTCGTTAGCGGATTGCTCGCGGGGCTAGACCGAGACCTTGCCGACTTCCGTACGCCCGGGGTGATTGATATCAAATGATTCAGCCAAAACGCAATCATTCGGCCGCCGGCATCAACCCTTTCAGGCCGGGAATGGGACTTGATCCACCCTATCTGGCGGATCGGACCTCACAACTCAGGCGATTTGACCAATACCTGGCCGGGTTCCCTGACTTTCCTCGCAACATCAGGTTGACAGGCCTTCGCGGCGTGGGCAAGACGGTGCTGCTGCAGCATTACGCCGACCTCGCTGAGGAGCGGGGCTGGGTTGTCGTGCGCCGCGAGTGCAGCGAGCACCTTCAGGACGAGTCGACATTCGCGCTCGCTCTGGTCGAAGACTGCCGCCGCGCCGTCGAGCACTCGTCGCGCACGGGCGCAATGCGCATGCGATCGAGCACCGCAGCAAGGCGGGCGCTCGACATGCTCGGGAGCCTGACCATCTCCCTCGAAGGCGTGACCCTGGCGGTGAAGCCACCGGCGGTGGCAGCCCGTCAGCCAGCCCTGCTTGAGGACCGGATGTTCCAGGCCCTCGAGCTCGCCTGCGAGGGAGCAGTTGAGGGCCGCCGGCCCGGCGTCCTGCTTTCCTATGACGAGGCTCACGTTCTCCGTGACACGCCCCGGCTGCACGATTATCCGCTCGGTCTATTCCTCGCGAGCGTGGCGCGTGCCCAACGTCAGGGACTGCCGGTGATGCTGATCGCCTGCGGGCTGCCGACCCTGACCGACAACCTCGCTAGGGCCAAGAGCTACTCGGAGCGTATGTTCCAGGCCGAGCAGCTCGACGCGTTGTATCCGCCCGAGGCCGCGCTCGCGTTCACTCGCCCGCTGGAAGCTGGCGGTCGACGGGCTGACGACGAAGTCATCTCAGCTGTCCTCGCGGACACCGGCGGCTATCCGTTCCACATCCAGTTCTTCGGCGCCCTGCTTTGGGATGCCGTCCCAACGCTGCCGACGATCTCGCTGCGTGACTTCCAGCGTCAGCGTCCCACCATCCTGCGGGCCCTCGACCACGCCTTCTTCGACGCCCGCCTGGCAAAGACCTCAAGCCTGGAGCGCCGGCTCTTGCACGCCATCGCTCGTGAGGGCGAGGACGCATCAATCCAATCCCTTCTCCAGCTGCTGAAGCTATCCAACCACCGGATACAGCCGCTGGTCGCGCGCCTTGAGCACAAGGGTCTGCTCTACCGGCCAGAGCGTGGCCGGCTCGCCTTCACCGTGCCGCTCCTCGGCGACTATCTCGTGCGCAACGCGGGGGACCGCTGATTGTCGGGCATCACTTGCGGCCTGCACTGCGATGCATGTCCCGCCGCTTTTCGCTGCGGCAAGAAGCCCAACTTCTGCCTTCGCGGTCGATGCGAGGGATGCCTCGACCCGGAGCGGATGATGGCGGAGCGCCGCCAGGTTGTCGAGCACCTCGGTGGCCTCGACCTCAGGTGGCCGCGACCGGTGCGGCACCCCGCTCTTCCCGAGCTGCCGGATCACCTTCCTGTCCTGGTCCAGGCATACGCCGATCCCTTGGATGTGCCCTGGGTCGCGCTGCACGGCGGCCGCGTCTTCGGCACGGCCGGGCGGTGGGTCACTCGGAAGCACCGGCGGCCGGTTCGCGAGGTCTATCGCCTCGGGCCGGCCACCAAGGTCGCGCTGCAGCTGTACGTGGAGGACCGGGTGCTCGAAGGCTTCTGGGTTGCGAGGCGTCGCATCATCGCCGACCTGGCCGGCATGGGCTTCGATCTGGTGCTGACGCCGAACTTCTCTGTGTGGCGGGCGGCCAGTCGCTGGGATCAGATCGTCCAGCAGAGAAGATCAATCGCTGTCTACCACGAGCTCGTGGAAGCCGGGGTCCGCGCTGTCCCGGATATCGGCTTCAGCTTCTTCGAGCCAGATGGCCGGCTGTGGGCGGACTGGATCAATAGCCAGTCTGACCTGCAGGCGGTGTCGATCTTCTGCGGCGGCCGCAAGATCCACGCCGAGCTGCGCGCGCACCGCGAAACCGTCGAGGACATCGCGCTCTTCCACCGCGCTGTGAGGCCCGACGTCACCTTCATCCTGGGTGGGATTCACGCGGCGGAGCGACTCGTCGATTACCGGCGAGCGGCTCCACATCGTCACCTCGTGATCTGCAACGGGATGGCATACGGCCTGGCGCAGCGCCGCCGACTCCTCGGGCGAGTCCGCGACTCGGTGGCGCGATCGGCCCGCGAGTGCTTCCTTCTCAACTGCGCCGAGAACGACCGCGCCTACGCATCGATCCTGCGCGGGCTGGAGGCAGCCTAATGCCATCGAAGGGCGGCCGCGGCACGACGACCACCAACCCAGCGGTCGGACCACCTGTCGTTGCGGGACCAGCAGTCGGACGAACGCGCGAGGAGTGGGATACGGCCGGCTTCACGGTGGCCGAAATCGGACGAGCCCTGCGCCGCGGCATCGACGTCGAGCGGCTCAATGAGCTCGCAGCTCGCGAGGATGGGTTGGTTCCGGAGGAGGCGGAGGAGCTGTACCGATATCGCCTCCGCCGCGCCCAATCCCGGCTGCGTCAGTTGGCCCGCGCCCGCGCCCGCGGCGACGAAGAGGGAATCCGCGCCGCCATTGACGACCTTGATGGCCGGCTGGCCGAGCTGCGCCGCCTCGAAGAAGAGCGTCAGCGTTCTGGGCTGGCGATCGGCTACGAGCTGGAGCTGGACCAGCGGCAAACCGCTATCGACCAACTTCTGGAGCTGGCTAGGCGAAGGCCACCTGGGTTGGTCGCAGGTTCCGATGTGGCGCCCGCGCAGCCTACCGGCGATGTGCGATTACCGCCGATCGCCTTCCAGGCGGCGCCGAACGACGTTCCCGTCTACATCCTGGCGCCGCGCTCATTGCCTTCGGACGCGCTCATTCGCAACGTCGAGGCGGTGGCACACCAAGGCGCAAACCTTCACGTCGTCCATGACCCCTCCGAGATCCCGCGCGGGCAGGAGTTGCCTCCGCTGGTGCTCAACTGGGGCGGGAGCGACTCTCTGCCCGCGGACCTTGTGGCGCTGAATCGGCCAGACGCGGTGCGCATCGCGTCAGACCAGGTGGAGTCGGTGCGCCGCCTTGGTGAGCTCGCGCCGCGGACGGTGCTCCGACCCGAGGACATGCATCTGCTGGAGTCCGATCGCGTTGTCGCCAAGCAACGTCGGGGAGCGCGGGGCAGCGGGAAGGCGGTCATTGCGGCCGACGCCCCGTGGAGCGAGAGGGCTCGTTACGACCTCTTTCAGGAGTTCATTCCCGACCGAGCCGAATACCGCGTGAGCGTCCTCAACGGTCGCGTGGTGTCGGCCTACGCGAAGCAGCCGCCAACGCGTGCAAACCTGGAAGACCTCCGACCGGAGTGGACGCATCAGCTGGTCACCACCCTGCCGGCGGCGGTCGTGGCGACTGCGCGGGAAGGCGCTCGCCGGATCGGGCTCGATTACGCCGGCGTCGACGTCATCGTCGATCGGCGGACCGGCCGGGCCCTCTGCCTGGAGGCGAACGCCGCCCCCGGCATGTCGGAGCAGACCCTGAGCAGCCTCTACGCCCACCTGCAGCAGACACTGCGCCGCCGGCTTCGGAGAGCAAGCTGAACGATGCCAAGCAAGGGCGCTAGCCGCACCACGAACCACGCAACGACGGCGACCATCGCACCAGTTGCGGGCCCCGCGGTCGTGGTTCGACCGTCGTCGACACAGGCCATCCTTGCGGAACCGGCGCCGATCCAGGCAGTGGTCGGCGCCCCATTTGCGACCAGATCCGTCGCGGTACCGGCACAGGCACAGGTGGTCCCCGCCGCCGCATTTGTGCCGGACATCGAAGACCCCGCCGTCGACACCCCCGAGTGGGCCGATGTCTACGCGCGGTCCGTCGAGCGCCACCGTGACGAACGCGAGAGGATCGACCGCGAGCAGGCCGAGGCCCAGCAGCTCTGGGACCAGTTCCTCGAGGCCCAAGGCTCAGAGGTGCCCGAAGGCGAGCGGTCTTTGACATCCAACGACGAGCTTCATCGCCAGTTGCTCCACCTCGCCCGGACTTCGGGCGGCGAGTACGAGAGGGAGAACGTGATCGGGGATCCCAACCAGACCTTCGGCGTTGAAATCGAATTCGACGGTGCCGATGCCAATGAGGTGGCGCGCGCCTTCCACGCCGCAGGTCTCGCCTCCACGCCGAACCTGCAGGGCTATCACTCCCACCGCGAGCCTGGAAAGTGGGTGGTCGAGCGCGACACCACGGTCAATGGAGAGGTAGTGAGCCCGGTATTGCGTGACACGCCCGAGACCTGGGCGCAGCTGGAAAGGGCCTGTGCGATCCTGCGCGAGAACGGCGCAACAGTCACCACGAGAACCGGCGGCCATGTCCACGTTGGCGCTGACTCGGCGGGGATGGACCACGACGTTGGCCGGTTCCGCCGCGTGGCCAACGCGTGCGCATGGGCAGAGGACCTCATGTACCGTCTGGCGGCAGCAACCGGACGGGGTGGACGACGCCACCGGGGAGCGGGCAACGGCTACCGGTGGTGCGGGCCCATGGGCGCC
>DATCAV010000212.1:0-2566 GCA_036512415.1 Candidatus Dormiibacterota bacterium | reverse complement strand
AGACTTACATCAGCTACCTACGCCGCAAGGTGGACAAGTTCGAGCCGCCGCTGTTGCAAACGGTCCGCGGCGTCGGCTACGTCCTCCGCGCCCCGAGGCCATGATCCAGTCGCTCCGTGGGCGACTTCTCCTCGGAGTCATGTCGCTGGTCATCGTCGGACTCCTGATCGCCAATGGCGCAACCTACCTGACTCTGCAAAACTCGTTGCTCAGCCGGATCGACCAGCAGCTGGTCAGTGGCTCAACTGTCATCACTGCGGTGAACGTGCTCAGGAGTCCCGACTGTCGTTCTGGAGGGCCCGGATCGTCCACCACCTTTCCGGCCAACACCGTCACGGAGCTGATAGGCCCAGACGGGACCGTTCTCGCCGTGTGTCGGGCCCAGCTCGGTGCGACCTCATCGACCGCCGGCCCAGTGCTCCCGAAGTCCTTGCCGAAGACCGCTGAAGGCACGCCAACGCAGCCCGTCACTGTCGAGGGCACTGGCGGTGTGGATCGGTACCGGGTAACCCACTGGTCCGAAAACTCATTTCCCAGTGGGGACGTTGTCGTGTTTGCTGTACCCCTGACGGAAACCCAATTCACCTTGAGCCAGGTCTTGCTGCTCGAGCTCGCCATCAGCGCCGCGGTCGTCATCGCGACTGCGATCCTTGCCTTCCTGATCATTCGCATCAGCCTGCGGCCGCTGGAAAAAATGGGTGCAGTGGCAGCGCACATCGCCGCGGGCGACCTCGGCCGCCGCGTTGAGCCGGCCACTCCACAAACGGAGATCGGCCGCCTTGGACTTGCGCTCAACGGAATGCTCAGCCAGATCGAGGCCGCCTTCGCCGAACGCACGGCGTCGAACGACCGCTTGCGCCGCGTGATCGCCGATGCGTCGCACGAGCTGCGCACTCCGCTGACTTCGATTCGTGGCTATGCGGAGATGCTCCGCAGGGGCGCCGCCGAGTCGCCCACTGACTCGGAATCGGCGCGGCGCCGCATTGAGGAAGAGTCGATTCGTATGACGGGCCTCGTCGACGATCTTCTAGTCCTTGCCCGCCTGGACCAGGGACGTCCTTTCGACAAAGCGGCCGTGGATCTGCGGACCATCGCCAAGGATGCTGTGGCCGACGCGCGAGTCGTCGCTCCACACCGCGAGATCAGCTTGAGCGCCAACGGTCCAGTGATCGTCACCGGAGACGACACGCGCCTGCGCCAGGTGATGGGCAATCTCATGCGCAACGCCCTCGTCCACACCCCCCAACTGACGCCGATCGAGGTCGTCGTCGCGACCGATGACGGTCTCGGGCATATGTCCGTGGCGGACCATGGCCCCGGGTTGGCCGAAGGGGACGTTGGGCGCATCTTCGAACCGTTCTATCGAGCCGACCCAAGTCGCAGCCGTGACAGCGGCGGCTCCGGCCTCGGCCTGTCCATCGTCAGCGCGGTGGTCGCCGCCCACGGAGGACGGGTCAAGGTCAGCAAGACCGAGGGCGGCGGAGCGACGTTCGAAGTCGAGCTGCCGCTGGCGGATGAGATTCTCTAAGGAAGTTCCAAGGATTCTCTCAGGCCTGGTTCAGACAGGTAGGAGATGATGTTGACGTGCCCACAGTGAGGCGGCAAGCCGAGATGGCCATCGTCCGTGACAACGCAGTGCAGAAGTTGCGCGATCTGACCATAGCCGTGGCATTGGCAGCAGCCGCGGCTGTTGGCATCATCGCCTGGCTGAGCGCTGCCACCATTCCAGGCACCGCCGGCGCTTCCGTTCAGAGTGGCAATCCCGTCAACGAGGACGGGCAGCCATTCACCGGGAACGACGACGGGTTCAACCAGGACCAACCCGGAACCAACCAGGGCCAACCCATAACCACCCGCCCCGGCCCCGGAATTGTGGTCAGCGGAGGATCCCACCCCTGATGTTCATGCCGCAGCACATAACAAGCTCGTATGGCTACCTGTTCATGGTCCTTGGCGGATTGTCCTGGCTGGCGATCGTCGCGGGCATCGTGCTCCTGGCCATCTGGGCGATTCGTGCCCTGCCGCGAACTGCCCTGGTGGGCAGTGCACCCACGCCGGCCGAATCCCCACAGGACATCCTCGCGCGCAGATTCGCGTCGGGTGAGATCAACGCGGAGGAGTTCCAGCACGCGCGCGACCTGCTCCGCGGGGACCCTTCAAAGCCATGAAGCACCGAACCCTGGGCATCCTCGGCGGCGCGCTGCTGGTCGGCGGGGTCGTCCTGGGCATTGCCAGTGCCGTCGCCTCCAACCGGATCGCTCCGCTAAATGGAACCGCCGTGCAACGGCCGGCCTTCGGAGCATTTCCAAGACACCCCGGCCCGGGCCAACCTGGGCCCTTCTTCGGTAACCCGCGACCGGGTCGTGGCTTCCCACGCCCCGGTCAACAAGCTCCGATCGTCCCCGGCCCTAGCTCGCCGACCAGTCCAGCGCCCTCCACTTGACCTGAATTCCATCGACCTCTACTCCCCCAAAAACGTATGAGAGAGAACCAGTTCGGTTCTCTCTCATCGCGCGTGCGGCTTCGCCGCAAGCGCTGCTCTCACTCCCAGGATTGGATTAATCAC
>DATCAV010000211.1:0-6347 GCA_036512415.1 Candidatus Dormiibacterota bacterium | reverse complement strand
CTGGGTGGCGGTTCGTAAAGGCGCCGGCTGAGCGTCTCGATCCAGCTCTTCGACGGGAAAGGCCGGCGGCCGGTGACGGCTTCGAAGATGATCGCGGCGAGCGAATAGACATCCGCCCGGCCATCCACCTCGCGTCCGACCAGGCGCTCAGGCGCCACGTAGTCGGGCGCCACCGGACCCCCCGTTCCGGGGACTGTGTTGAACGAGGCGACCATGCCCAGGCCGAAACCCGTCAAGAGGGTGCGCCCGTCATCCGCGAGAAGAATGTTCGCGGGCTTCACGTCTCGATGAACAGTTGCCCGTTTGTGCGCATAGTCGAGCGCGCTCGCGATCGGTCGCAGCAATTCGATGACGCCTAACGGCTCATATCGGACGCCGTCGCCGAACACCGCGTCGAGCGTGCGGCCATTGATCATTTCGGTCACGAGGTATGGGCAATCGCCGTCGTACGCAAGCTCATAGAGGCGCGGGATGGCCTCGTGCTCGAGGGCAACGTACGAGCGCAGCTCAAGCATGAACCGGCGCGAGAAGCTCACATCGCGAGCGACGCTTGCCTCGATCGTCCGCACTGCAACCTTTCGATGCAGGCGCGGATGCTCCGCCTCGTAGACAACGCCGAGGCTGTCGGTCTCGATCTCGCGCAGGACGCGGTATCCGCCTACGTGTTGACCGTTGCCATTGCTGCTCATGTCAACCCGCTCGCCATGAAAGCTGAACTCTAGGCCACCTGACTAGCAATCGGTCTGGTGTCGGCGAGAGGATTCGAACCTCCACGCCCTTTCGGACACCAGCTCCTAAGGCTGGCGCGTCTGCCATTCCGCCACGCCGACATCCCAGAGATTATTTACCCTCGATCATCAGAAGTTCTGTATGTCGACCGGTTCGATCTCGTCTGCAGTGACGAAATCGAAAATCTGCGAGTAGAAGTAGAGCTCACCTTCGATTGAGCGCCTGATGTTCTTGGCTTGCCGGAAGCCATGCTGCTCACCTTCGAAGGGCAGATATGCGTAGGGCAGCTTCTTCCTCTTGCATACGGCGACGAACTCCTCGGCCTGGCTCGGCGGCACGACCTTGTCCTCGAGTCCCTGGAAGAGAATCACCGGACAGTTGAGATTGTCAGCGAAGTTGACAGCCGATCGGTCGCGGTAAAGATCGGCGCGCTCTGGGTATGGACCGACAAGAGTGTCGAGATAGCGCGACTCGAACTTGTGTGTGTCTTTGACAAAGGTGACGAGGTCGCCGATCCCGAAGTGACTCGCGCCCGCATTGAAGAAGTCACGCTTGGTGAGCGCGACAAGCGTGGTGAAGCCGCCCGCAGAACCACCGGTGATGGCGACGCGCTTGCCATCGGCCAGGCCCCGCTCGACAAGATATCGGGCGGCATTCATGCAATCGTCGACATCGACCACGCCCCAATTGCCGTTGAGGCGCAGGCGATACGCACGCCCGAAACCTGATGACCCGCCGTAATTGACATCGACAATGCCAAAACCGCGGCTGGTCCAGTACTGAAACTCGAGGTCGAAGCTGGACCCGACTGAGCTGGTTGGCCCGCCGTGGCTGTGCACGACCAACGGCGGTTGCTCGCCTGGCGGCGCCTGATAGTCCTTGTTCTTAGGCGGGTAGTAAAAGGCGTGGGCCGTCATCCCGCCCTCGGTTGGAAACTCGATCGCTTGGGGAACGCTGAAGTAACCCGGATCGATGTGCGCGGGATTGGAGACCTTGACGACCTCCTGCGCTCCGGTGTCGAGGTCGACCACGAGGACCCGCTCCGACAACGTGGGTGACGCCGCCACCAGCGCCACGCGCCGCGAGTTGGCGGCGATGCTCGTCAGCGTTGTGTACAGCAGCTCGACGTGCTTCAAGGTCCCCTTGACGGTGTCAAAGCGACCGAGCTTGGTGCCGCCGGCCTCCGAATAGAGACAGGCGAGCTCGTTTTCGCTGACGAAGGCATAGCTCGTCATGCCAAACCCCCACTGTGGCGAGCCGAACTCTGCCGCGCGTCTGCATACCGGCTCGTCCCCGTCGCCGCGGGCTCGGTAGATGTTCCACCAGTCGTTGCGATCCGAGACGAAGTAGAGCTCGCCACCCGGCGACCACTCCGGTTGGTAGATCGATTCCGTCGGGCCGCCTGCGATCCTGCGCGCTGAGGCGGCACCGCCGTTCGCATCGAGCTCTCCGACCCACAGCTCGCATCCATCCCACGGCATGTTGGGGTGGTTCCACGTCAGCCATGCGAGCCGCGTGCGGTCGGGGCTGAGCTTCGGTGAAGAGTAGAAATCGTTGCCTGACGCCACCATGATCGCGTCTCGCTCGCCGCTCCAATCGAGCGCCACCAGCGTGTTCACTGCCTCACTCGCATCCGTGGTGTGGTCTTCACGCACGGCAAAGATCCGTCCTCGTGAAGCGTCGACCAGCATGTCTGCATGCCGGATATCACACGCCGGTGTTATCGGGGAAGGAACGCCATCACGGTCCTGGCGGTAGATCCGCTGGTCGTCGAAGTTGGCGAACCATACCGTGCCACCGTTCACCGCGTAGTGGCCGCCGCCATATTCGTGAACGCGGGTCCGGGCGTTGTAGCCGGCCGGCGTGACATCTGTGTTGACGCCTCCGCTGCGCCTGACGATCACCTGGCGGCCCGCCTCGGTCGGCCTCAGCTCGGACCAGTAGAGATCGTTGCCATCCCACCGAGGCATGGAGCCCCTGCCGATGGAGACTGCGCCGTTGAGCAGCAGGTCGATCGTGATGGGCGACGCCCATGCGCCATAGGGCGCGACGGTTCTCTGGCTCACGAAATGGAGCGGACGATCAGCGCGTCACCCTGGCCGCCACCACCGCACAGTGTTGCCGCGCCAAGGCGAAGCCCGCGCCGCTTCAACTCATGCACTACGGTGAGCACCAGGCGGGCGCCGCTAGCACCAAGCGGATGGCCAAGGGCCACTGCCCCGCCGTTGACGTTCACGCGGTCCTCGTCCAGCTGGAGCATGCGAGTGGCGTTGAGGGCGACGGCCGCGAACGCTTCGTTGATCTCGACCAGGTCCAGGTCGCCGGCGGCGAGGCCGGCCTTCTTCAGGGCGTTGCTCAGGGCGAGCGCGGGCACCGTGTGCAGCCACGCATACCGGTCCGCGCTCATCCCGTGCGCGACGATCTCCGCCAGCGGCTCGAGCTTGAGCGCGCGAGCCCGCTCGGCCGACATGACCACGACTGCGGCCGCACCGTCCGAGATCTGCGACGCATTGCCGGCGGTGATGGTGCCGTTCGGGCGGAAGGCTGGAGTCAGCTTGCCGAGCGACTCCTCTGTGGTCCCCGGGCGCACACCCTCATCACGATCGACCATCACCGCCTGTCCGCGACGCTGGGGAATCGCTACCGTCACCACCTCGCCTGCCATTGCGCCGCTTTCCCACGCCCGCTGAGCCCGCTGGTGCGATCGCGCCGCCCAGGAGTCCTGCTCCTCGCGGCTGATCTCCAGCTCGCGGTTGACGTCGTCCGAGCTCGCCCCCATGTGCTCCTTCAGAAAGGTCGACCACAGGCCGTCGTGGACCATTGAGTCGACCATCTCCGCGTTGCCCGTCCGAGCGCCGAACCGCGCCTTCGGCACGAGGTACGGGGCCTCCGACATCGACTCCATGCCGCCGGCGACCACGACCTCCACCTCCCCGGCGCGGATCAACTGGTCGGCCAGCGCGATGGCGTTGAGGCCCGACAGGCACACCTTGTTGATCGTGATCGCGGGAACCTCCTGGGGGATGCCCGCCTCGATCGCGGCTTGCCGGGCGGTGATCTGGCCGGTGCCAGCCTGGAGGACCTGCCCCATGATCACGTAGTCGACCTGGTCAGGCGCCACGCCGCTTCGCTCGAGGGCTGCCCGGATGGCATGGCCGCCGAGGGTAACTGCCGGCACATCTTTGAATGCGCCGCCAAATTTGCCGAAAGGCGTGCGCGCGCCCGCTACGATCACCGATGGCATACGGCCAGTCTAGGGGGAGGAGAGTCGCCGATATGAGGAACGCCTTGTTGGTCGTAGATCTCCAGAACGACTTTGTGGAAGGGGGCGCCTTGCCCGTTCCCGGCGGCACCCAGGTCGTCGCCCACGTCGCCCGGCACGTCCGCCACTTCCGCAGCGAGTACGCCTTCGTCGTGGCGACCCGCGACCTGCACGAGGATCCGCCAGACCACTTCTCGGACAAGCCCGACTACATCAAGTCGTGGCCGCCCCACGGAGTCAAAGGGACATCAGGGGCAGTGCTATGCACCCCGATCTCGAACCTGGTCAGGGAGAAGATCATCGGGGCCGTGCTGGACAAGGGCCGGCACGCCGCCGCGTTTTCGGCGTTCGAGGCACAGGATCTGCGCGGTCACGTGCTGGTTGACGTCCTCAGGGAGCAGCGCGTCGACCACCTCGACATCTGCGGCCTCATCACCGAGTACACGATCCTCGCCACCGCCCTCGACGCCCGCAAGCACGAGTTCCAGGTCCGGATCCTGATCAACCTTTGCGCTGCCGCCAACGCGGAAGCCGGCCTGCATGCGTTCGAGGAGATGAAAGCAGCCGGCTGCCAGCTGATGGCGGCATCAGCGCCGTAGGCGCTGTATGAGAGGGAACCAGACTGTTCCCTCTCATCGCCGGGTCGGCTTCGCCGACGCGGCTGCTCTCCTTCCCGGGATTGGATTTATCGACGAATTAGTTTCTCCACGCCACGATTGGGAGCGCCGAGAATCAAAGTCATGGCCCGGGAAACCCCGGCCAACCCTGCCGCGCTAGCTAGAGAGCAACGGGACCCGGCACCGGCCGCGTGCCAATGCCGGGGCAGTCGCTCTATTTACGGCGCGTAGTTTTTGCCGGGGGCGCGTCGTACTTGAAGGACACGTTCAGCCGGACTCGGTACTTCGTGACCTTCCCGTTTTCGATGGTGAGGTCCTGCCTGACGATCTCGGCGACGCGGAGGTCTCGCAACGATTTGGACGCGGTCTCGACGGCGCTCTTCGCGGCCGCCTCCCATGAAGTGCTGCTCGTCCCCACCAGCTCGGTCACTCGATAAACGCTGTCCGCCATGACTACCTCCAGTTCACTCCTGTTGAATCAGCCGCCATTGTCGCGCGGAACCCTTACTTACGCACCCTTCCAACGTTGCGCAGCTCAGGCAGCGCGTCGGCCAGCTTGCCGGCCAGCATCGTCGCCTTCGGCGGATCGAGCATGAGGATCTGCTCCGTGAAGCCCAGCTCGAGGTAGCGGGCCGACTGCTCGAGCAAGCGAGAGCGGTCCCGCCCATCCCACGCAAACTGGATCGAGCGGCGGATCTCGGACGGATCGCGGCCCACCGCACCGCATGCGTCCTCGAGCCTGGCGATGACCTCGGTCCCCTTGTCGATCTCAGCCGAGCCGGTGTTCCAGACGTCGGCATATCGGGCAACCAGCTTGATGGTCGTCTCCCCCGACGCTCCAATCCAAATCGGGGGATATGGCTTTTGTACCGGCTTTGGGTTGGCGATCGCGTCGGTCATCTTGTAGTAGCGGCCATCGAAGTTGGTCCGCTCCTCCGTCCACAGCGATTTGATGATTTGCAACGCTTCGCTCAGCCGCCCAACGCGGTGGTCGAGCCCTTCGATCCCGTACATCGAGTGCTCGATCGCCGCCCACGCCGCGCCGATGCCGAACTCGAGGCGGCCGCCCGAGAGGTGGTCGACGGTGACCGCAAGCTTGGCCAGGAGCGCGGGATTTCGATACGTGTTGCCTGTGACCATGCATCCGATTCGCACCCGTTTGGTGGCCTCGGCCATGGCGGCCTGAAGCGCCCAGCCTTCATAGACCGGCCGGTCAAGGCCGCCCGCGCCGATGGAGGCGAGGTGGTCGAAGTCCCAGACGTGGTCGAAACCGCTTTCGTCGGCCAGGCGCCAGACCGTCCGCAGGGCCTCGATGGTCGTGTCCTGGCCCGACAGCTTCATGCCGAAACGCACTGGGTGTTTCATCCGGTGCGCAGACGGGTCGGCCGGACGCGCAAGGCGATGTGGTACTGGCGCGAGAAGCCTTCGGGCTTCCATTCGTAGCTCTTGATCAGGCGCGCGTACTTGCGGATGTACTTGGGCACTTTGTAGGCGAGCGGGTACCGCTTTATGCGCAACGCGTCGCCATCGATGCGGACGACGTCGCCGCCGTCAGGAGTCGTGTTGAAATGCAATTGGACCTTCGGGTTGGCCTCGATGTCCTTGACCTTCTGTCCGGGCACCGAGTAGATGAGAAACGTCTTGCCGTCCCACAAGAACCACACGGGAACCGCATGAGGCCGGCCGTCAGCGCCGCAGGTCGCAAGCCAGATGATCAGGTCCTTTTCCAGGCGCTTCTG
>DATCAV010000210.1:0-8885 GCA_036512415.1 Candidatus Dormiibacterota bacterium | reverse complement strand
GGGCGAGCCTGTCGTGAGGGCGCTGTCGCATCCCCAGGCTCTCCTGCAATGCCGCCACTTCCTCGAGGCTCGGAACATCCAGGCCGTGACCTACCACGACACCGCCGGGGCGGCGCGGGCGGTCGCCGAGGGCATGGTCGTGGGCAGCGCCGCGATCGCAAGCGCGGCGGCTGGTCGCCGATACGGGCTCAAGATCCTGGCCGAGGGCATCCAGGACGACGACTCCAACCAGACCCGGTTCCTCATCATCGATCGGGGCCAGGCAGCCCGGCCCGGTGCCGCCGGATTGACCAAAGCTTCGCTGGCTTTCATCGGCTCGCACAAGCCGGGCAGTCTGGTCGCCGCCCTCCAGTGCTTCTCGGAACGCGGCATCAACCTGACACGCCTCGACTCCAGGCCGACGCCCGACCGGCCCTGGCAGTATCGGTTCTACGTCGATTTCGAGGTCAGCGACCCCGCCGCCGCGACCGCGGCCTTGGAGGCGCTCGCCAAAGAGACGACCGAGGTCAAGTTGTTCGGAACCTATCCCGCGGCAGGCGAATAGCCGAGACTGTGCGGTTGTGCCGACGACCACCCACGTGAAGCGCCAACCCAACCTCTTCGATTCGAAGGTCTTTCACGTCGAGAGAATCGAGCTCGACGGCGTGGAGGAGAGCTTCCTGCGCGGCGGGCGAAACCTCTTCCCTCTGCTGCCCAAGGCGCTGGCGGGAATCTCTCAGATCGGTGTGATCGGTTGGGGCTCGCAGGGCCCCGCTCAGGCGCAGAACCTGAAGGAATCGCTCGCCGGCACCAAGATTCGTGTCGCCGTCGGCCTTCGCCAGGGGTCCGAGTCGATGGCCGAAGCCAGAGCCGCCGGCTTCGATGAGAAGGACGGCACGTTGGGCGAGATGTTCGACATCATCCGCAAGTCGGACCTGGTGATCCTTCTCATCTCGGATGCCGCACAGGCGCAGCTCTACAAGAAGGTGTTTGAGGCGCTGCGACCTGGAGCGACGATCGGCCTGTCGCACGGCTTTCTCCTCGGCTACCTCGAGACGACGGGGGAGCGTTTCCCGTTAACAGTCAATGTCATCGCGGTGTGCCCGAAGGGCATGGGTCCATCGGTGCGTCGCCTGTACGAGCAGGGCCGCGAGCTGAACGGCGCCGGCATCAACACAAGCTTCGCAGTCGAGCAGGACCTCGACGGCCGTGCCACGGACGTCGCGCTGGCGTGGTCGGTGGCGCTGGGGGCGCCTTACACGTTCAAGACGACTTTGAAATCAGAGGTCGTCTCCGACCTCTTCGGCGAGCGGAGCATCCTGCTGGGCGCCGTCCACGGGATCGTCGAAGCCCTGTACCAGCTCTACCTCGAGGAAGGGGCTACACCAGAGGACGCCTTCAATCGAGCCTGCGAGTCGGTGACAGGACCCATCCGCGAGACCATCTCGCGGCACGGGCTGGTCGGACTCGACGAGCATCTCGACGCCGATGGCAGGCGCGACTTCCGCCGCGCGTACGACGCCACCTACTCATCGTTCAAGGGCGTGATGGCTGAGATCTACGACGAGGTGATGTCGGGTAACGAGATCAAGAGCGTCGTCATGGCCGCGAACCGCTTCAGCGAATATCCGATGACGACGATCGACCGATCGCCGATGTGGTCGGCCGGCGCGGACGTCCGGCGCCGCCGCGCTCAGATCAAGACTGACATCGACGGCTTCACGGCAGGCACCTTTGCCGGGGCGATGATGGCGCAGGTCGACATCCTCGTGGAGCATGGCCACCCGTACTCTGAGATCGCCAACGAGTCGATCATCGAGGCAGTCGATTCGCTTCTTCCTTATATGCACGCTCGCGGTGTGGCGTATATGGTCGACAACTGCTCGACCACGGCCCGTCTGGGGAGCCGAAAGTGGGGTCCGCGCTTCCAGGCGATCCTCGAACAGGTTGCCTTTCCGACGATGAAGGACCGCGAAGCCACGCCTGCCGAGTTGCCCGAGGGCTTCCTGACGCACCCGGTGCACGAAGTGCTGCACCGCCTGTCGGCGATGAGGCCCGCCATCGACATCGCCGTCACCTAGGGCCACTGGTACCGAGCTCACGCCACGCTCCCCGTCCCTCTCCCCTAAGGGGAGAGGGTGCTAGTGCCTCTACAGGTACGTTTCCGTTGTCAGGTTGTTCAGCCTCGGGTTGAGCCCGATCACCTGGTCCGCATCGATCGGCACGTCGACCACGATCGATTGGCCCGATCCCTTGTAGCAGGCGTCCAGGATCTCGTCCAGGTTGCCCAGGTCGGCCCGCAGGCGGAAGCCGTCCCACCCATGGGCCTTGGCGGCTGCCACGAAGTCGATGGGGGCGAGCTTGCCGTGATAACGGCCCTTGTCGACATCCGGGATCACCACTTCCAGGCCCTTGTCGACGATCGCGTAAGTGCCGTTGTTGACGATGAAGAGGTTCATGCCGATGTTCGCCGCCTCCGCAAGCGCGCCGCCGAACAGCCTCCAGCAGCCATCGCCCGAGAAGACGAAGGTGTGCAGGCTTGGATCCGCGGCCTTGGCGCCCACACCGAGTCCAAAAGCTCCGCCCATCGCGGAACCGTCGTGGACCGTATGGAACGGCATCGACTGGTGCGGCCTCTGCGTGACGTACTGGCGGTCCTTGTAAGCGGTGCAAACGTCGTCGAACCCGATGCTGTGCGGCCGCCATGACCTGTACAGCTCTCCATAAAACTCGACAGCGTCGACGCATCCCTTGCGGACCTCGCGCGAGATGGTCCGATTGTTGAGGTCACGCGGCACATCCACATGCGGGCGATTGCCGACCTTGCCCTTGAGCCTCGGCAGTACCTCTTGGAGCGTCTTCTCGATGTCGCCGCGCACGACTCGGTAGTCGCCTTTGACGCGGTGCCTGAAGTCGCCGTCCTTGTGCCCGTAGGGCTCGTTCCACGCTGTGAAGTGCCAAACGTGGCCGGCCGGGATGGGACTGAGGTTCAGCGAGTACTCGCCCGAGTCGAAGCCAAGGCTGATCACGATGTCGTTCTCGTTGACGCTCCGCCAAAGCTTCATGGCCTCGTCGTTGCCGCCGAACGAGATGTATCCGTAGGCGTACGGGTTGTCTCGCGAGACCGCGTTGGCGCCGTTCACCGACCAGACAGTCGGCGCCTGGAGGAGCTCGGACAGCTCGGTGGACAGCTCGGTGATGCCCGGGCAGCGCGCGGCCTCCGCGCCGACGTAGATGATCACCCGGCGTCCGTTGATGAGCCCGGGGAGCTCATGCACGAAGCGATCTGCGTCGACCTGGTCGAAGGTGCGCGACCGTTCGGCCTTGGGCACGTTCACCTCGACTTGCTGCGAAAGGATGTCCGGGTGGAATGCGATGGCCACCGGTTTCGACTCCGCGAGGATCGACTGCGCCTGCTCGAGCTGCGCCTGCAGCTTCGAGATGTCGTCGACCACGATGCAGGCGTCGCCCAGCTCAGCTCGAAGCTGAGGAATCACGTTCATCCCGTGCTCCGAGACGTCCTGCAGAGGCGAGAGCCCAATCGACAATGTCGAGTTGAGGGCGATGACGTAGACAGCGGGGATGTTGTGCAGCTTGGCGTCGGTGATGCCGCTCGAGCCAAGCTTGGTCGCTGCGCCCGTCGTCGTCAGGCAGCCGGCCACCTTGCCCGAAGCGAGGTAGTACCCGAGGGGAACGAAGCCCGCGACGTACTCCCCCATCGTCTGCATGCGCGGCTTGCCGTCGCCGATCTGCTCGAGTCCGAGTAGCGGCTCGAGGTGCTTGGCGACGTGGATGAGGCCGCCTCCGTTCACGCCGGAGAAGAAGGTGATGCCCCACTTTCTGAGTGTGTCGATGAGCGCGAAGTTCCCACTGGAATGTTCCAGCGCAGTGGTGGTGTGGCGGGTGGTGGCGGTGCTCACGGTTTTCTCCTTGTTTTCTGTTGTTCGCTCGCACCGCCTGCGTAGTGGTCGGCGGCGGCGCCAGCCTTCTTTGGAAGCCTGTTCGCTGCGCTCACGACAGCCCTCAGCGACGCGGTGAGGATGTTCGAGTGGAGTCCCACGCCCCAGACCGCGGCGCCGGTCTCGCCGGCAGCCTCGATGTAGGCGACGGCCATGGCGTCTGAGCCGGCGCCGACCGCGTGCTCGACGTAGTCGACCACCTGCACCTTGATCCCGCATTCGCGAGCGAGCGCATCGGTCAGGGCAGCGATAGGCCCGTTCCCGGTTCCGACTATCGTCCGCTGGTCTCGACCGATTCGGATCACGGCCTGAAGCTTGGTGCCGTCCGACCCGGTGCCCGCGTGGTCGCTGGTGTCGGTCTCGAGGAGCTCGAGCCCTGCCTTGGGGCCGAGGTAGGTGATCTCGAAGGCTCGCCAGATCTCCTCGGGGGTGATCTCTTTGCCCGTGGTGTCCGTGATGCCCTGGATCACCTTCATGAACTCGATCTGAAGGCGCCGCGGCAGGTCCAGGTGATAGTCGTTCTTGAGGATGTAGGCGACACCGCCCTTCCCGGACTGGCTGTTGACCCTGATGATCGCCTCGTACGTTCGGCCGACGTCATGAGGGTCGATCGGCAGATACGGAACCTCCCAGACCTCGTCCTTGGATGCGGCGAGCGCCTCCATCCCCTTCTTGATCGCATCCTGGTGCGAACCGGAGAACGCCGTGTACACGAGGTCGCCCGCGTAGGGATGTCGTGGATGGACAGGCAGCTGGTTACACGCCTCGACGGTGCGCCGGAGGTCATCGATGTTCGAGATGTCGAGCTCAGGCTCGACGCCCTGGCTGAAAAGGTTCATCGCCAGCGTGATCAGGTCCACGTTGCCGGTGCGCTCGCCATTGCCGAAGAGTGTTCCCTCGACCCGCTCCGCCCCCGCCATCAGCGCCAGCTCCGTGGCCGCCACGGCGGAGCCGCGATCGTTGTGCGGATGCACGCTGAGGACGAAGCTGTCGCGCGATTTGATGTTGCGATGGCACCACTCGATCTGGTCCGCGTAGATGTTGGGCGTGCTCATTTCGACAGTCGCCGGAAGGTTGAGGATCATCCGGTGATCGGGCGTGGGCGACCAGACTTCGATGACCGCTTCCGAAATTTCCTTGGCAAAGTCGAGCTCCGTGCCGGTGAAGCTCTCAGGCGAGTATTCGAAGACGAACTCCGTCGACCTCTGGTCCGAGGCCAGCCGCTTGATCAGCTCGGCGCCGCGGACTGCGATGCCGACAATGCCCTCCCGGTCGAGACCGAACACCACGCGCCGCTGCAGCGCGGAGGTCGAGTTGTAGAGGTGCACGATGGCTCGGCGCGCGCCGGCGACGCTCTCGAAAGTTCGCTCTATCAGCTCGTCCCTGGACTGGGTCAGCACCTGGATCGTCACGTCGTCGGGAATCAGGTTCTCCTCGATGAGCAGGCGTACGAATTCGAAGTCGGGCTGCGATGAGGACGGGAATCCGACCTCGATCTCCTTGAAGCCCATCCTGACGAGCACCTCGAAGAGCCGCCTCTTCCGGGTGACGTCCATCGGGTCGATGAGCGCCTGGTTGCCGTCCCGCAGGTCCACGCTGCACCACACCGGGGCCGCCGTGATCGCGGTCTCCGGCCAGCGCCGCTCGGGCAGGTCGACAAGAGGGAAGGGCCGGTATTTTCTTGTTGGCATTCGCTTCATCAGTTCTTTGGGTTCCTCTGGGCTTCGGTCTGGGAGAAATGAAAAACCTCCTGGGTCGACTAGACGCAGGAGGTCTCGCGAGCACCCGCCGGGGGCGCTCGCCTACGTAAGGAGCAGCTGGCCGGATCGTCGATCCGAGCTCATCGTCCGCCTATGGTGCCTGTAAAGGCACCCTTTTGTCCAGTCGCTGACTCACAGGCGCCGAGCCTGGCTTCAGTCGGCGAGCACCATGCAGGTCGTCGTCTTGATGACCCCGGAGATCGCCTGGACGCCGGCCAGGATCTCCCGGAGCTCGGCCAGGTCCCGTGCCTCGATCGAGGCGACGACGTCATAGTCGCCGGTGATCGCGTCGGCGGCATGTACGCCGGGGACCTCCATGATCGTCCGGGTCAAGGTCAGCGACTGACCGTGCAGCGCGTTGATGAACATGTAGGCCCTCACAGCGTTCTCCGGTTATTAAACCAGTGTCCGGTGGTCAGAAATCTCGACGGCCCAGGAAAGTGGTTCGCCACCGCGGGCCGGCTCAGCTCGTAAACGGCGATGCGGTGGCCGCCCGGCGTGGTGGCGGCGGGCTGCCCGCCTTTTGGGGCGCCTTGTCAGGGCTTCGTCGCGGCATCGCCGGCTTCACGGTGAGGAGAACCCTTGGTCACACCTTTCGCGTCAGCCCACCGCACCTCATAGATCTTCGCCAGGTCGGCGGGCAGCACCAGGTCCGGGTCGGCCCCCTTCAACAGGGCGCCTTTCTGTAGAGCTCTCACCACGAGGCCGGAGCAGATTTGGTGATTCCGCCGCATCATCCGCAGCGGCAGGCCGGTGAGCAGGAAGATCATCGCACCGAAGGCCTCCAGGTAGCCGAAACCCTGCCCCACCTGGGCGTTCGTGTAGTCGACCGCCCGCTTCCGTCCTTCAGCCGAAAACTCGGATCCCAGGCGGACGAGGTGGAATTCGTCGTTGGTGTAGCGGGAGATCGGGCTGCGCGTGACCCCTATGCTCTCCGCCTCGACCAGCGCTCCTCCCTCGTCGACGATCAGCGCGCAGTGGCTCCAATGCGCGTAGACGGCATCAGGTCCCCTGAACCTGAACTTCTGCGCGAGGCTGATCAGCCAGGCCATGGGGTTGTGCCGGTGGGTCAGGATGAAGTCGCCAGGATCGAACCGAGTGGCTATCTCGCCTGGACCGTATCGCTCGACGTCGGGCACGCATCCACACTAGGACATGTGGCCGGTGGGCGCCCAGGAACTCCCGGGCGCCCGACCTGCAGTTGTGGGCGCCTCACAAAATCGGGTGGTCTGGAGTTGGGCTCACCGCCGGGCGAATGGCGGCTGGTAGAAGTCGTTCACCCGCGTTGTGCGCCCATCCAGCGCAATTTCGCTGAACTGATAGAGCATCGCGGCAGTCGGGGCGTAGACGGGACCCCACGGCAGTTCAAGGCAGAAGGCACGAGAGGTGCCCCGCTTCGCCCGTCCGACCGCAGAGCGCAGATCCGCGAGCTTGAGCAGAAAGAGCTCGGCCACCTCCGCGGCCGACGGTTGCAGCTCGGTGACCGCAGCTCTGCTCCACATCACGACCGGCGTGATCGTGAAGCCAGACCGAGTGTCGAAATCGTCGAGCAGTCCAAGGATCGCCTCGCTACCGGCGACCAGTCCCAGCTCCTCGCTCAGCTCACGAAGGGCGCCGTCTTCCGCTCGTTCGCCGCTGTGCAGCTTTCCCCCTGGCAGCGCGAACTGCCCGGGGTGGCTCGCCAATCCTGAGGCCCTGACGAACAGCGGAATGGAGGCCTCGCCATCGCCATTTTCGAGCAGCACGACGGCCACCGCCGCGGAGACGAGCGGCGCGGGCGCCGCAACACGCTCGAACTGCCGAAGCCTGGCCTCGATTGAGTCGCGCAGTTTGGTCAGCTGCGAGAAGACCTATTGGGTCGAACCGATTTCTCCGGCGGAGCCTGCGATGCTGCTCGCGCTTGCGCCACCACGTCGGCAAGCTCGGCGGTTTGAAAAGAATGACTGCCCATCGTTTTCACCGCTTCGGCTTCGCCAGGAGCGTCGGGTTCTTCGGCGGGCTGATGTGACCGTCCACGTATCCGGCCGCGATCATGTTGAAGAACTGGAAAACCGATTCCTCCATCTCCGAAATCGGGCCCGGCTTGAATCCTCTCGACGCCGCCGACCGCTGCACCGACTCGCATGCTGCCCAGTCCTGGCGGTTGGTGATGTCCCAGAACTCGCTCGCATACAATCCGTTGAAACCCTCCCCTTCCGCCACAGAGCGGGGAAACAGAGTTCGGCACTCGACCAGCGTGCGGGTCGGGGAGATCGGTTCCAGGCGGTGACTCAGCACATAGTCGGGATGCGGGCTGATCAGCAGATTCGGAAACAGGGCGAGGTAATAGACTCGGTTCTTCAGCTCTGCCGGCAGCCCTGGCAACTTGGGCGCGCCTCCCTGTCCCGTCAGTGACATTGTCTCCGCGCCTTCGACCAGCTCCATCCAACCCCCGATCCACATGCCGGTCGCACCGATGTTGAGCCCGCTTGTGGGCGGGCTCACTCGACACAGCTCAGGATGGATCTCCGAGCAGTGGTAGCACTCCTGGTAGTTCTCATGGAGGATTTTCCAGTTGGCTTCGACGACGTAGTCCATTCGCGCCGTCTCAACCATGTCGCGCGGTGCCCAGGCCCCAATGATCTCGGCCAGGTTCCCGAGATGCTCCTTCAGGGGACGAGCGTCGCCCGACACATTGACGAAAGCCCAACCCTCCCACTCGTCGACGCGGACCGATGTCAGTCGGTGCTCGGCCACCTGGAAGCCTGGTCGCAATCCCAGCTGGGGCGCCGATTTGAGCGATCCATCCTGCCTGTATGTCCAACCGTGGTACGGGCACTGAATCAACGGTCCCTCCGCCGACGCTCCGACCGGCACCAGCTCGTGGCCTCGATGCCTGCAGATGTTGAAGAACCCTCGCAACGCACCGGCGTCATCGCGCGTGAGCAGGATCGACTCGCCACCGACCCTCACGGCGCGCCGGGTGCCAGGACGCATGAGGCCTTCGGTGCGGCCGAGGCACACCCACGAAGGCTCGAAGAACTCACGCATCTCCCACGCGAAAAGCTCCGGAGACGTGTACGCCTCTCCAGGAAGCGTGTAGCTCTGCCTGAACTCCGCGAGCGAACCCTGCAGCAGCTCGGGACCTATGGGTGCACGTCTTGAGTTCATGAGCTCACCGTTGCCGCGCGGTAGGCGTTGACCACGC
>DATCAV010000209.1:0-3398 GCA_036512415.1 Candidatus Dormiibacterota bacterium | reverse complement strand
CGAGCGCGGTGGATACTCGCCCGAAGCGCCCATCGCTTTGAGGATTGCATCCTCGGTTTCGGCCGGCGTTTCAGTGAGCTGTCCCTGGTAGCTCCAGTAGGACGGCAGCACTCCCCATCGCGCCCCGCGCTCGCTCATCTGAGTTCCAGTATCACCGCACCCCGCCTATATTTCCCGCCATGGCGGTGAGCTCGGCGCTGCATGGAGTGGTCAGGAGGCGCGAGGATCCGCGCCTGGTCACCGGCGCCGGAAAGTACACCGACGACGTTCAGCCGCCAGGCTGCCTGCACGCCGTGTTCGTGCGCTCACCGCACGCGCACGCGCGCATCGCATCTGTTGACGTGAGCGTTGCGCTTTCGCTGCCCGGAGTCGTGGGCGTGTTTCAGGCATCGGACCTCGCGTTCGCGTCGGAGACGCCGCGCCCGCGACTGTGCGCCGACGAGGTGAAGTTCGTCGGGGACGCGGTTGCAGTGGCCGTCGCAGCGACGCGGGAGGCGGCTGTCGATGCGGCTGCCGCAGTCGTCGTGGATTACGAGATCCAGCAGGCTCTGGTCGACACCACTCGCGCGCTCGAGGCGGGCGCGATGCTCGTGCACCCGGACAAGGGTGACAACCTGGCGTTCGAGTTCGACTTGGGAGAGGAGGGCGCGCTCGAAGGCGCCGACGTGGTGGTGCGGTCGCGGTTCATCAATCAGCGGCTAGCCGCGGTTCCCATCGAGGCCAATGCGGTGGTGGCGGAGCCCGATGGGGAGGGCGGAATCCGCATGTGGACCTCGACCCAGGTGCCGTTTGGCGTCCGCGGCGCTGTCGCCGATTCGCTCGGGCTGCCGGAGGCGAGCGTACGTGTCATCGCCGGTGATGTGGGCGGCGCCTTCGGGGCCAAGCTGATGACCTATCCCGAGCAGAGCGTGATCGCAGCGATAGCGAAGAAGCTCGATCGACCTGTGCGCTGGTTCGAGTATCGAACGGAAAACATGGTGGCGATGACGCACGGGCGCGGCCACATTCAGAACGTCGCGTTGGGTGCCACTGCCAAAGGCAAGCTCGTCGGCTTCGAGGCCGACGTGATCGCGGACGCCGGCGCTTATGCGGGGTTATCGCCGCCGCAGCTGGTCCTCACCGCACTTCTTGCGTCCAGCGTTTACGCGATCCCTCGCATTCGGTGGCGTGGCAGCTGCGTGTACACCAACACCACGGTCATGTCCGCGTATCGCGGCGCCGGACGGCCTGAGGCGATCGCGATGATCGAGCGGGCGATGGACATGCTGGCCGCGGAGCTTGCGATGGATCCCGCCGAGCTGCGGCGCCGCAACCTGATCGGTGGACCCTTCCCGTATACGACCGCCACGGGGCTCACTTACGACACGGGCGACTATGCGAAGGCGCTCGACCTCGCGCTCGAGGCCGCAGGCTATGAGGAGCTGCGACGCGAGCAGCGCGCGCGGCGCGAGCGGGGCGACCGGGTGCAGCTCGGCATCGGGGTGTGCACCTACGTGGAGATGACCGCGGTGCTGAACACGACCGAGTTCGGCGAGGCCCGTGCTGAGCCGGACGGGTCGATGGTGATCGCTGTCGGCACCACCGCCAGCGGGCAGGGCCACGAGACCGCTTACGCGCAGCTGGCTTCACAGATGCTCGGGGTTCCGATCGACAGCGTTCGAATCGTGCAATCGGACACCGGTGTCGTGGCCCGAGGGTCGGGGACGTCGGGTTCGCGCTCGCTGCAGCTCGGCGGCAGCGCGGTGCGGGGCGCATGCGTCGCGCTCGTTGAGAAGGCGAGGATGGAGGCGGCGCGACGGTTGGAGGCGGGCGCTGAGGACATCGTGCGCATGCCTGATGGGCGCTTTGGTGTCGCCGGCGTGCCTGCGACCGCGCTGAGCTGGGCGGAGCTTGCCTCGCAGGCCCCGCTTGTCGCACAGATCGATTTCGAGCAAGACGACCAGACCTTTCCATTTGGATGCCACATCGCGGTGGTCGAGGTGGACATCGAGACGGGCGAGGCGCGGCTGGTGCGCCACATCGCGGTTGACGACTGCGGGACGGTACTGAACCAGATGCTGGTTGAGGGGCAGATCCATGGCGGCGTGGCGCAGGGGGTGGCGCAGGCGCTCTACGAGGAGTTCGTCTACGACGCCGACGGCAACCCACTGACCACGAGCCTCGTCGATTACGCGATACCGACAATCGGGGAGATCCCGCAGGTCGAGACGATTTCCATGGAGACGCCGACGCCGCTCAACCCGTTGGGGGCGAAGGGGATTGGGGAGTCGGGCACCATCGGCTCGACGCCCGCGGTTCAGAACGCGGTCATCGACGCGGTCTCACACCTCGGCGTGCGGCACATCGACATGCCATTGCACCCGATGAGGGTGTGGGAGGCGATCCGGTCAGCTCAGCAGGCGGCGCCTCATTCGGATGGTGTCGGCGGCGCTCAGCACGGCTAACAGGACCGCGATACCGAGCAGGATCCAGGTCGGCGTGCGGGTGGGGAGAGGGTCCGGCAGGTTCTGCATCCCGTTCACCGTCTGGAACACCGGCGCTATCGGCGAGTCGAGCGAGGCCAGCCACAGCGCAGCGGCCACCAGCGTTGTCCAAAGCAAGCCTCGGGCTGTCCTGTCGAAACGGAGCAGCCCGAACCCCGGGACTGCTGCGAGCCACCAGGTCTCGGCGCCGACATTGAGGTCGCTGTCACGGTATCGCCGAGCCACGACGGCGGCAGCGAACAGCAGTCCGAGCGCAGCCGCATACCATGCGGGGCCCACGAGGTCGGTCCCGACGAAGTCGTACTGGCTCGAATAGCTGGTGGTGGTCGCGAGCCAGGTTTCCCACGCATACCAGGCGACCAGCACGAGCTCTGCCGCCAGCAGCGAGGCGACTTCGAGCCTCAGGTTGCGGAGCAGCAACACTCCCAACACCGCCAGCACCACCAGCCAGCACACCAGGCTCTGGAACCCGAAGCTAGAGTCGCCCGCAACCCTGGGGATCCTGATCGTCCACAGGCTGACGAGCGCCACGAACATCGAGATCAGCGCGAAAACCGCGGGCGGCGAGTCGACGGCGGACCGAAGCCGGGTCACGCCTTGACCTCGACGGCCTCCTCGTAACCGAGGATCGGGCGCAGCCATCGTTCGACCTCCGGAAGCGGCATCGCCTTGCGCCTGGCGTAGTCCTCAACCTGGTCCTTGCCCACCTTGCCGACCATGAAGTACCGCGACTTCGGGTGGGCGAAGTACAGGCCCGCTACCGCCGCGGTCGGTGTCATCGCGCCCGACTCCGTGAGCTCCATGCCGATCGACCGCGCGTCCAGCAGGTCGAAGAGCTTGAACTTCTCCGAGTGGTCGGGGCACGCGGGATAGCCGTACGCGGGCCTGATCCCCCTGTACTTCTCTGCGATCACG
>DATCAV010000208.1:0-5125 GCA_036512415.1 Candidatus Dormiibacterota bacterium | reverse complement strand
GCGAAGCACTTCCCACTGCGACTTGCAGGGTCCGGCCGGATCGAGCATGTACATGAAGGTCTGGAGGTCGCGGCTCCCGGTCACCTTCGGATCGATCTGCCGCACGCTGCCCGCCGCGGTGTTTCGCGGGTTGACGAAACGTGGCTTGCCGGCCGCCTCGATCTCGCGGTTCAGCTTCTCGAACGCGGCGATCGGAAAATAGACCTCGCCTCGCACCTCGAACACGTCAGGCAACCCAGCGACGGCCGTGATCGAGAGCGGAACGCTCCTGATCGTCCGGATGTTGGCGGTCACGTCCTCGCCCACGGTGCCGTCGCCGCGCGTGGCCGCCCGCTTCAGCCTTCCTTTCTCATAGGTGAGGCTGATGGCGAGCCCGTCGATCTTCAGCTCTGCGCAGTACGTGACCTTGTCGCCAACCACCGCGCGGACCCGCTTGTCGAAGGCGCGGATCTCGTCCTCGTCGAACGCGTTCTGCAGGCTCAGCATCGGCGAGCGATGCCGCACCTTCGCGAACTGCTCCGAGGCCTCGCCACCGACCCGCTGCGTGGGCGAGTCTGGCGTGACGAGCTCGGGGTGCTCGTCCTCGAGGCGCCTCAGCTCGAGGAAAAGCGCATCGAACTCGGCATCGCTGACCTCGGGCCGGTCGAGCACGTAGTAGGCATGCTCCTGCTTGCGGATCTGCTCGCGCAGCTCGTTCGACCGCACCTCGGGGTCGACGATCTTTTTGCGCTTGCTCATTTCGTGAGGGGCGCGATCATCCCGGAGAGGATCTTGAGCCCGACCTTGTCGAACTTGACCACCAATTCCTCATCGGTGCGGGTAAGGGTGCTCTTGACGACGATGCCGCTGCCGAACGCCGGGTGCGACACCCGATCTCCGCTCGAGAACCGCTGGACGGGCGGGGCGGCGGGCGCCGCCTGCACCTGCAGCTCCTGATATCTCTCCTTATATCCCTGGCGGGGCGGGGCCACCGGTGCGCTGCCCCGCGGCGCCGACAGCATGGCCTGCGGGATCTCGGTGAGGAAGCGGCTTGGGAACGCCGGCTGCGAGCGCCCGTACAAATGTCGGCGGAAGGCGCAGCTGAGGTACAGCCGGTCCTTGGCGCGGGTCATGCCCACGTAACAGAGGCGGCGCTCCTCGGCCATCTCGGTGGTGGCCCCGACGGCCGATGGGTTCTCCTCGCGCTCGTCCAGCGCGCGCTGGTGCGGCAGCAGGCCCTCCTCCATGCCGACCATGAAGACGACGGGGAACTCCAGGCCCTTGACCATATGGAGAGTGATGAGGGTGACGCCCTCGCCGTTCTCGTCGTAGGCATCCACGTCGGACACCAGCGCGACCTCGGCGAGAAAATCCTCGAGGCCCTGGTCGGGCGATCGGTCGTCGAAGCTCTCGGCCAGGCCGCGCAGCTCGTTCAGGTTCTCCATGCGGGCCTCGCCCTGAGGCGTGCCATCGAGGTAGTGCGCCCTGAGCCCTATCACCTCGATCACGTGGTCGATGAGCTCGCTGGGGCGCATGACCCCCATAACTGAACGGAGTGACTCGAGCTGCGTGCGGAACTTCCGCAGCGGATCGAAGGCTGCGCGCGGCAGGTTGGGCACGCGCGCCGGCTCCGCCAGCACTGCGAGCAGGTCGGCTTCGGTATCTCGGGCATAAGCTCCCAGCGCATCGACGGTGACGTTGCCGATCTTGCGGGGCGGCACCGACACGATCCTCGCGAAGCTCAGCGCGTCTCGCGGGTTGAAGCAAAAGCGAAGGTACGCGACCACGTCCTTGACCTCGCGGCGCTCCCAGAAGCGCACGCCCCCGACCAGGCGGTACGGGATGCGGCGGCGCGCCAGCACGTCCTCGAATGAGCGCGACTGCGCGTTGGTTCTATACAGGACCGCGAACTCGGAGTAGCCGCGCTTTTCCGTCTTGCGCAGGCGCTCGATCTCATCGGCGACGAACTCCGCCTCCTCGACCTCGTTGTAGGCCTGCGTGGCGCACACCTTCTCGCCCCCTGCGCGTTCGGTCCACAGCTTCTTCTCGGCCCGCTCGGGGTTGCTGCGGATGACGCTGTATGCGGCGTCGAGGATGGCCTGGCTCGATCGGTAGTTCTGCTCGAGGCGGACCACGTGCGCGTCTGGATAGTCCTTGCGGAAGTCGAGGATGTTGCGCACATCGGCGCCGCGGAACCGGTAGATGGACTGGTCGTCGTCGCCGACCACGACCACGTTGCGGTGTTCCGCCGCGAGCTGGTTGACCAGCACGTATTGCGCTCGGTTGGTGTCCTGGTACTCGTCCACGAGCACGTGGCGGAACCGGTCGCGCCATTTGTCGAGCGCGTCGTCGTCGCTGTTGAACAGCTCGACCAGCTTCATGATCAAGTCGTCGAAGTCGAGGCCGCCTGAACGCTTGAGCAGCTCCTCGTAGGACTCGTAGACGCGGCGGACGATCTCGTCGTGGTAGCTGCGGTTGGGGTAGTCGGCCGGCCCCTTGAGCTCGTTCTTGGCCGCCGAGATTGCGTTGCTGAGCGCTGCGACTGGGTAGCGCTTCTGGTCGAGCTTCAGGTCGTCGAGGACGCGCCTCAGGGCGGCGCGCGTGTCGTCCTCGTCGAAGATCACGAAGCTTGGGACGATGCCGATTCGGTGGGCGTCGCGGCGCAGGATCTTCACCGCGGTGGAGTGGAAAGTGCCCACCCACATCTTGCCCGCATCCTCGCCGACGAGGCGCTCGACGCGGCTGCGCATCTCTTTTGCCGCCTTGTTGGTGAAGGTGACGGCGAGGAGGCGGTCGGGCCAGACCTGGTGGGTGGCGATGAGGTAGGCGATCCGGGCCGTCAGGACGCGGGTTTTGCCGCTCCCCGCCCCCGCGAAGATCAGGAGGGGGCCTTCCTCGTGCATGACGGCTTCCCGCTGGGGCGGGTTGAGACCGTCCAGCAGGGCGTCGGCGTTGGGCGTGGGGGAATCGCCGGAGGACATTGAGAATCGAGTTTACCGGTGGCTGAGAAGCAACCCTCAGACGACGACTCGACCCACCCGACCGCCTAATTCGTTGTAGTGCGCAGGAACCTCAATAACCCCTCGTTACACTGCCCGTGGCCATGCGTCAGGAGGCAGATCTCGGCATGCGCGATCGGATCTTCTACGAGCTCGCCCGAGACCTCAGCTCCTCTCTCGAGGTCGACGTCGTGCTCCAGAGGGTCATGGATCGTGTGATCTCCCTGATGAAGGCTTCTCGCGGCTTCATCGTCCTCGTCGACGCTACGGGCATCATGTCGGTCCAGATGTCCGGCGGGGACGCGGACCCCGAGAAGTCCAAGGAGTTCCTGGGCTCCCGCACCGTCATCGAGCACGTCGTGCGGACGGGGAACGCGGTGGTCTCCACCGACGCCTCCACGGACGACAGGTTCAAGGGCCAGCAGTCGGTCATCCTCCAGAACCTGCGCTCGATCATCGCGGTGCCCCTGGTGACCAAGGGCAGCGTCATCGGCGCCGTTTACGTCGACAACCCCTTCCGAGCGTCCGTCTTCGCGGAGAAGGACAAAGAGTTCCTGCAGGCCATCGCCGACCTCGCGGCCATCGCCATCGACAACGCGCGCCAGTACGAGCGCTCGGAGTTCCTGCGCCAGCTGTTCGAGCTGTATGTCAACAAGCAGGTCACCGACTACGTTCTCGCCCGCTCCGACCGCGAGACGAAGTTCCTGCCGGGCGAGCGCAGGCAAGTGACGATGTTGAACTCCGACATCGCCGGCTTCTCAGCCCTGTCGCAATCGATGGAGGCTGAGGAGCTCGTGCGCTTCTTGAACGACTACTTCGCGCGGATGATCGACGCCGTCCTCGAGAACGGCGGCAACATCGACAAGTTCCAGGGCGACGGCATGCTCGTCGTCTTCGGGGCGCCGAACCCGCAGGTCGACCACGCCCAGCGTGCCCTCGCCGCGGCGCGGGCGATGCTCAAGGAGATCGACATCCTCAACCAAGAGCTCACGGACCTGGGTAAGCCACAGATTGCCGTGGGGATCGGGCTCGACACTGGTGAGGTCGTTGCAGGCCACGTCGGATCCGAAAAGCGCCTCGAGTTCACCCTGATCGGGGTGCCCGTCAACAACAGCTTTTACCTGTCCAAGGTGCGGCCGGCCAAGGTGCTCATGTCCGAGACGACGCGCAACATGCTGGCGTCCGACCTCGAGGTGATCGACTATGAGCCCCTCATGCTCAAGGGCATGAGCGAAAAGCAGCCGATCTACCAGCTCCAGATGGTCGTCATGCAAGAAGCCGACTCGGGCGTCTGACGCAGTAGTCGGCGGCGTAAGGTCGTCTCGCCTCTCCCTTTAGGGGGAGCCGCCGATCAGCCCTGGCAGCTCCAACGCCCTGGGCCATACGTCTTGTACAGCCAGGCGGCGGCCTGGGCATTGGCGACAGGGTCTAAGCGCGACTTGCTCGCCCATGGAGTGCCCGACCACGTGCCCGCCATGAACTGGAAGAGGCCGGTGGCGCCGCTGTCGGTATTCACCGAGTTCGGGTGATAGCGAGACTCGCAGTAAGCCACGTTGATCGCCCACTGGACCGCCCGTGCCCCCAGCGGGCTGAAGGCGTCGTTGATGATCTTGGCGATGTAGGGCGGCGGCGGTGCGTGGTTGGAGAGCGCCGCGTAGCTGGCCGCCTCGGCCCTGGCCGCTGCCAGCGCGTGCTGCTGCGACCGGTACTTGGCCATGCCCTGCTGGAGCTCTCGAGTCCAGGACTGGACCTGGGCCTCGGCGGCGATCAGAGCGCGCTGGTCGCGCGCCTGGCTGACCACGGACTGGCGGTCGTAGGCGTTGAGCTGGGTGACGGCGACTGCGGAGGCCGGGGCCGCGGGCGTGTCGACGCGCGGCAGGATCACGGCCGCCAGAACCACGGTCCACACGAGGACCGCGCGAAACAGTGGAAACAACCCCTTGCGTACCCCTACCTTGAAGTCGCCCTACCCCTGGGGCGCTGTTCAGGCCTGAGCTCGAAGCGGGGACGCAGTGCGGGACCGCTCAGGAACCGAAGAATCGACACCTTAACAGACGTGCGGCCACTTTGTGTAGCCGTTAAAGGGCATAACGATGGGTTAGGTCCGGTCTTGCAAAACGCTGCCTTGGAGGCAGCGACAATTGGCT
>DATCAV010000207.1:0-4177 GCA_036512415.1 Candidatus Dormiibacterota bacterium | reverse complement strand
CCACCGCCGCCGAGCACCGCGGCGACCTCTTCTACCTCAGCGCCACCGACGAAGAGACGCGTTTACGCGGGCTGCAGGAGGCCCTGGGCAAAGAAAGTGTTTTCAGCGAGCTGCATCACCACCTGCGCCCGGAGGACCCATGGGTGCTGGAAGGCAGGGCGGAGATGGCGAGGCGCTGCGGAGCGCCGGTCGTGGCCACCAACCAGGTCCACTATCACGTGCCGGAGCGCCGGCGGCTGCACGATGTGATGGTCGCGATCCGCCATCGCGCGACTCTCGACGAGGCGCGGCCTCACCTGTTCCCCAATGCCGAGCATCACCTGAAGAGCGGCGAGGCGATGCGCCCGCTTTTCAAGGGCCATGCGGAAGCGCTCGCCACGCCATGGGAGATCGCCCAGCAATGCGAGGTCGATCTCGACTTCCGCAAGGTTCGCTTTCCCGGCTATCCGGTGCCGGCCGGCGAGACGCCTTTCTCCTTCCTCTACAAGCTCTGCTTCGAGGGCATGCGCGACCGCTACCGCCCTATCACTCCCGACGCGGCTCGCCGCCTCCAGCGCGAGCTCGATGTGATCGAGAAGACGGGGCTGGCCGAGTTCTTCCTCATCAACTGGGACCTCATGCGCTTCGCGCGCGAGCATGGCGTGCCCGGCCAGGGCCGCGGTTCTGCCGCCGACTCGATCGTCGCCTATGTGCTCGGCATCACCCGCGTCGATCCCATCGAGCACAACCTCCTCTTCGAGCGCTTCCTGCACGAAGAGATGACGAGCATGCCGGACATCGACATCGATTTCTCGACCGAGCATCGCGAGCAGGTGATCCAGTACATCTACGAGAAGTACGGGTGGGAGCGGACCGGGATGGTCTGCAACGTCGTCACCTTCCAGCCCCGGATGGCGATCCGCCAGGTCGGCAAGGCGCTCGGTTTCTCCAACGAGCTGCTCGACCGGCTCGCGAAAGGCGTGGATCGGTGGTTCACCGAGGACGTCGAGGATGCGATGACTGGCGCAGTCCCACTACCTGAGATGCGGCCGAAGAGCTGGCACCAGTTCCTCGAGCTGTGTCGGGAGGTGATCGATTTTCCTCGTCACCTTTCGATCCACAACGGCGGCATGCTGGTCACGGGGGAGCCGCTCGTCGATATCGTGCCGGTCGAGCCGGCGACGATGGAGGGCCGGCGGGTCATCCAGTTCAACAAGGACGACGTCGAGGACCTGGGCTTGATCAAGATGGACATGCTCGGGTTGCGCACCCTCTCCGTCATCGCCGAGGCGCTGGAGCTGATCAAGGACAGGGAGGGCGTGCGGCCGGATCTCGATCAGCTCGCGCTCAACGACCCGAAGGTGTTCGAGATGTGCAGCGCCGCCGACACCATCGGCGTGTTCCAGATCGAGTCGCGCGCGCAGATGCAGACCCTTCCCCGCACGCGGCCCAACAGCTTCAACGACCTGGTGGTCGAGGTCGCGATCATCCGGCCTGGGCCCATCCAGGGCAATGCCGTCCACCCTTACATCAACCGGAAGCAGGGCCGGGAGCCGGTCACCTATCCACATCCATTGTTGGAGAGGGTCCTCAAGGACACGCTTGGGGTGATCCTCTACCAGGAGCAGATCATCGAGATCGCGATGACGGTCGGGGGCATGACGGCCGGCGGGGCGGATGGCTTCCGGCGCGCGATGACCCGTCACCTCAACCACGTCGAGATGTCATCGCTCGAGGGCGTCTTCATCGACGGGTGCCTCTCCAACGGGGTTACCCGCGAGGTCGCGGACCAGCTGTTCGCGTCGGTGCAGGGCTTCGCGGTGTACGGCTTCTGCCGCTCGCACGCCGCCGCCTTCGCTCGCACGGCGTATGAGACCGCGTGGCTCAAGCTCTATCATCCCGTCGAGTTTGGCTGCGGCCTGCTCAACAACCAGCCGATGGGCTTTTACCACCCGAGCGTGCTGGTCGAGGACCTGAAGCGCCATGGCGTCAAGGTGCTGCCGGTGGACGTCAACCGCTCAGACGTGCGCTGCCTACCGGAACCAATCGAAACGCCTCCCCCCATCGCGGGGCCCACCCTCCTCCCGGCAGGTTCCCACCCCCAACCTGCACGCCACGGCGAACCTTATGGCGATTTCGAAATTGTTGGAACCCTGCCTGTTAAGGCCGAGCACGCGATGCGCATCGGCTTCAACTACGTGCGCGACCTTGGTGAGGACGGCCGCAAGGCCATCGTCGCGGAGCGCGATCGCGGCGCCTACAGGTCCTTCGACGATTTCATCGACCGCCTCCGGGGCGGCCCCATCGGCCCCCGTGCGGTCCGCAACCTCGTCATGGTCGGCGCCTTCGACGCGCTGGGCCAACCCAGACGCGAGCTCCTGTGGGGCTGGCAGGAGCGATGGCACGGTCGCGGCCTCAGGCGCGGCATCCAGTCCCAGTCAGAGCTGCGGCTGAACGGCACGGCCCCGGAATTGCCTGCTCTCGACGACTTCGACGTCAACCAGCTCGAGTACCGCATCTCCGATCTTTCGACCGGCCACCACCTGATCCATTTCTGTCGCGACCGCCTGACCGACCTTGGCGCCCTCGAGAGCAACCAGCTCCCTGCCATCCCCAACGGACGAACAGTGCGAGTCGCCGGCCTCGTGATCACCCGCCAGGCGCCATCGACGGCGAAGAAGATCCGTTTCTTCACCCTGGAGGACGAGTTCGGGCAGGTGAACGTCACGATCAAGCCCGACGTCTTCGATCGCTACCGCCAGGTGGCGAACCGCAAGCCGATCCTTGTCATCGACGGCGTGATGCAGAGACAGGACGGCGTCTGGTCGGTTTTGGCCACCCACATCCAGGCCCTCGAAGGGGTGCCAAGGCCGAGCCAGCGCTCTCACGACTACCGCTGAAAACCCCTCACTGCCTACTTTCTGTAGCCAGCGCGGGTGCTTTTGAGCCAAGCTATGTCCGATCCGTGTCGATAACGCGGCAATCCCCAGAGGTATCACCCATGTCAATCGGACGAGAAATCGAAGACATCGCGCGCGACCTGATCAAGCATCAGCACGACCACCCACCGGTCCGCGACCTCAACCGCGAGACCGAGAGGAGGCTGACGCTAGCCGACCGCATAGCGATGGACTTCACCCGCCTCGTCGGCAGCTGGATCTTCGTTCTAGCCCAGCTCGGGCTGATGGCGGTATGGATCCTGCTCAATGCCCTCAGCCTCATCAAGGGCTGGGACCCCTACCCCTTCCAGTTCCTCAACTTCATCCTCACGCTCGAAGTCGCGGCGTGGCTCTCACTGGTCCTGATGGCGTTCAACCGGCAGGCTGACCGCGACCGCTTGCGCTCCCAGCATGACTACGAGCTCAACGTCAAAGCCGAAGAGGAGCTGAAGGCCTTGATGAACCACCTGATGCACCAGGACGAGATCCTCCTGCAGATCGTGAACCGACTCGACCGCGGCGACCGCGAGATGAAGCGCCTGGCGCGATTGCTGGAAGCCGCGCAGGACGCTCGCAACGAACCGAAGCCCGAGACCCCGAAATCGGGCGGCCCCGAGCGGCCGATGGGCGTCCCCGCCCCCTAGCCCGCGGAGACCTTGTAGACCGAATACTCGCCGTTGGTATAGACGCGGGTTCCGTTCTGGTCCCAGTAAGCGATGTTCGCATTCCGCGGATCCGCCAGCTCCTGCGGACCGATGAGCACGTAGCTGATTCCGTACTTGTCGACAAGGTCGGCGGTGTTCGGGGCACCCTCGAGGATCAGCCTCTGGTCGGCACCTTTCTGAACGAAGTCAGCGAGCCCATACGTCCACAGCCAGCCCGAGTATCCGACCAAGATCCGCCGGCCCGAGAGCGTGGCGATCGGATTGTTGTGCTCGTCAGCCACCGCGAACACGGCGTTCGGGCTGGTGTTCTGCCGCGCCCAATCGGCGACCTGCAACCCCTTGGCGTCGACGAACTGGTAGGAGCTGACCGTCGGATCAGAGGCTCGCGCAAGGTCGAGGGCGCCAGACAGGACCAGCAACACCAACAGCACCGCTGCGAACAACGCGGCCCCCGGCCCGCGTTTGAACAGGCCGGCCAGCAACCCACCGACCATCACGCTGCCCAGCAGCGCCCAGAAGATGAAGAACTTGGTGTTGTCCCAATCCCACGGCTGCAGCACGATGACGTTCGGAACCAGGAACCACAACCACATC
>DATCAV010000206.1:0-3287 GCA_036512415.1 Candidatus Dormiibacterota bacterium | reverse complement strand
CTTGATCACCACGGGGTCGGTCATCGGATCGTAATACCCGAGGTACTCGATGAACCGGCCGTCGCGCGGCGACCGCGCGTCCGCCACAACGAGGCGGTAGAAGGGGTGTTTCTTTGCCCCCATCCGCCTCAACCTGATCTTTACCAACCTGGACCTCCTTGTCCAAACAGCCGGGCCACCCCGGCTTTTCCACTACGACCGCCGAATTGCTTGGCGAGCTTTTGCATCGTCTCGCGAGCCTTGATGAGCCGGTTGACGTCGGCAGGCTGCACGCCGCTGCCACGCGCGATACGCCGCTTGCGCGCTCCATCGATCAGCTCGGGATGCGCGCGTTCCCGGGCCGTCATCGAAAGGATGATCGCCTCCATGCGCCGAACCTCGAGCTCCGTGTCCTTGCCCGCGACCTGGCTCTTCAGCGCCTTGCCTCCCGGAATCATGTCCAGCATGCCTTCCAGCGGTCCCATCCCGCGAACTTGGCGGATCTGGGCGAGGAAGTCGTCGAATGTGAGATGGCCGGCCCGCATGTGACGTTCCACCTCGAGCGCCTTTTCTTTGTCGACGTTCTGCTCGACGCGCTCGATCAGCGTTAGGACATCGCCCATGCCGAGAATCCGCGAGGCCATCCGCTCGGCGTGGAAGACCTCGAGATCCTGGGGCTTCTCTCCCGTGCCGGCGAACCTGATCTGCTGGCCGGTGGCGCTCCTCAACGAAAGAGCGGCACCGCCTCGCGCATCGCCGTCGAGCTTGGTGAGGATCACCCCGTCGAGGCCGACGCTCGAGAACGCCTCCCCCACCTTCACCGCTTCCTGGCCGGTCATCGAGTCGGCGACGAGCAGCGTCTCGGTGACGGGCACCGCCGCTTTCAGCCGCTTCAACTCGTCCATCAGCTCGCCATCGACATGGAGGCGGCCCGCGGTGTCGAGGATCACGACGTCGAGGCCGAGGCGCTGGGCTTCGCGAATCGCGGCCGCGGCGATGTCATCGACTTGTCCTGAGCCTGAGTAGAAGCCCACCTTCTCGCGCTCGGCGAGGGTCCGGAGCTGGTCGATGGCGGCCGGGCGGCGCAGGTCGAGGGCGGCGAGGAGCGGGCGGTGGCCGTCACGGCGCGCCAGCAGCGCGAGCTTGATCGCGGTCGTCGTCTTGCCCGAGCCCTGCAGGCCCACGAGCATCACCACCGTGGGGGAGCCGCCGTAGCGGAGGCCCTCGGAGTTGCCGCCGAGGAGGTCGACAAGCTCTTCGTTAACGGCCTTCACCACTTGCTGGGGGGCCGTCAGGCCGGGGGCCATCTCCACGCCGGTGATCCTCGCCCGCACCCGCTCGATGAACTCCTTGACGACCTTGAAGTTGACGTCGGCCTCGAGGAGGGCCATACGCACCTCGCGGAGGCCGGCTTCGACGTCTTCGGGCCGGAGGACGCCGCGTCCGGAGATCTTCTTGAGGGCGGCGGCCAGGCGCTCGCCCAGGGTTTCGAACATCTGTCTACTGCGCCAGCTGGGTCATGCGCTGCTTGAGGTCTGCCAGCTCGCGCTCGAGGGAGGCGATGGCGCGGCGGCGGCGGCCGGCTTCTTTGAGGAGGCCGAGGCGGGCCTCGTAGTCTTCGAGGGAGCGGGTTGAGCGCCTCACTATGTCGTGGACGGCGGCGCGAGAGGTGCCCTGGTTGGAGGCGATCTCGGCCAGGGACCAGTCGTTGCGCAGGTGGAGGTCGAGGACCTGGCGCTGGTGGTCCGTCAGGAGGGCGCCGTAGCGGTCGTAGAGGGCCAGGTAACGGTTCCTGGTCTGGAGGGTGTCAAGGGCCATGCCTTGACAGCTTACCAAGCCAGGGGGGTGCGCCGGGATCTGGCTCCGCCAGGCTCGCCGCCTCAAGGGGGGACGTCCCCCCTCAGATAGAATCTTCGGGTGCTGACCGCCGTGATCCTTGTTAAGGCCAGTCGCGAGGGGTTGGGGCACCTTGGGCCCAGGCTGGCTGATGTCGCGGGCGTCGCCGAGGTTTACACCGTGACGGGGGAGTGGGATTTTGTGGCCATCGTGCGGGTGCGGCAGCACGACGAGCTGGCCAAGGTCGTGACGCAGGAGCTGGCCAAGCTCGAGGGGATCGAGAGGACGCAGACGATGGTGGCGTTCCAGCAGTTCTCCGCCCACGACCTGGAGTCGATGTTCGGGTTGGGGCTCGAGGAAAAGTCGGGCTGACGGGCTAGGAGTCTGCCTGCGCGTCTGGTGGCTGCGCGACGCCCGGGGACGGGCTGGGAAGGGGTGTGGTCGGGGCATCCGGAAGCTGCAAAGTCAGCTTTGTTGACGATGGCACGCCAGGCGAAAAAGATCCAGAAAACAAACCAATTAACTGGCTCAACCTCTTGACTTGGCGAACATCTGTTTGTACCATATTTCTATGCTCACGACGCAAGACGTCTGTGACATTGAGGTCCCTGATGAGGTTCTTCGGACTCGCGCCGAGCGCTTGATCGAGATGGGCCGCGGCATCTCTTTGATGCAGCTGATGTTCGCCAAAGAAGCGGCCGAGTTCGCCGCCACCAACGAGTACGAGGTGGATGGCTCTGTCTCTCCGATCGACTGGATCCGCTTCCACTGTCACCTGACCGGGCCGCAGGCGGCCAACTATGTAGCTGCCGGCGAGCACTTCGATTCGCTGCCCCAGACCCCCCTCGCCATCGCCGAGGGTGCGGTTGGCTTCGGCCACCTGGTGGTGATGGCCAGGACGGCCGACGCACTTGCTACTTCACCTACCTCCCGGGCCCTCAATGAAGAGCGCTTGCTGGCGAAAGCGCGGGACAACTCGGTTGGCAAGTTCCACCACATCTGCCGGCATCTCCGGCATGCCGCCGACCCCAAGGGCTATGCGGCGACCGAGGCTGACCTGGTTGAGAACCGCAGCCTGCGCATCAGCACCGACGAGGAGAGTGGGGCGGTCTTTCTGAATGGTGTCTTTGACTCCGAGAGTGGCGCCGTGATTCGGACGGTGCTGGAGCCACTGGCACGTCGGTCAGGCGCCGATGACAAACGGCCTTACGACCGGCGGATGGCGGATGCCATGGTTGACGTTGCCTGGCACCATCTCGACAACGGGTTGGTGCCGCAGAACGGCAGCCAGCGCACCCACCTCCAGGTGACCACCTCGCTCGAGACCCTGAAGGCGCTCGACGGCGCACCCGCGGCCGAGCTCGAGTTCTCGCTGCCGATCTCGGCCAAGGCGGTCGAGCGGCTGGCCTGCGATTGCTCGGTGACTCGCATCCTTCTCAACTCTGACTCCATGGTTATCGACGTCGGCCGAG
>DATCAV010000205.1:0-2496 GCA_036512415.1 Candidatus Dormiibacterota bacterium | reverse complement strand
AGGAGTGCCGCGGCAAGCCAGTAGGGCGCATACAGGTCGATGCGGGACACGATTGGGGCGAGCGCTCCGCCGACCACCAGCGTCAACACCATCGTGAGCAGCGCCATCGAGTTGGCGGTGATGAGAGCCGAGCGCGGCAGGATCGTCGGGATCACTGCAGCCTCCGCCGGCCCGAAGAGCTGGCCGACCGCGGAGAAGATGAACGTGATTACCAGCAGGTGCACGAAATCGCCGCGAAGCTGGGGGACCAGGGCGGCCAGTGGTATGAGCGCAACGGCAGCTGCGCGGCCGAGGTTGCACCAAAGCATGATCTGCTTGCGATCCAGGCGGTCCGCGATCACTCCCGCGGGTGGCGCGAACAACACCGCCGGCACCGTGTAGGTGAGTAGCGTGACCGCGACCGGCGTGCTGCCCCCTGAAATCTCGTACGCAAGGATGATCAGAGAGAAGAGCAGGAACTTGTCGGCCAGCTGGGCCGCGAGCTGCGCAAACCAGATGTTCCTGAACGTCGTGTTGCGCAGAACGGTCCGAAAGCCACCGGGACTCTCGACATCGAACTTGAACGGATCAGCCTTGAAAGGGTCGGCCATCGCGGGTCTGGATACTAGCGCCGGGCGACAAGCCCGGCGCGTACTACTCCCCGGACCTCTGGGGTCCCCGCGCCTTTGGGCGCGGGAGGGAGGCCACGCTTTCGGCGTGACCCGGTGGGGTTTTGGCGAATCTGAGATACAGGGCTTCCCATTCGCTGAGGCTGAGCGTTTGTGCGCGGCGCTCCGGGTCGATGCCCGCGTCGCGCAGCAATGACCCAGCCGCTTCGCTTCCGGTCCCTGCGATCCGGCCCAACGCTCCTCCCAGCTGCTTGCGACGGAACTGAAACACCGCCTCGACGAGCCTGAAGAAGGCATCCAAGTCAGGCACGTCCACCGCAGGCTTCTCGCGCACCTCGAGCACCACCAGGGCTGAGTCGACACGAGGCTCGGGCGTGAATGCTGCGGCAGGAATCGTGAATCCCATCCGCGCCTCGGCGAACACCTGGACCGCGACTGTCGCCAGGCTGGCGCCGGTGGTCGCCGTCCACCGCTCCGCGACCTCCTTCTGCACGACAAGGGACAGGCGCCGCGGGCGCGGCGGTTGATCGAGGAGCTTGCGGATCAACGCGCCGGTGAGGTTGTAGGGGATGTTCCCAACGATCACCTCTCCCCCATCCGGATAGCGCTCCGACAGATCGAGCTTGAGGATGTCTGCCTCGACGACCTCCACCCCGACGCGCCCACCGACCACCTCGCGCAGCGCTGGGATCAGCGTGCGATCTAGCTCTACAGCGGTCACGCGACGGTGGCGGTCAGCCAGCGCGATCGTCAATGTGCCGACGCCCGCCCCGACCTCGACTACCTCGTCGGACTGCTCGCCCGCCGCATCCGCGAGCTGGTCGCGCAAGTTGGGGTCGATCAGGAAGTTCTGTCCAAGCTTGTGCTTCAGGTTGATGCGATGCCGTCGCAGAAGCTTCGACAGCTGGGCGGGATCGGCCGGGTCGATCACTTCATCCGGCTGAAGACGCGCAGCGCGTTATCGCTCTCCAGCTTCGCCAGCTCCGCCAGGCCGGTGCCACGAAGCTCTGCCACGAGCTCCGCGGTGTCGATCAGGTACGCGGGTCGGTTCGGCACACCCATCCTCTTGTGCGCATTGCCGTAGGGCGAATCGGTCTCGAGCAGAAGGCGATCGTCTGGGCATTGCCTCACCACCTCGCGGAGCGAGTGGCGACTAGGGCGCGTGACCAATCCCGCGAACCCCAGGCTGAAGCCGAGGTCGAGAAATCGCTCCGCCCACTCCCACTCCAGCGTGAAGTAGTGCATCACGCCGCGAAGCCCGGGATGGGCATCGATGACGTCCAGGATCTCGGTGGCCGCGCCTCGATTGTGGATCGAAACGGGGAGGTCGCGTGCAACCGCGAGCTCGCAAAGCGCATGCAGGCGCGATACCTGGACGTGGCGTGGCGGAGCGCCTTCCTCCTCGAAGTCGAGGCCGATCTCGCCGATGGCCACCACTCTCGGATCGCGGGTCAGATCGTGTAGGACATCAAGGTCAGGCGGCGATGCCTCGGTCGGGTGATGGCCGACGCCCGCCCACACCTCGCTGTGAGCTCGGGCGAGGGCGATCGCCGATCGGCTTCGGGCAGCGTCCACGCCCATAGTGACCATGCGAGTGACGCCCGCATCCGCCGCCGCGGTCACCACCGCCGATGCGTCACCCAGCTCCTCGAGGTGGAGGTGGGTGTCTACGAAGATGCCAGCGCCGAAGTGTCCTCGACAACGTCGTCGAGGCGCTTGAACAGAGCCACCGGTTGGGGCAATGGACGGCCGGGCGCCAGCTGAGAGGCACGCCAGCGGTCCTCCGCCTGGTAGTTGCCGGTGATCACACGATGAACGACACCGTCCTCATTGACTTCGCGGACCTCGGGCTGGGGAGCGATGACGTCCGTGTAGCCGAGCATCTCGT
>DATCAV010000204.1:0-2931 GCA_036512415.1 Candidatus Dormiibacterota bacterium | reverse complement strand
CTCCCCCCTGGAGGCGGCGGGCCTGGCGGAGCCAGATCCCGGCGCACCCCCCGTGGACAAGGGGGACTCCGCCCTGGAGGCGGCGGGCCTGGCGGAGCCAGATCCCGGCGCACCCCCCTGGGAGGTGGTTCGGCTTGTGGTGTCCTGCACTGTGAACCGAGGCTACCGCATCCCCGAAAACGAGATCGGCCGCAGCCCTCTCTGTCGGGGTTTGGCAGGCAGTTCTTAACATGGCTGTGGATAACTCGGGGACAAAGTCGGGCCGCATCAGAACCAGAGCCAGCGTGGCGAGACGGCCGGGTTCAACCCGGCCGTAACTTTGTCCATCAGTCACCGAGTCGTGGCCTGGAGTCTCCTTTTAGATAATCCCATCGGCTCGGAAAGAGCGCAGCCGCGCGCGAAGCGCCTGGCGATTCGGGGGCTAGGATACGGGGCACTGTGGCCGACAGCCCCACCGAGTTCAGCGCCGCCGAGGCTGCCCTGCTGGCCAGGTTTTTCACCAACATGGACCGGCCGGTTTTCGCCTTGCGCAACCTGCCCGAGGTGGTCAAAGGAGCCCTTTTCTCCCGCTACTCGCGCACCGAGAAGAGCCTGCGGCGCGTGCTCCTCGACGAGTTCATCAACGAGCCCGACTCAGGCTTCGAGCGGCTCGCCGGGGCCGAGGCGGGAGCCGATGACATGGTGGCGGTCCGCCGCGCCGAAGAGTTCTACGAGCGCGTGCTCGTCGGCTATGGGGACGATTCCGTGGCCGAGCTTGCGGGCGCCCACGTTGCGGTGGAACGCGTCTCGACACTGGCGGCCAAAGCCCTCGAGGACAGCCGCATCGGCATCTCTCCGCTGGAAAAGTCGACGCGCTACGTGCGGTTCGACAGGCCCGGACCCGACGGCAAGTACCTCTACCATCGCGGCCCCGAGCTGGCGCACCCGGCATACGAGACGGCCTGCGACGCGCTCTTCCAGGCCTACAGCCGTCTGATCGATCCGCTCACGCAGTCGATACGCGAGCGATTTCCCATCGAGGATGGTGAGACCGATCGGGCCTGGAAGGCGGCCACCCGCGCGAAGGCACTCGACATGCTGCGCGGGCTGCTCCCGGCCGGCACGCTGACCAACCTCGGCCTGTTCGGCAACGGTCGCGCGTTCGAATACCTCATCACCAAGCTGGCGGCGAACGAGCTGCCGGAATGTCGTCGCCTTGCGACCGACCTGCACCGCGAGCTGGACCTTGTCATCCCGTCGTTCGTCAAGCGGGCGGTCGACGAGCGCTATGGAGCGCCGGCAGCAGACCGCATGGCCAAAGGTCGGTCGGAAACAGCACGGATGACGCAGCGTTTGGGTCGCAAGGGCACCGGCCCGAGCGTCACCCTCCTGGAGCACGACCCCGATGCCGAGCGCAAGGTCGTGGCCGCGGCGCTGTTCCCTCACTCGGATGCGGGTTGGAACGATCAGGACGGCGACCCGGCGGCGGTTCTCGGAACGATATTGGGGGAGCGCACCAACCGGCGGCAGCGACCTCCGCGCGCGCTCGAGCACGCGCAATACAACTTCGAGATCGTCGCCAACTTCGCTGCCTATCGCGACCTGCACCGGCACCGGATGCTCACCCAGGACCGCCAGCTGCTTGGGACGGCGCTGGGCTACGACATTCCGGCCGGCCTGGCCGAGCTCGGCATGGAAAGCGAATTTCGATCCGCGGTCGACGCCGCCGCCTCAGCCCATGCGCAGCTCGAGCGCGACTCCGGACCGGCGCTGGCCCAGTACGTTGTGCCGCTCGCCTTCCGCCTGCGCTGGTACTTCAGGGTCAACCTTCGCGAGATCTACCACCTCTGCGAGCTGAGGACGACGCCCCAGGGCCACCCGGACTATCGCTGGGTCGCCCAGGAGATGTTCCGGCTGGTCGCCGAGGTCCATCCCCGCCTGGCGCGCTACGCCAAATTCGTCGACATGAGTCCCGGCGACGAGCTGGAGCGCCGGCGCTCGGAGCGGCGCATCGACGAGAAGCTCAACGCCCTGGACAGCAACCAGCGGGTCCAGTCGTGACGGCCGGCCTCTTTGAGGGGAGACCCCCCTGGGGGCGGCGGGCCTGGCGGAGCGCCGGCGCACCCCCCTGCCGGCGCGCGTCCCTTAGCATTGAGCGCCATGAGAAACGAGGGTGAGGGCGACATGACGACAGGCGATCTTTTGGTGCCTCGCGGCAACGAGCGGCGGGACGAGGATGGACGGCGCGCCACCGGCGAGCGCAGGTTTGGGGAGAGGCGCGATCCCGTTCGCGCGGCAGCTGGGCGCCGGGTGCTGTTTCCTTTCGACCGGCGGATTGCCGAACGCCGCACGCTGGAGCGGCGCGAATCCTGGCCCGAGCCACGCCTTTAGGACGCCGCGCGCGTCTCGCGGGCTCAAGCTGCCATCCGGCAGCCACGCCTCACTTGTGACCTCTCGGCGAAAGATTGGTCAAGCTTTAGGCCAGATATAGTGTCCCGCTCCAGAGGCTCAACCGAAATGCCTGGGCCAGCGCTTCGCGGTGGCCGAGGGACCTACGGCTTCATTGAGGGGGGACGTCCCCCCTTGAGGCGTCCGGCCCGGCGGAGCCGGTTCCGGACGCACCCCCCTGCGGCTAGGCGCCCGATCTCTGCGTTGACGGCTCCGCTACTCGCTTACAGGTCTATCGACATGCGCGCTCCGTTGGCGCGCTGGCGCGGCGACCAGGATGGGCCTCATGGATCGCTCGCCGTCGCCTTGACATCGGGCGCCGATCCGGCGACTTTCGGCCGATCCTCCGGAGCAGGACACTAGGTGACGACTTAGTGGCGATCCACTCGCGCGAAGCCAGGCACGGGGCTTCCGCGAAGAGTGTCTTGCGGCCGCCTGCCTTGCGATTGGTGGGCGTCCGCAAGAGCTACGGACATGTGCTCGCGGTGGCAGGCATCGACCTGA
>DATCAV010000203.1:0-13280 GCA_036512415.1 Candidatus Dormiibacterota bacterium | reverse complement strand
GTCATCGCGCCCGACTCCGTGAGCTCCATGCCGATCGACCGCGCGTCCAGCAGGTCGAAGAGCTTGAACTTCTCCGAGTGGTCGGGGCACGCGGGATAGCCGTACGCGGGCCTGATCCCCCTGTACTTCTCTGCGATCACGTCCTCTCGGGAGAGCTCGGGACCGGACTCGTACCAGTCGCGCCTGACCTTGTGGTGAAGGTACTCGGCGAACGCCTCCGCCAGGCGGTCGGCCAGGGCCTTGGCCATGATCGAGCGGTAGTCGTCGTGCTCGGCCGCGAAGCGCTCGGAAAGCTCGTCCGCGCCCAAGCCTGCAGTGACCGCAAAGCCGCCGATGTGGTCTCCGCCATCAGCCACGAAGTCGGCCAGCGAGAGATACGGCTTCTCGTCGCCGTGGTCGACCTGCTGCCGCAGCATCGGCAGGCGCACGCCGTTGTCGAGGACGATGTCGTCGCCCTCCGAGTGAGCGCCCCAGAAGCCGTACACGCCCTTCGCGCGCAGCCATTGCTTGGCCTCGATCTCGTCCAGCAGCTCCTTGGCGTGGCCGAACAGCTCGCGCGCCGCCGCGCCGTGTGACGGGCTGTCGAGGATCGCCGGGAACTTTCCTTTCAGCTCCCACGCGTGAAAGAAAAAGGTCCAGTCGATGAACTCGCGCAGCTCCGACAGCTTCGGCTCGATCACGCGCGTACCGGTGAACGGCGGCGTGGGGAGGTCATTGAAGCCGAGGACCCATCGTTTGTCGCGCGCCTCGTCGAGCGGCAGCAGCGTCCGCTTGGCCGTCGTGTGCTGCGCGCGCAGCTTGTCCTGCAGCGCGCGGTTGGCCTTGTCGAAGATCGGGCGGCGGTCCTTATCAAAGAGGTCGGACACGACCCCGATCACGCGTGACGCGTCCAGCACGTGGACCGTGGGGCCCGTGTACGCGGGCGCGATGCGCACAGCGGTGTGCTGCTTGGACGTGGTCGCGCCGCCGATGAGCAGCGGCATCGTGAAACCGCGCCGGGTCATCTCCTTGGCGACGTCGACCATCTCGTCCAGGGACGGCGTGATCAGACCTGACAGTCCGATGGCGTCGGCGCCGAGCTCGATCGCCGTGTCCAGGATCTTGTCGGCGGGCACCATCACGCCGAGGTCGAAGACCTCGTAGTTGTTGCAGCCCAGCACCACGCCCACGATGTTCTTGCCGATGTCGTGGACGTCGCCCTTGACCGTGGCAGTCACCAGCTTGCCGCGCACGCTCACGCCTCCCGACGCCTTCTTCTCCGCCTGCATGAAAGGTTCGAGGTACGCGACCGCGCGCTTCATCGCCCGCGCGCTCTTGACCACCTGGGGCAAGAACATCTTGCCGGCGCCGAACAGGTCGCCCACCACTTTCATGCCGTCCATCAGCGGGCCCTCGATCACCAGCAACCCCGCTCCGAACTTCTGGCGCGCCTCCTCGGCGTCCGCCTCGATGAACTCGACCTCACCGTGCAGCACCGCGTGCGCGAGGCGCTCCTCGACGGTGCCCTCGCGCCACGTGAGGTCGACCTCCCGCTTGGCGCCCGCGCCTGAGACGTTCTTGGCGAACTCGACGAGGCGCTCGGTGGCGTCGGGCCGGCGGTCGAAGATGATGTCCTCGACCAGCTCGAGCAGGTCTTTCGGGATGTCCTCGTAGACGGCGAGCTGGCCGGCGTTCACGATCCCCATGTCCAGGCCGGCTTTGATCGCGTGGTAAAGGAAGGCCGAGTGGATCGCCTCCCTGACGCGGTCGTTGCCGCGGAATGAAAAGGAGAGGTTCGACACGCCGCCCGACACGCGCACACCGGGGAATCGCTTCTTGATCTCTCTGGTCGCGTCGATGAACGCTTTCGCGTAGCCCGCGTGCTCCTCGATGCCTGTCGCGATCGGCAGGATGTTGGGGTCGAAGATGATGTCCTCCGCGTGGAAGCCCGCCTTCTCGGTCAGCAGCTTGTAGGCGCGGCTGGAGATCTCGACCTTGCGTTCGAAGGTGTCGGCCTGGCCGGCCTCGTCGAAGGCCATCACCACCGCGGCCGCCCCGTATGCGCGCACCTTGCGAGCCTGCTGGAGGAAGGCCTCCTCGCCGCCCTTGAGGCTGATCGAATTGCAGACGCCCTTGCCCTGGACGCACTTCAATCCGGCCTCGAGGACCGTCCACTTGGAGCTGTCGACCATGATCGGAACCCGGGCGATCTCGGGCTCGGTGGCGATGAGGTTGAGGAACCGGGTCATCGCCTCCTCCGAGTCGAGGAGGTCGGCGTCCATGTTGACGTCGATGAGGTTGGCCCCTCCCCTTACCTGGTCGAGCGCCACCGCCACCGCGCCTGTGTAATCGCCCGACTCGATGAGCCTGCGGAACCGCGCCGAGCCTGTGACGTTGGTGCGCTCGCCGACCAGCACAAAGTTGGTGTCAGGTCCGATCTCGAAAGGTTCGAGGCCGCTGAACCTGGTGCGCGCAGCGCGTTTGGGCACGTGCCTCGGCGGGATGCTCTCCATCGCGTCGCGGATCTGCTTGATGTGTTCGGGGCCCGTGCCGCAGCAGCCGCCCGCGGCGTTCAGAAAGCCGCTCTCGGCGAACTCTTTCAGGAGGCTGCTGGTGGTGGGCGGTTCCTCGTCATAGCCGCCGAACGCATTCGGCAGCCCTGCGTTCGGGTAGCAGATGACATAGACGGGCGCGACGCGCGACAGGTCGGCGATGTAGGGGCGCATTTCGGTGGCGCCGAGCGAGCAGTTCACGCCCGCGGCGAACGGTTGCGCGTGCTCGACCGAGGTCCAGAAGGCCTCGACCGTCTGGCCCGAGAGGTTGCGGCCGCTCCTGTCGACGACGGTGACCGAGACGAAGAGGGGCAGTTCGGGCGCGACTTCCTTGACCGCAGCGATCGCGGCTTTGCCGTTGAGGGTGTCGAAGATGGTCTCGATGAGCAGCAGGTCGGCACCGCCTTCTTTGAGTGCGGTTGCCGCCTCGGCGTAGCCGCGCCGCAGCTCGTCGAAGGTGACGTCGCGGTAGGAGGGATCGTCGACCTTGGGCGAGAGCGAGAGGGTGACGTTCGTTGGTCCCAGCGAGCCCGCGACGAAACGGTTCTCGTACTGGTCGGCGGCCTTGCGCGCGAGCTTGGCGCCCTGGTAGTTCATCTCGTAGGCGAGGTCCGACAGGCCATAGTCGGCCTGGGAGATGGCGGTCGCGGTGAAGGTGTTGGTCGTGATGATGTCGGCGCCCGCCTCGAGGTAGTCGAGGTGGACCTTCGTGACCATCTCGGGCTGCGAGAGGCAAAGGATGTCGCTGTTGTTGCGCAGCGGCTTGGGATGGTCCTTGAAACGCTCCCCGCGGAACTCGGCGTCCGAGAGGCCGCGCTTCTGGAGCATGACGCCCATCGAGCCGTCGAAGATCACGATCCGCTGCTTGAACAGCCGATCGAGGCGCTCGTGGACCGAGGTGGCGACTGCCATGGTGACCTTTAAGAGTACGGAGTCAGGATGCGGTCAGGACCCGACCGGGCTCCAGACCTGGAAGCGGCCATCGTCGAAGAGCAGCTCCCGGCCGCTGCCCGCCAGCTGGTCGATGGCCGCCTGTCGCTGCTCCGGGATGGTGGGACCGCTGATATAGGGCTGGTGGTCGATGACCACGTAGCAGGTGTCGTCGAGCCTGTCGGGAAAGTCGTTGATCGTGTGGCGGTTGGCGAGCCACACCGCGAGGCCGTCGTCCGCAGAGACCGGGGCGTTGGCGGGAATCATCGCCGTCGCGGTTTGCAGCTCGGACAACGTGTCGGGACGCGAGTACAGGGCGGGATTGGCGTTGAGGGCGGGCGGGAGACGGCCCGTTCCCCACGCGATAAGGAAGGCGGGCAGGATGATCAGCAGCGCATAAGCCGGTCTGAAAGCGCGGCGCTCGAGCAGCTTTCGGGCGCCGACTCCGCCCGCGACGATCAACGGGAAGAGCAGCAGCAGCGCGTAGTGGAGATTGAGGACGTTCTGCGGATTGTGGCTGCTCAGAACATCAGCCAGGAATGGCGGGATGACCAGGAGCAGCCAGCGTGGGGCCAGCAACGGCAGCGCACCCATGCTCGCGATGATCGCTGCCACCACCAGGAGCGCTTGTGGGTTGAAGATGGCGGCGAGGACTGAGGCCATCGACGGGTGGAGGACGAGCCATCCGTAGTAGACGAAGTCGGTGTAGCCACCGTTGCGCAGGTGCTGCTGGACGATGCCGGTGCCGATGAGGAACCAGGCCCCCGCCAGGTAGACGATGAAGCGCCAGTGCTTTTTTACTTGGGGCGCGCCGTATGCCGCCATCAGCAGGCCGATCACGCCGACCGTGTAGACCTGGTCTTCCTTACACGCGAGGACGAGGACGCACAGGGCCCACATCGCGACGCGGTGGCCGCGGATGCCGGCCCACGCTGCCAACAGGGCGAGCGCGAGAGCCATGTTCTCGGGGTGGAAGAAGTCGCGCGCCGCCTCCTGGATGGAGGCCCAGAAGGGGATGGGGAGCGCCAGCGCGAGGGCGAACCATTTGGATTCGGCGCGGTCGGCGGGCAGGATCGCCTTTATAAAGAGGTAGGCGGCAGGCGCGGTGGCTGCGAGGCCGGCGGAGGAGAAGACGAGCAGGACCACGGGGCTCGCCCAGAATTTCTCCACTGCCGCGAGCACGACGAAGATGAGCTCGAAGTGGATGCCCAGGAAGTTGGCGCGGGCGAAGCTGCTGTAGAAGCCTTGGCCGATCGACACGTTCCAGATGACCTGCTGGTCGTAAGCGAGGTCCCAGGCCGAGCTCATCATGCCGTAAAGGCGCTGCAGGTCGGCGTGGAGGGTCCAGGCGAAGGCGATCGCGGCCGCCACCAGGGTCAGGGTTGGGGCGATCCACTCCAGAGTTCGGGCGTTTGGGCGTTCGCTGCCGCCGTGAATCCTGATCGTGTCTACGCCCATCTTCGAGGGAGCTTAAGCGATGGTTGTGCCTGGGTTGGGCGCGTGGGGGTGCGGCCTACAATCGGGCCATGGCGACCCGCGTCAAGCCCGCGATCGATGCGCCCCCCCGGTTGTCGGTGGTGGTGCTCGTGTACAACGAGGCGGAGAGCATCGCGCCCTTGCACGAGGAGCTCATCGGCGTGCTCGACTCGATGGACGTCACCTACGAGGTGGTCTACGTCGACGACGGGAGCCGCGATGGCAGCACGGAGCGGCTGGCCCAGCTGACGCTCAACGATCCGCATATTCGCGTTGTCAGCCTTCGACGCAACTTCGGGCAGACCGCGGCGGTGCAGGCGGGGATCGACAACGCGCGTGGGGAGATCCTGGTTTTCATGGACGGCGACATGCAGAACGATCCGCACGACATTCCGCGGCTGCTCCAGAGCATGGATGCGGGGTACGACGTGGTGAGCGGGTGGCGCAAGGACCGGCAGGATGAGGCGTCGCGCGTGCTGCCTTCTCGCATCGCCAACTGGATCATCGCCCGCGTCACTGGCGTGCCGCTGCACGACTTTGGGTGCACGCTCAAGGCGTATCGCCGAGAGGTGATCGGGGACGTGAAGCTGTACGGGGAGATGCACCGGTTCATCCCCGTGTATGCGTCATGGGTGGGGGCGCGGATCGTCGAACTGCCCGTCAACCACCGCCCGCGTGCCTTTGGCCAGTCCAAGTACTCGCTGTCGCGCACGTCGCGCGTACTGCTCGACCTGATGACGGTCAAGCTGTTGGGCAGCTACTCGACCAAGCCGATCTACTTCTTCGGCTTCGCCGCGTTTGGGCTGTGGGCGCTGGCATTCGTCTTTGCCGCGATCGTGATCATCCAGAAGCTGCTGCCGCCCTATCCCTTCGCGCACAACAATCCGCTGCTGTTGCTGGCCGTGTTTCTCGGCATCGTTGGGGTGCAGTTCATCCTGATGGGGCTGCTCGCGGAGCTTTCGATCCGCACGTATCACGAGTCGCAGGGGAAGACGACGTACGTGGTGCGCGAGGTGATCGAGATGAAGCCTCTCGCGGCCCGCGGTCATGCCAGCTCACGCCCCTCTCCCCAACCCTCTCCCCGAGGGGGAGAGGGGAAAAATGGGAGGCCGCCGGTCCGGGCTCGTTTGCGGTCGTAGGTGTGCGGGATCTGCGGGGTCGCGGGGGGCTCGCCTTCTGAGGGTCGCCAGCTGGTGGGGCGCATGTGCTCGGCGCTGGCGCACCGCGGGCCTGACGATGAGGGGAGCGTTCATCTCGACGGCGTGACGCTGGGGATGCGGCGCCTTTCGATCATCGATCTGGAGGGGGGCCACCAGCCGATCCACAACGAGGACTCGCGGATCTGGGTGGTGCAGAACGGGGAGATCTACAACCACCTCACGTTGCGTGAGGAGCTGGAGGCGGCAGGCCACGTGTTCGCTTCGCGATCCGACACCGAGGTCCTGGTGCACGGGTACGAGGAGTGGGGGTCGGACTTCGTCTCGCGGCTGAACGGGATGTTTGCGTTTGCGCTGCTCGACCGCACGCGTGGGGTGGTGGTGCTGGCGCGGGATCGGATGGGGATCAAGCCACTGCACTACGCCATCGATGGTTCGCGGCTCGTGTTCGCGTCGGAGCTGAAGGCGCTGCTGGTTGACCCCGCCTTGCGGCGTGGGGTCGACCCGGTCGCCCTGGACCAGTACCTGGCGCTGGAGTTCGTGCCCTCGCCCCGGTCGATGGTCCTCGGCATCAGCAAGCTGCCGCCGGCCCACACGCTCACATGGACGGTGGCGGACGGGACCTCTGTGCTGCGGCGTTATTGGAAGCCGTCGCTGGCTGAGGGTGGCGATTCGCGGCGTGCTTTGAGCCTCGACTCGCAGTGCGAGGAGCTGCGCGCCGTGTTGCGCGAGTCGGTGCGGAAAGAGCTGATCAGCGATGTGCCGCTGGGGGTGTTCCTGTCCGGGGGGATCGACTCCAGCGCGGTCGCCGCGATGATGACGCAGCTCGGTAGCGAGGTGAAGAGCTTCTCCGTGGGGTTTGCGGATCGGTCCTTCGACGAATCGGGTTATGCGCGGCAGGTCGCGCGGCACCTGGGGACCGATCACCACGAGCTGGTCCTGGAGCCGGGCATGCTGCTTGGGCTCATTCCTCGCCTCTCGTCGCTGCTGGACGAGCCGCTTGGAGACGCTTCGATCATTCCTACTTATTTGTTGTCGGAGTTCACGCGGCGGCACGTGAAGGTGGCGCTTGGCGGGGACGGGGGCGATGAGCTGTTCGCGGGCTATCCGACCCTGCAGGCGCACCGGCTGGCCGGTTACTACGCCCGCGTGCCGGGGGTGTTGCGGCGCGGGTTGGTGGAGCCGGTCGTGCGGCGGCTGCCGGTGTCGCGCGGCAACCTGAGCTTTGACTTTCGGGCGAAGCGGTTTGTGGGTGGCGCGGACTTCCCCGTGGAGGAGCGCCACCAGAGGTGGATGGGGTCGTTCGCAGGGGAGGAGCGGGCGGCGCTGCTGTCGCCTGAGGTGCGGGAGGCGGTGGCGCGCTCTGTTCTGCTCGCCGGCGTGGACGCTTCCGGCGATGGGGCGGCGGGGGCGCGCGATCCGCTCAACCAGGTGCTGCTCATGGACATGGCCGGGTACCTGGAGAACGACATCCTCGTGAAGCTGGACCGGGCCTCGATGATGGCGTCGCTGGAGGGGCGGGTGCCGCTGCTGAACAACGATTTCGTCGAGTACGCGATGGGGTTGCCGTTGGACATGAAGCTGCGGGGTTTGCGCTCGAAGTTCCTGTTCAAGAGGGCGCTTCGGGGGCTGTTGCCCGATGCGATTCTCCGGAGGCCGAAGAAGGGGTTTGGGATCCCGGTCGCGAAGTGGTTCCGGGGGCCGCTGCGGGAGCAGCTGCTCTCGGTCCTGTCGCCCGAGCGGGTGGCGCGGAAGGGGTTCTTCGAGCCGGCCGCGGTGGGGGCGCTGATGCGGGAGCACCTCGAAGGACGGCGGGACAACCGCAAGCAGCTGTGGACGCTGTTCGCGTTCGAGTTGTGGCACGACGGGTACCTGGAGGGGTCGTCCTGACAACCTGGGAGGCTGAGTTTTGGTGGATCCGAGGGGATTCGAACCCCTGACCTCGTGAGTGCGATTCACGCGCTCTCCCAACTGAGCTACGGACCCACATAGCGCCGGGCGCGCGCAGGGGCTTACTCCCGCGACTTCGTCGCGGGGACCCCAGCGGTACGCCAGTATAGCGGCGCCCAATTCGCGGTCCGGCCCGGGAACAATGGCGCGCCGCCTTGCGTTCCTATACTCGCGCAATGGCCTTTCTGTTCAAAGGTAAGAAGATTCCTGAAGGCGTCGATCCGGCGCGCATCCCGCCCGGCCAGACCCTCACGGCGCCCGACAAGTGGCCCCTTCTGCATTTCGGGCCGGTACCCAAGACCGACATCGCGAAGTGGGATTTCAAGGTGTTCGGCGCGGTCGAAAGCCCGATGACCCTCGACTACGGCGAGCTGCGCGCGCTGCCCTCCAAAGAAGTGGTCGCGGACATCCACTGCGTCACCGGCTGGAGCCGGCTCGGCGATAGATGGACCGGAGTCCCGATCAAGGAGATCCTCGCGCGCGTCAAGCCGAAGCCAGAGGCGAAGTACGTCATGGCGCATAGCGAGTACGGCTACACGACCTCGGTCCCGCTGGACGTGCTCGACGGCGAGCAGAACCTCCTCTGCTATGCATGGAACGGCGCCGACCTCACCCCCGACCACGGATGGCCGCTGCGACTGTTCGTGCCCTCGAAGTACTTCTGGAAGTCGGCCAAGTGGCTTCGCGGACTAGAGTTCATGGATCGCAACCGGCTCGGGTTCTGGGAGCAGCGCGGATACCACGATGAAGCCGACCCCTTCAAGGAGACCAGGTACTGGTAGCCACGGCACCGTAGCCGGGCCACCTGTCGTTACATTCACCAGCGATTTCGGGTCCGGCTCGCCGCTCGTAGCGGCGATGAAGGGCGTGGTGCTGGCGGGTTGCCCGCATGCGGTGTTGGTGGACGTCAGCCACGAGGTGCCGCGGTTCGACGTCTTCGCCGGCGCCTTCATGCTTTTCGCGGGCACGCGTCACTTCACCGCCGGCTCCGTGCACCTGGTGGTGGTTGATCCAGGCGTCGGCAGCGCGCGCCGGCGACTCGCGATTCGGGCCGGCGGGCTCTATTACGTCGGGCCTGACAACGGACTGTTCTCGATAGTCATCGAGGAGGTCGGCCTGCAGAAGGCCGTCGAGCTGGCGCCCCGCTCCGGCGGCTCGGCGACGTTCGAAGGGCGCGACGTGTTCGCTCCGGCAGCGGCGGCGCTGGCCTCGGGGGTGCCGCTCGAATCGCTCGGCCATCCGACCGACCCACCGCAGATGCTCGACCACACGCCACGCGTGCTCTGGATCGACGGATTCGGCAACCTGGTCACCAACCTGAAGCCACCGGTGCGCCGGATGCGCATCCACAACCACGACATCACGGCGTCGGCGGCGACCTACGCCGAGGCGCGGCCGAATGAGCCGTTTGTGTACGTCGGGAGCATGGGCTACCTCGAGGTCGGCATCCGCGAGGCCAGGGCCGACAGGTTTCTCGGCGCGCGGGCGGGTATGGCGATCGAGCTGATCTAAGGCTGCCGCCACGCCTTAACAGGCTGGGTTTTCGTGCGGCGTTCCTTCTCTTACCGTGGCCTGTGTCATGCACCGTTTCGTTGTCCTGTCGCTAGCCGTCTGCCTGTTGGCGTGCTCGGGCCCCCTACCCCAGGCGCCGCAGGCTTCGGTCGCACAGGCGGCCGCGGGCTCGGGTCCTCCCGAGCCCGTCCGGCTGTGGCAGGACGCGAGCATTTTTTCCTTGATCGGCGACCTCATCGCTTCGGCGCAACGCCGGGTCCTGGTTGAGGTGTACGAGCTCGGCCGCGCCGGGTTGATCGTGTCGCTTGGCTCTCGCAAGGCTGCAGGGGTCGATGTGCGAGTCATCACCGACCCCACAGTCGCCGCCAGCCGGCGGTCGGCCGAACGGCTCGACCGGTTGGGGGTGGCCGAGCGGGCGTACCCCGTCGACGACGGCCGCCACCAGATCGACCACGTGAAACTTTTGATCGCTGATGGCGAGGCTGTGGTCGGCGGTATGAACTGGGGCGCTCACAGCGACCGCAACCACGACTACGTGCTCGAGACGCGCATCTCGGCCGAGATCGCGCGACTAACGCGAATCTTCGAGCAGGACTGGGCGTTGGCGGGAGGCCGCCCGGCGCCGCTGGCGGCCATCACTGGCGAGATCGCGCAGACCGCCCCGTCCGAAGAGATTCGCGCGATGCTCGAGGCCGCGTTGAGAACCGCCCGTCACGAGGTGCTGGCGGAGGTCTTCACCCTTACCGACCCCGAGGTGATCGCCGAGCTCGCGGCAGCGCATCGGCGCGGCGTGACTGTGCGCGTGCTCCTCGATCCCAACCAGCCTTACAACCGGCGCGGCTACGACGTGTTGAAGTCGAGCGGAGTCGAGGTTCGCTGGTATCCCATCCCGAGAGGCACGCTGCTGCACGCGAAGATCGGTTTGTTCGACGGCGTGCTGGTGCTCGGGTCGGCGAACTGGACCTGGAGCGGGCTGAACGTGAACCATGAGCTGGACATAGAAACACAGGACCCGCACGCCGTGGCGGCGTACGGGTCCCGATTCAATTCGGATTGGTCGCGATCGGCAGGTGGCTAGGTGATTGCGTTGAAGGAGTCGTCCTCGACCACGTCGGTGCCGCCGTTGTACTGGCGGACGTCGCTGACAAACGCCCTTGCCGCGAAACTCAGCCTTCTTAAGCTAGCTTTGCGGAGGAGGTCCTGAGGAGCCCGCGGACGGGGGTCCCGAGCCTCCAGCCGGGGGCATCGACGCGGGAGGCGGCGGACCGGCCGAGGGCATGTTGCCGAAGTTCACCTGGGGCACTGCGCGGTCGCTCTCATCGGCCTGGAAGAACCCGAAGGCCTTGAAGCTGAGGACGCCGGCGATGAGCGAGGTCGGGAGGGTCTGGAGCTTGATGTTGTAGTCCCGCACGTTGCCGTTGTAGAAGCGGCGCGAGAACTCGATCTTGTCCTCGGTCGCGGTCAGCTGCTCCTGGAGGTTGGTGAAGGCGGAGATCGCCTTGAGGTCGGGGTAGTTCTCGGATACGGCGAACAGGGTGCGCAGGCTCTGGGTGAGCATGTTCTCGGCGGCGCCGATCTTGGCGGGGTCGCCGCTGGCGCCGGCCGCGACCGCCCCCGCCCGGGCGTTGGTGACCGCTTCGAGGGTGCCGCGCTCGTGTCCCATGTAGCCCTGGACCGTCTGGACGAGGTTGGGGATGAGGTCGTGGCGCCGCTTGAGCTCGACGTCGATCTCAGACCAGGCTTCCTGCGTCCTGTTCCGGAGCGTTACCAGCCCGTTGTAAGTGAGGACGAGCCAGATGAGGACCAGCACGACGATGCCAACGACGATCCAGGTGCCCATCAGGACTCGATCCTACGCGTTTGCGCGCGTTGCCTAGTCGTGGCCGCGCCTGAAGTTACGCGTGGGCGCGCCTTGCCCAGCGGGTCTTCTTCAGCATTTTTTTGTGCTTGTGCTTGCGCATCTTCTTGCGCCGCTTCTTGATTACAGAGCCCAATCCAACTCCCAGACGCGCGTGATCTTAAAAAAGGGGGGTCCTGACCTCGTCAGGCCTCGGGAATCATACCGGAAGGCGGTTGGGTCCCGTTCTCAGCTTGAGGGGGGACGTCCCCCCTGGGGGCGTCGGGCCTGGCGGAGCCAGATCCCAGCGCACCCCCTGGACCTAAACTCAGGCCGATGTACTTCACCGATGCCCACGAGGAGCTGCGGCTGCACATCCGCAAGTTCCTGGAGAAGGAGGTCCAGCCCCATCTCGAGGAGTGGGAGGAGCGGACCTTTCCCGACTCGATCGTCAAGCGCTTCGGCGAGCTGGGCTTCCTCGGGCTCCGGTACCCGCCCGAGTACGGCGGCCAGGGCGGGGACTACTTCTCAGCGGTCGTGCTGTCCGAGGAAATGGCGCGCGCCGGGTGCGGCGGACTGGGCATGGCGGTGGCGGTCCAGGCCGAGATGGCCACGCCGCCTGTGTTCAAGTTCGGCACGGAGGAGCAGAAGCGGAAGTGGCTCGTTCCCGCCATCCGGGGCGAGCACATAGCCGCCCTGGCAATCACCGAACCGGACGCCGGGTCCGACGTCGCCGGCATCACGACTGTCGCCCGCCGAGATGGGGACCACTTCGTGGTCAACGGCCGCAAGATCTTCATCACCAACGGAGCGCGCTGCCACTGGGTCCTGGTCGTCACCAAGACCGGAAAGGAGCGCGGCCACGGCGGCTACAACCTGCTGGTGATCGAGAAGGGCACGCCCGGCTTCGAGGTCACGCGCACCCTCAAGAAGCTGGGCATGCACTCCTCCGACACTGCTGAGCTGCTGTTCGACGACTGCCGCGTGCCGGTCGCCAACCTCATTGGCGACGAGGGCGAAGGGTTCAAGAACCTCATGTGGGAGCTGCAGGGCGAGCGGATGATCGCGGCGGCCGGCGCGATCGCGGGCGCTCAGCACGTGTTCGAGTACACGATGGAGTACGCGCGCAACAGGATGGCGTTCGGCCAGCCGATTTCGCAGTTCCAGGTGATCAAGCACAAGCTCGTCGACATGGGCACCAAGATCGCGGCCGTCCAATCGCTCGTCTACCAGACCGCGAAGCAATTTGACTCTGGCGAATATCCCGTGCGGGAGATCTCTCAGTCCAAGCTGCTCGCGACCCAGGTCGCGTGCGAGGTGGCCGACGAGGCGATCCAGATCCTCGGCGGCCATGGCTACATGTCCGAGTTCCCCGTCGAGAGGGCCTGGCGCGACGCACGACTGGCACGGATTGGCGCCGGCACCGACGAGATAATGAAGGAGATCATCGCCAAGACCTACGGTCTCTAAGCAGCCTCGTCGTCGAATCTGCGTGCTCAAGCGTGCGCCGAGCTTTCAGCAACAGCACAGCCTTGCCGGAAGTCCTGTCCGGAAATGGGCGTCCGGCACTGTCCGGAAATTGCGGAGCGGTCGATGCTGGCTAGGCGGCCCAATGCAATTCCAGCCGCTGGGAGGCAGACCAAGAATGAAACGCAGATTGATATCGCTCATGGCGGCGTCGGCGCTGGTATTGCTCGGGGCGCCGGCGGCCCTTGCGGTCGACATAAACAGGACCTCGATACAGGGTGCCGAGGCGATCTGGTACTTCGACCAGGGCGGAGTCGCCACGTCGGTGCTGATCCGGCCAGTGGTTGAGCGAGACCAGGCGCCAGGGGCGCCGAAGCAGCACACGGTGGGGGTCAACGTCCAGGTCATGCAGGACTACAT
>DATCAV010000202.1:0-2718 GCA_036512415.1 Candidatus Dormiibacterota bacterium | reverse complement strand
TATAACGAGGAGCAGCGGCTGCCGCGAACCATCGAGCAGATCGAGCGCTACCTTGACGGCCGGCGCCTTGACTACGAGCTGATCATCGTCGACGACGGCAGCACCGATGGAACCCGCCAGGTGATGGACGCTGCCGCCGCGCGCAGTGGCAAGGTTCGCCTGGAAGCCCTGCCCGCGAACCGCGGCAAGGGACGAGCGCTGGCGGCCGGGGTCGCCGTCGCTCGCGGCGAGGAGGTGCTCGTCACAGACGCGGACCTCTCCACTCCGATCGAGGAGCTTGAAAAGCTCGACGCCGCGGTGCAGGCAGGCGCCGGCGTGGCGATTGCATCACGTGCGGTGAAAGGATCCCGAGTCGAGATCGCCCAGCCCATCTATCGCGTGCTGATGGGCAAGGTCTTCAACCTGATCGTGCAGGTCGTTCTGCTGCCCGGCATCTGGGACACGCAGTGCGGGTTCAAGCTCTTTCGCGCCGATGTAGCGAAGCCAGTTTTTGCCGCTCTCACCACCGACGGATTCGGCTACGACCCCGAGGTCCTGTACCTGGCCAAGCGCCGGGGCGTGAAGATCGTCGAGGTGCCGGTCACATGGCGTCATTCGGCTCCGACCAAGGTGCTGCCGATCAGGAGCTCGATCGACATGTTCAAGCACGTGATGAGGGTCAGGTTCAAGCGGTGAGCGTGGGGGACAGCAAGGGGGGTGCGCCGGGATCTGACTCTGCCAGGCCCGCCGACTCAAGGCAGGGGGGTGCGTCCGGAGCTGGCTCTGCCAGGCCGGATGCCCCAAGGCAGGGGGGTGCGTCCGGAGCTGGCTCCGCCAGGCCGGATGCCCCAAGGCAGGGGGGTGCGTCCGGAGCTGGCTCCGCCAGGCCGGATGCCCCAAGGGGGGACGTCCCCCCTCAGATGGACGTCCCCCCTCAGCAGGACGTCCCCCCTCAGGAGGCCCCGCCCACCGAGGTGCTAGTCATCCTGCCCACGTTCAACGAAAGGCTGAACCTCGAGAAGGTGGTGGCAGGCGTCAGGCGGCTCGGCCACGACGTGCTGATCGTCGACGACGCGTCGCCGGACAAGACAGGCGAGCTCGCCGACAGTCTGGCCGCAGCCGATCCCGGCATCCGTGTGCTGCACCGGCCCCGGAAGCTCGGCCTCGGCAGCGCTTACGAGGACGCTTTCAAAATCGGCCTTGCCGGCGGGTCGTCGCTGTTCGTGGAGATGGACGCCGACGGTTCGCACCTTCCGGGCAATCTCGACGCGATCGTCTCCGCCGCTCGGAGCAGCGGGGGTTTGGCGATCGGCTCGCGCTACATCCGCGGCGGCGAGGTGGTCGGGTGGCCCTTCTACCGATATCTGCTTTCGTGGGCGGCCAACGTCTACTGCCGGCTGCTGCTCTGGCTCCCGACTCACGACTGCACTTCCGGGTACCGCTGCTACACGCGTGACCTGCTGACCCACATCCGGCTCGATGAGGTCGTGTCCCAGGGCTATTCATTTCAAATCGAGATGGTGTACCGCGCCCGCCGGCTGGGATACAACGTGGTGGAGACTCCTATCCGCTTTGAGGATCGCGTAGCCGGGGCTTCCAAGGTCTCGCAGGGAGAAGTCCGGAGAGCATTGCAGACGGTCTTGCGTCTGAGCTTGAGGCGATGGACGCAAAGAAAGTAGAAAGACCCGGCTACAACACCGCGGTATCGCTGGGAGCGTGGCGTGTTCCGTTGCTCACTGGGCTCGCGCTCGCCGTGGTCACGGCGGTTCCGTACCTGTACGCGTATGCGGTGCAGCCGCACGACCAGGTGTTCATGGGCTTCTTCTACCTGGGGGATGACGCGAACACTTACCTCGCCAAGATGCGGCAGGGATGGGAGGGAGCCTGGTCATGGGACAACCGCTACACCACCGAGTCCAGCCCAACCGCCTACCTCTTCATGTTCTGGATCGCGCTCGGCCACCTCGCCGCGCTTTTCCACCTGCCCCTGATCGTTGTCTTCCACCTGGCCAGGGTGGCGGCAGCGTTCGCGCTGATGGCGGCGGTGTGGGTCTTCGTCAACCATTTCATCGCTGACCGCTCTGCCCGGCTCTTCGCGTTCTTCTTCTGTGCGATCGGACTCGGCATGGGGTATGTGATCCAGGCGCTCGGCCACCCGGTCATCTTTGGCAACACCACCGACACGCTCGACTGGCGGATGCCTGAGCTGACAGCCTTCTACTCGGTCCTCGCCCTGCCTCATTTCGCATGGTCTGGCGTGTTCGCGGCCGCAGGCGCCGTCCTCACTCTCAAAGCGATCCAGCGTGGGAGCCTCGGCCTCGCGGTGCTCGCGGGGCTGTGTTGGCTGGGCCAGGCTTCGATCCACCCGCAGATGCCGATCCTGATGGGCGGCGCGACGGCGGTTGCCCTACTGCTGCGCCCGGCCTCGCCCCGCGGCTGGATGGCCGCCATCGTCGCCTTCGCGATCCCCGCGCCCTACATCCTTTATTGCTACTTCGCTTTCATCGGTAACCCGCAGGTGCAGCGGTGGACCTTCCACTCCAAGAACGCGATTCCGCCGGAGGCCTTCAGCCTGTTCTTCGCGATCGCCCCTCAGCTGCTTCTGGCCCTGACCGGTCTACCTGTCGTGCTCAAGCGCCGCAGCCGCGAGGACCTGTTCTTGATCGCGTGGCTGGTGCTGCTGGCGGCCATCCTTTATCTACCTAACCCCGCGGGCGACCTGCGGAGGCGGTTCCTCGA
>DATCAV010000201.1:0-2942 GCA_036512415.1 Candidatus Dormiibacterota bacterium | reverse complement strand
CAGGCGCTGGATGTCCCCTGCCGCATCGCCCGACCCCGTCGCCTCTCCCACCTTCGCCACTCGTTCCGGCATCCTCTCAGCGAGATAGCGCAGAACGTGGGGGAGGAGCAGGCATGACGTCACCCCATGCGGAATGCCGTGCCTGGCGCCGATCTGCTTGCCCATCACGTGGCTGAGGCCGCCGGCGGACTGGCCGGGCAGCGTGAAAGTGAACCAGGCCGCCAGCTGGTTCTCGGTTCTCACCTCGACGTCTGCGGGTGCGGCCATGGCACGAGGCAGCGACGCAAAGAGGCGCCGAATCCCTTCCAGCGCCAGAGTGTCCGAGAAGGGATGCTCTCCCTCGGCCAGGAATCCCTCGACGCCGTGGTCCATCGCGCGAATCCCGGTCGAAAGCCACAGGTTCATCGGCGTCGCGAGCGTGAGCTCGGCGTCGTAGATCACCGAATCGAGCAGCAACCGCACGTCGCGCATCCCCGCCTTGTCGCCGGCCTCGTTGGTGAAGCCGGCTCCGCCGGCCAGCTCGGCGACCGACAGTGTTGTGGGGATGGCGATGTGAGGGAGCCCGCGATATGCGAGTCCGCGACGATCCGCGAGCTTGACCGCCACGATCTTGGCGGCATCGATCGCGCTGCCACCGCCGAAGCTCACGACACCGTCAACGCCCGCCTCGGTCGCTTCCTCGACCGCGCGGTCGATCTCCGTGTGCGGCGCGTGCTGGCTGATGACGACAGTGGCGGGGGCTTCGGCTTCGCCCATCGCGCCCCGCACACGCTCGACGAGCTTGCCCTCGGCGAGCAGCGAGCGATTCGTGAAAAGCGCGACGCGGCTCATCTGCAAACGCTTGAGCTCAGGCGCCAGCTGGGTTAGCGCGCCTGGTCCCCACTGGATGGCGCGCGGGTTGGCGTAGCTGAAAGCCCAGGGCATCGCGCCGTCATAGTAATGACCCGATGTCGCAGACTCATCGTCGATGACTGATCCGCATCAAGGCCAGCCGGTCCTCGAGGCTGGGGAGCCGCTGGCCACAGCGCGCGCTGCGATGATCCTCGTCCACGGGCGAGGCGCCAGCGCCGCCGACATCATGGCGTTGGGCGCCGAGCTGATGCATCCCGGTGTCGCCTACCTGGCTCCGCAGGCGACCGGCAACGCGTGGTATCCGCATCCGTTCACCGCACCGATGGAAAGCAACGAGCCGTACCTGAGCTCCGCGCTCGAAGTCTTGGCCTCGCTGCTGGCAACGGTCGAGAAGTCGGTTGCCGCCGATCGAGTCATCCTGCTCGGCTTCTCGCAGGGCGCTTGCCTGACCCTCGAGTTCGCGGCGCGTCACGCTCGCCGTTACGGCGGCGTTGTCGGTCTGAGCGGTGGGTTGATCGGACCAGATGGCACGCCGCGCGACTACCCGGGAAGCTTCGACGGTACCCCCGCCTTCCTGGGCTGCAGCGACGTCGACCCGCACGTTAGAAAGGAAAGGGTCCTCGAGGCGGCCGAGGTGTATACCCGAATGGGCGCCAAGGTCACAGCAAAGCTCTACCCGGGGATGGGGCACACGGTCAACGAAGACGAAATCGCGGCTGTACGGGAGATCGTCGCCGCGACCGCAAGCTGATTGCAATTCGATGCCGAGCACCGGCTGGTACGTCAACGTCCACAGCGGCCCGGACCTCACCGAAGCCGAATACGCGCCGAGCGTCTCGTGTGGAGACCTGCCGGCTTTCTAGACATGCGGGCTGCATGGCTCAGACCTCTTTCTCCGCCTCTTCGCCAGCCTCGCCCAGCTCGACGATGTCGCCTTTGTGGAAGAGAACCCTTTTGAGCACCGCCTGCAATTTGGGCTTGCGCCGTGAAAGGTATTCGAGCGCCATCGCGAAGTGCTTGAACTCTTCCTGCTGGGCGTTTTCCATGATCCGCTTCGCTTGAGCGTCCTTTTCGAGCGAGATTCGCTGCTCGTACCACCCGATCGCTTCCGCCTCCTCCTGTAAGGACGTGATTATCCGGGCAAACGTCCGGACCTCCTGGGTCAGCTCGCTCGCGGGTTCGTGGTACTGGTCTGAGCCCATGGTTTCCTCTCTCCTTATCCCCTTATCGGACAGCCAGGTCGATCTTAATTCGTACGCGAGAGTGGGTAGAACAGGGACTTATTTGTTTCGGTCGTACGCTGAGATCACATGGACCGAGCCGACCTGGTAGCGCTGCTTCAGGACGGCGTGACCGTGAAAGGCGGCCGGTGGGCGGACCTCGGCGCCGGCGAAGGCGCTTTCACCCTGGCGCTGGCGGACCTGGCCGGCCCAAGTGCCCAGATCACCGCGCTCGACCGCGACCCAGGTTCGTTGAGGCGATTGGCATCAGGTGTGGGGAAGAGGCCACAGGCGGACATCCAGACGGTGGTCGCCGACTTCACACGTCCGCTGAACCTGTCAGGCCTTGACGGCGTCGTGATGGCCAACTCGCTGCACTTCGTCCGCGACAAGGCGCCGGTCCTGGCCTCGGTCCGCGACATGCTGCGGCCTGGAGGCACCTTGATCGTGGTCGAGTACGAAACCGACAGTGGCAACCCCTGGGTCCCGCATCCCTTCTCATTCGCGACCTGGGAGCGCATGGCCGCTGCGGCCGGCTTCGGGCAGACCCGGCTCCTCCACCGCCACCCCAGCCGTCATTTCGGATCGATGTACTCAGCCGCGAGCAAGAAAGGCCTTGCGCCGTGATCTGCTACGTAGTAATCTTGTAATCATGGATGAGAAAGAGCTCGGATCGATCAAGGGTTGGTTTGCCGGAAGACTCCCAGACGGCTGGTTCACGGGAGTAGAGGTCAGCGTCGAGGACGACCAGATAGTGGTCCTTGGATCGCTGCCGGACGTGGGCGCCGCAGCGGGCTCAACGCCGGAGGAGAAGGAAGGCGCGGCGGCGGGCCGCATCGCGCGATTCCGTGAGGAGACCCGGGGCCCGCG
>DATCAV010000200.1:0-2148 GCA_036512415.1 Candidatus Dormiibacterota bacterium | reverse complement strand
GGCCTGCGCGACGGGCGGCCCGGGCGATATCTCCACCAGGCACATGCGGCAGGCGCCGACCGGATCGAGCTTGTGGTGATAGCAGAAGACCGGGATCTCGATCCCGACCAGCTTCGCCGCCTCGACCACGAGCGTGCCATCCGGCACGGTGACGACATGGCCGTCGATCGTGACGTTGACCATCTTCACGTCAGGCATGGATCAGCGCACCCTCGACCGAACATGTGTGGTGGAGGCAATGCTCCTCGTACTCGTTGCGGAAGTGGTTCATCGTCGACTGGATGACCCAGCCGGCGGCGTCGCCAAGACCGCACAGGCAGCGCCCGCCCTGAAGCCCTTGCTGGACGCGATCGAGGAGGGCGAGCTCGATCTGCGATCCCTCGTTGGCCAGGATGCGTTCGTAGGTGCGCACCGCCCAGTTGCTGCCCACGCGGCAAGGCGTGCACTTGCCGCAGGACTCGTGCGCATAGAAGCGCAGCAGGCGAGCGGCCCCTTTGACGACGCAATGAGAGTCGTCCATCACGATGATCCCGCCGGACCCGCCCATGGTGCCCAGCGCTTTGAGGCCGTCGAGGTCCGTTGAGGTGTCGAGCATCGAGCCGGGGAGGACCTTCGCCGATGAGCCGCCGGGCCAGAAGACCTTCACCTTCCGCCCGGGGAAGGGGCCGCCCGCAAGCTCCTCGATGATGTGCCGGTACGTGACACCGATCTCGATCTCGTAGTTGCCGGGCTTCTGAACGTCACCGCTCACGGTCACCATTCGCGTGCCCTTCGCTTTCTCGGTGCCGCGCTTTGCGTACTCGGCGCCACCGTGGCGGATGATCCACGGGACCGTCGAAAGCGTCTCGACGTTGTTGACGGCCGTCGGCTGTCCCCAAGCGCCCTTGATGGCGGGGAAGGGGGGACGCGATCGAGGCTGCGCGCGCTTCCCTTCCAGTGATTCGAGCAGCGCGGTCTCCTCGCCGCAGATGTACGCGCCGTGGCCGCGATACAGGCGAACGTCGAGGGGATAGTCGGTGCCAAACGGGTGGTCGCCGAGGTGGCCCTTCGCGTGCGTCTCGGCGATGGCGTCGCGCAGCTTCTCGTAGGGCAGGTCGTACTCGCCGCGGATGTAGATCCACGCCTGGTGGCCGCCGATGGCAAACGTCGCGATCGCCGCGCCTTCGATCAGCGCGTGAGGCGAGTTCTCCATCAGGTAGCGGTCCTTGGCACTGCCCGGCTCCGACTCGTCGGCGTTGACCACGATGTACTTCGGTCCCGGGTGGTCCTTCGGCACGAACGACCACTTGGTCGCGGTCGGAAAGTCCGCTCCGCCACGACCTCGCAGCCCTGAAGCCTTCACCTCGTCGATCACCTGCGTGGCGCTCATCCCGGTGACGACCTTTCGCAGGCCCTCATAGCCGCCCAGCTTTTCGTAGACGTCGAGCTTGTGGAGGTTGGCTCTGCCGAACCATTCGGTCAGCACCGGCCCGCCGACGGTTCCGCGCTGCTCAGCCACTCTTCTTGGTCCTCCGCACTGGTTTCTTTCGGGGCGGCTCGGGCGTCGTGTCCAGTGAGCTTCGAACCCCGGTCTTGACGTGCGACCTCACGAGGCGGCGGTCGTTGACAAGAGAGTCGATCTTCCCCCGGGTGAGGTCGACCTCATAGCGATGGTCGAGCCGGACGACTGGCGCGTACTCGCACGCCCCCAGGCACTCGACCTCCTCGTATGAGAAGAGCCCATCCTTCGATACCTCGCCTGGCTCGCGCACTCCGATCGCGGCTTTCAGGCGATCGACGACGTCCTCGGCTCCGCGCAGCATGCAGCTCAGGTTCGTGCAGACGTAAAAGCGGTGCTTGCCCACGGGCTCGAGGTGAAAGAGCGTGTAGAACGTCGCCACGCCTTCGACGTAGCCGGGGTCGAGCTGCAGAGCCACAGCGACCTCACTCATCGCCTCCGGCGTCAGGTGGCCCAGCTCCTCTTGCGCGAGGTCGAGCGCGGGCATCACCGCGGAGCGAGGCTGCGGATACTTCGCGGGCAGGGCCTTGATCTCTTCGAGAAGGTGGCTTGACAAAGCGCTCATCGATCCACATCTCCCAACACCGCGTCCGCGGTGCCGATGATCGCGATCATGTCGGCCACCATGTGGTTCAGCGCCATGCGCTCGA
>DATCAV010000199.1:0-4168 GCA_036512415.1 Candidatus Dormiibacterota bacterium | reverse complement strand
CGGCATGAAGCGAGAAACCGCACGGCGGGCCATTGCCGAGCGGCCGAGCCAGCCGCGCACCCGGCCGCTCTGGGATGCTCGTAGGAGGACCCCCTTCACCATGTCTGCGTCGGCCTTGCCGCTGGACCCATACCTAACTGTCCCGGGCTCGTGCGGGCAGGCGCAGCGCCACCGGAAGGCCGGCGACCCCGACCACCGCCAGCACGCCCAGAGCCATGTACGCGTTGCCGATCACGACCTGCGTGGCCAGCACGAGGAGCAGGCCGCCCAGGTTGCCCGCCATCATTAGAAACCCGACTGCCGCCCCCTGCCGTTCGGGTCCGGCGTGGATCTCCGCCCAGTCGAGAACGACAGGCAGGCTGGCCAGTAGTAGGAACCCATCGACGAACAGCCAGGCGCCGAGCCAGATGACGTTGTGGAAAAGCGCCATCGCGATGAACGTCAGGGCCGACACTGCGACTGCGCCAATCAGCATCGTTCTTCGTTGGTCTCTGGACGCCATGGCGGAAGGCAGCAGCGCCGCACCAAGGATTCCCGCCAGAGTCATCACGGCGATGAGATTGCCGGCGGCGGACGCCTGACCGAAGTGGTCGAGCACCGGCTGCAAATAGGTGGCCACCGCGTTGTAAGTCCCCATACCGATGAATAACAGGCCCGCCAGCAGCCACATGAAGCGGTCGCGGGTGAGCCAGCGGAGACTCACGCTGACCGAGGGGTCGTCCGGGAACGCGGGCGGAGTCCTCAGTGCGATGACGACCAGGATCGCGGCCAGCACAGATGGGATCGCCTCCACGCCGAGCAGCAGGGGTACGCCGCCGGCCGAGAACAGTGGACCGCCGCTGAGAACGGCGGCCAGGATGCCGACGAAGAGCGCCGCGGTGCCGATCGAGATCGCGACGGCGCGCTCACCGGGTGGAAAATAGCGCGCCGCCACCTTGGTGATGCTGTTGAGGACCAGCGGCTGGCCGGCGGCGATCACAAGCTGCCCTGCGAGCTGCGAGGAAAAGGATGTCGGAGAAACGAGTCGGATCACCGCCCCTGCACCAGTCAGCAGCGCCCCTACTCCTAGCGCCTGCTCGAATCGCATGTCGAGCCAGCGTCCTGTCGGCAGCGCTAGGAGGATGTAGACGCCAGGAAAAATAGCCGCGAGATCGCCGACGGTTCCGACATCTACGTTCATCACCTTCGCGGTCTGTGTGTCCACCGCGGCGAACGTCAGCCACAGCAGCTGGGTGCTCGCCGCCAGGAGCGCATAAGCGCCGAGGATGGCCCAGCGGCTGATCGACAGCTTCGCCACCAGGCCAACTCGTCCGGCCACTCTTAGTCCTTCCTCTCGTTCAGTCGCGCGTACACACCATGAAGCTGGCCGTAGAGCCGCTTGAACTCGGCGTACATGGGCTCGTATGTCGCCCGGGCATCAGGGTCCGGTTCAAAGGTCGTGGTCACGCGAACCAGGCTGCGCACGTCGTCGAGTGTGATCTTGCCCAATGACATGGCCGCAAACAAGGCAGCTCCACGGAGGTTGGTGTACGTGGGCTCGGCCACCCTCTCGATGCGGCGCCCGAGAACGTCCGCGTGGATCTGGCACCACAGGTCCGAGCTTGCGCCGCCGCCGAGAATGCGCAGGGCCGGCAGAGGTCGGCGTACGAACCCCTCGACGGCATCCAGCAGCCAGCGCGCGTTGAACGCGACGCCCTCCAGTACGGCCCGGATGATGCGCGGGCGGTCGGTGGTGAGCGAGACATTGAGAAATGCCCCGCGCAGAGTCCGATCCTCGACCGGTGTTCGCTCGCCTTTCAGCCAGGGCGTGAAGATGACGCCTCCAGCACCTGCGGGCGCCGTTGCGGCGACGGTCATCAGGTCGTCATATGCAGGCGTCCACGGCTCGGCCAGCCCGTCATCGGGCCCGATGATCGAGTCACGCAACCACTGAAGACAGAGGCCGGCCGTCTCGTGGTTGTTGGCGACCAGATAGGCACCTGGCCTCAGCCCGGGCACCGAGGCCATCTGATGGATCACGTCACTGCGCTTGAACGGCACCTCGCACCCGATCCAGGCGGTGGTGCTGATCGTGAGGTGGGCTTCGAATGGAGCCACGGCTCCCGACCCGATGAATGCCGTGTGCAGGTCGGGCACCCCCGCGACCACAGGCACTCCTGCCGGCAAGCCAAGCTCGTCTGCGACCCGGGGCAGGATGCCCCCGAGTACGCTGCCCGTCGGCAAGAGCTCCGGCAGTCGGGCCCGGTCACGGCCCGACCGCGCGACCAGCGCCGGCACGTACTCGACCGGCGCTCCCGGCCTGTTGTCCGTGAGCCAGGAAAGGATCATGGAGGCCGGAGTGGCGGCGGTGCGGCCGGTGAAGAGCAGCCCCAAGTAGTCCAGAGGCTCGAGCAGTGCATGGGTCCTCGCGTACACGTCGGGTTCGCAGTTGCGCAGGTACAGCTCGTGGCCGAGTGGATCCGCCCCGTTCGGAGAAGGTGCGCCGCCCGTCACCTGGATCCACCGGACTATATTTCTGGGCGAATACCCGAAAAACGAGATCGGCCCGCCCATCACCTTCGACGAGAAGCGAGCCCCGCGGGTGTCGGACCAAAGCCGGCAGTCGCTCACCGCAACACCATCGGCCCCGACCGGGACTGTCGATCCCCACTGCCCTGTGATCCCGACACCGGCCAGGTCCGCCGGGTCGGCAACCCTGGAATCAATGAGCGAGCGAACGCCGTCGCGGATGTGGCTCCACCATTCGGAGGTGTCCTGCACGGCGCCGCCGTCGTGCAGATAGCGCGTCTGCACCGAGCCCAGGTTCTTTCCGAGCAGGTCACCGTTCAAAGAGACTGCGCCGGTCTTCGGTCCGCCGGTGCCGAGATCGATCGCGAGAAACCAGGGTTGGCCCGACACCTTACGGGCGAGTCTCGCTCGGAGCCACGTCATACATTGCGTCGAGCGCTGCGGTGAAGAGGGTGTTGAGGATCTCGTCGCCGTCGGGCGTGCCTCCGAGGCCGTAAAGCGCTCCGCTGCGCGGCGCCGGCCGCGATGGGTGCTTGGCGTACTCAACCGCATCGCGGAGGTCGGCAACGAACGCCTCGGCGACACCTGGCGCGGTGTTGGGCCTGGTGACACAGAAGTGAAGCGCAGGCGGAAGGTGCAGACCGTTCAAGCGCCATCCCTTGGCAATGAGGTGGTCGTTGACGTGGTAGATGTCGAGCTTCGGCGCGCGGAATGCGACCAGGAACGTCGGCTCGCCGATCACCTCGAGCTCGGGGATGGCCTTGACACCGTCCCGGATGGTGGCCGCAGTGCGGAAGATCCTGTCCGCGACCTCGAGGTAGCCCTTCTCTCCCAGGCTCACCATCGCGGCCCAGGTCGCCGCCACGACGCCACCTGAGCGGCTGCCGGACAATCCGGGTGAGAAGTAGATTCCTCCAGGCCAATCGGGGAACGTGAAGTACTGGTACTTGCGCAGGTTGCTGTTCCGGTAAAGCAACACCGACGTGCCCTTGAGGGCGTAACCGTATTTGTGCGTGTCGGCGGAGATCGACGTGACTCCTGGCACGCGGAAGTCGAATCTCGGAATGCGATAGCCGAGGCGCTCGCCCCACGGCAGGATGAAGCCTCCAAGGCAACCGTCGACGTGCAGCCCGAGGTCGTGCTCGAGCGCGATCTCCGACAGCTGCTCGATCGGATCGATCAATCCATGCGCGTAGTTCGCCGCCGAGCCCACGAGTGCCACGGTGTTCTCGGTGATGTGTTCGCGAATCCAGGCGATGTCAGCCACCCATTTGTCGGTGAGAGGTGCCTTCAGCAGCTTGATTCCGAGAAGGTGCGCCGCCTTGTCCAGGGCGACATGTGCGGTCACCGGGATGATGACCTCAGGCTCCGTGATGCCCTTCTCGGCGCGGCCGCGGTCGCGGTACACCAGCATGGGGTTGATCAGGCTCTCGGTGCCGCCGAAGGTCACGACGCCGCAGACCTGCTCGCCAGGATGATGCCCAGGGACGGCATCGCCGTGAAGCATCGCGGCCGTCATCGCCACTATCTCGGCCTCGAGCTTGGTGGCACTCGGATACATGTCGCGCTGCAGCACGTTGACGTGCGCGAACAGGCGGAACGCCTCGGTCAGAAATCTGTAGTGGTCGTGGTCGCCGTGGTAGATCGACCCAGAAACTCG
>DATCAV010000198.1:0-6994 GCA_036512415.1 Candidatus Dormiibacterota bacterium | reverse complement strand
GTGCGCTCGATGCGCTTCAGGAACTGCTTGGGAATGATCTGGTCGGTGTCCACGTCGGCGCGGTCGAGCGGCGCCATCCGGCCGGTGACCTTCGAAACCGGCTCCACTAGAGCAGCTCCCGAACGTCGACCAGGTGGCCGGTGATCGCGGCGGCGGCGGCCATCGGCGGGCTCATCAAGTGGGTCCTGCCGCCCGATCCCTGCCGTCCCTCAAAGTTCCTGTTGCTCGTGGAGGCGCACCGCTCGCCCGGGGCGAGGATGTCGGGGTTCATGCCGAGGCACATCGAGCAGCCGGCGTTGCGCCACTCGAAGCCGGCGGCCTTGAACACCGCGTCGAGGCCCTCTTCCTCAGCCGCGCGCTTCACCGACGTCGACCCTGGAACCACCATCGCCCGCACCGAGGAGTGCACGTGCTTGCCGGCGATGACTTGGGCAGCGGCACGCAGGTCTTCCAAGCGCGCGTTGGTGCAGGAACCGATGAACACGCGGTCGATGGCGATGTCGGCCAGCGGCGTTCCAGGCTTGAGGTCCATGTAGCGCAGGGCCCTCTCGTCCGTGTCGGAGTGCGGGCTCGGCACGCGTCCCGTCACCGGCGCCACCTGGCCTGGGTTGGTGCCCCAGGTCACATGCGGCTCGAGGTGGCTCGCATCGATCGAGATCTCCTGGTCGAATGCGGCGCCGTCATCCGTCAGGAGCGAGCGCCAGTAGTCGAGCGCGACGTCCCATTCGGCGCCTTTCGGCGCGTGCGGCCGGCGCTCCAGGTAGGTAAAGGTGGTGTCGTCCGGCGCGACCATGCCCGCCTTGGCGCCCCACTCGATGCTCATGTTGCACACGGTCATGCGCCCTTCCATGCTCAACCCGCGGATGGTCGAGCCGCGGTACTCGACAAGGTGCCCCTGGCCTTGGGAGATGCCGGTGCGCCCGATCAGGCCCAGCACCACGTCCTTGGCAGTCACGCCGAGGGGCAGCTCGCCCTCCACGTTGACGGCCAGGTCGCGCAGGCGGTTTTGCGGCAGGCACTGAGTGGCGAGGACCATCTCGACTTCGGAGGTGCCGATGCCGAAGGCGAGCGCGCCGAACGCCCCATGCGTCGAGGTGTGCGAATCGCCGCACACGATGAGCATCCCGGGCTGGGTGAGGCCGAGCTCGGGGCCGATCACGTGCACGATGCCCTGGTGGCGGCTGCCGATCTGGTGGAGCGGGATGCCCTCGCGGCGGCAGTTCTCCGCTAGCACCTCCATCTGCTTCCGCGACAGCTCGTCGGCGGCGCGGACGCCCCCGCGGGTGGGGACGTTGTGGTCCATCGTGGCCACCGTCAGGTCGGGCCGGCGCACCCGGCGTCCCGCCAGCCGCAGTCCCTCGAACGCCTGGGGCGAGGTCACCTCATGGACGAGGTGGAGGTCGACGTAGAGGAGGTCGGGTTCCTCAGGCGTGGATCGGACGACGTGGGAATCCCAGAGCTTTTTGGCGAGGGTCGTCGGCATCGCGGAAGGCAACTTTACCGGCCCCCGTGCGGTCCTGCCCGTGGCGCCGGTTCAAAGGCATCGAGGCTGATTTTGTGTGCTGGACACAACAGAACGCACTCCAGCTTCGTTACTATGCAATCTCACTAATGGTTGCCAACGGCCGCGTACTCGTACTCCTGGGGATCCTGGGCCTTATTGGCCTCGGCGAAACGGGGGCGCGCGCGACCTAGTCAGAAAGAGTCAAATCGCAAAGCCCCCGACCGAAAGGCGGGGGCTTTCTTGTTCTAGGGAGATGAAGTGACCGGAGCGGACCTGCTGCTGGAAGCGCTGGAGGAGGAGGGCGTCGACCTCATCTTCGGCTACCCCGGCGGGGCGAACCTGCCGATCTATCAGCGCCTGCCCGATCACCCCAAGCTCAAGCACATCCTGGTGCGCCATGAGCAGGGCGCCGCGCACATGGCCGACGGCTACGCCCGCGCATGCGGCCGCCCGGGCGTCGTGTTCGCCACCTCCGGTCCCGGCGCCCTGAACCTCGTCACCGGCCTCTGCACCGCCTACATGGACTCGGTGCCCATGATCGCCATCACCGGCCAGGTCAACAGCACCCAGGTCGGAAGGGACGCCTTCCAGGAGTCGGACGTCATCGGGGCCACCAGCTCGGTGACCAAGCACAGCTACCTCGTCACCGACATCGCCCAGCTGCCGCGCGTGATCCACGAGGCGTTCCACATCGCCACCACCGGCCGGCCGGGACCCGTGCTCATCGACATCTGCAAGGACGTTCAGATGGCGGAGGCCGAAAGAACGCCGCGAGCGCCCATGAGCATTCCCGGCTACCACCTGAACGGCCACGTCGAGCTCGCCAGCGCCAAGATCGCGGCGGAAGCCCTCGCGCACGCGGCGCGCCCCGTCATCCTCGCCGGCCACGGCGTCCTCCTCAGTCACGCTGAGCAGGCGCTGCTCGACGTCGCCGAGAAGGCAGGGGTCCCCGTGGGCACCACGCTCCTGGGCATCGGCGGCTTCCCGGTCAACCATCCGCTGTCGCTGCACATGACCGGGTTCATGGGCACCGGCTGGTGCCTCAAAGCGGTCCAGAACGCCGACGTGCTGATGATGGTCGGCATGCGGGTCGACGACCGCGTGACCGCCCGCCTCGCCGACTTCGCGCCCAAGGTTACGACGTTCATCCACGTCGACATCGACGGCTCCGAGATGGGCAAGAACGTGCGCCCGCACATCGAGCTCGTCGCTGACGCGCGCAACGCTCTTGAGGCGATGCTCCCGCATATCGACTCGGTGGACGAAGGCCGCAGCGCCTGGCTCACGCAGATCGACGCGTGGCGCGAGGAGCATCCGCTCCGCTACACCCATTCGAACGGCCACCTGCAGCCGCAGGACGTGCTCATCGACATGTACAAGCGCTGCCGCAACGAGGCCGTTGTCGTCGCGGACGTCGGGCAGAACCAGATCTGGGCCGCGCTGTGGTGGAACTACGACCGCCCGGGGCTGTTCATCAACTCCGGCGGCGCCGGCACCATGGGCTTTGCCCTGCCCGCGGCCATCGGCGCCAAGTTCGCCAGGCCCGAGCTCGATGTTTGGTGCGTCGCGGGCGAGGGCGGCTTCGTCATGACCGCGCAGGAGCTGTCGGTCGCCGTCGAGCACCAGCTCGACATCAAGATCGTGCTGCTCAACAACTTCTCGCTCGGAATGGTCCGCCAGTTCCAGGACGACTTCTACGGCGGCGTGCGCTCCCAGGTGGATCTCACCCACATTCCCGACTTCGTCAAGCTCGCGGACGCCTATGGGCTGCCAGGGGTGCGGGTCGACAAGCTCGCCGACGTGGGGCCGGCGATGGATGCGGCCGAGCGCACCAAGGGCCCGTTTCTGATCGATTTCCGCATCGACCCGCAGGCCAACGTCTACCCGATCGTGCCGCTGGGCAAGAGCCTCAACGACTTCTGGGAGGCTCCACAGCAATGATTGATCGCCCCCTCCCGCCCGGGTCGCCCCGCTACCACGACGCGGGGGCCCCAAAGGAACCGGTGCCGACCTCCCCACACGGTGGGGAGGAGCGCGTGCGCGTCCTGTCGGTCCTGGTCGAGGACGGCTCGAGCACCCTGACCAAGGTCGCGGGCATGATCCGCCGGCGCGGGTTCCACGTCCGCGCTATCACGGTTGGGCCCAGTGGTGAGTCCGGGCGCTCTCGCATGACACTACAGATCGACGCCGGCCACGCTGAGGTCGACCAGGTGCGCAAGCAGCTGGAGCGCCTGGTCGAGGTGGTGGAGATCGAAGACCTCACCGAGCACGACGTCCACAGCCGCGAGCTTGTCGTTGCGCGAGTGGCGGCGTCGGCGGTCCCGGAGCTCGTCGCGAAAGGCGCGAGGGTGCTGGAACTCGGGTCGGTCTCGACGACCATCGAGTTCGCCGGAGAGGGCGACGAGGTCGGAGCGTTCGTTGAAGAGCTGAGGCGTCACGGAAATCTCGATGTGGTCCGCTCGGGGCCCGTCGTCATGAGGAGGTCGGCATGACCACACCGGAGCGCGTAATGATTCTCGACACCACGCTGCGCGACGGCGAAGGGTCGCCCGGCTTCCACCTCGACGCCAACTCCAAGGTCCGCATCGCGCGCCAGCTCGAGAAGCTCGGCGTCGACGTCATCGAGGCGGGCTTCCCGATCTCATCCCGTGGCGACTTCGAAGCCTGCCGCCGCATCGCGCGGGAGATCCGCGGCACCGGCGTGACCGCCTTGGCGCGCGCCGTGCGCGAGGACATCGATGCGGTGTGGGCCGCGATCAAAGAGGCCGAGACCCCGCAGATCCACATCGTCTTGTCCGTCTCCGACGTGCACATCAAGCGCAAGCTCGGAATGACGCGCCAGCAGGTGCTCAAGCAGGGCGCCGAGATGGTCGCCTATGCGCGCACGCTGTGCGATCGGGTCCAGTACTCGCCGGAGGACGCAGGCCGCGCCGACCCGGAGTACCTCCTGGAGACGGTGGAGACGATGATCGCCGCCGGTGCGACGGTCATCAACATCCCGGACACCACCGGTTACTGCCTGCCCGGCGAGTTCGCTGAGCTCGTACACCGTCTCATCGCAGACGCCCGTGGCGCGGACAAGGTGCTCTTCTCGGTGCATTGCCACGACGACCTGGGCCTGGCCACCGCCAATGCGCTGGCCGCCCTCACCGCCGGGGCGCGCCGCGTCGAGTGCACCGTCAACGGCATCGGCGAGAGGGCCGGCAACACCTCCCTGGAGGAGATCGTGATGCTGCTTCGCGTGCGACAGTCGAGGCTCGGCCTGGAATGCGCCGTCGAGCCGACGGAGATCACTCGCACGTCACGGCTGGTCGCGGAGCTGACAGGCACGCCGGTGCAGCCGAACAAGGCAGTGGTCGGCGCCAACGCGTTCGCGCATGCCGCCGGCATCCACCAGGACGGCATCCTGAAGGACCGCCTGAACTACGAGATCATGAAGCCGGAGGACGTCGGCCTGGCGGACTCGAAGATCGTGCTGACCGCCCGGTCGGGGCGCCACGCCTTCCACCACCGGCTGAGCCGGCTCGGGGTGGTGTTGACGGAGGCCCAGACACAGGCCGCATGGAAGCTCTTCAAAGAGGTCGCCGACAACAAGCGCGAGGTGACCGACGAGGACCTGCGCAAGATCGTCAGCGCGCCAGAGACGGGCGGGGGCGGTTTTGCCGACCAGTCCAACGACCACAACCACGTCGCGGACACGCTCCGGCACCTGATCTTCGGGTAAGAACCGGGGCGCAGGCCGCGGCGGGGAAGCACTCTACCGCGGGCCTGCGTGCCGGAAGGCGATCGATCGACCGCCCAACTTGATCTGAAACTAGCTTAACGCCACCGTTAACTCTAGCCTTTATGCAGGCACGCGTCCATTTACGCGGCCTGGGAGGTGAGAGATATGCGCAAGTTCGGGTTCGTATTCAGCATCGCCACGATGGCGGCCAGCCTGCTCGTCATGTTCGCCATGACCGCGATGGCCGATGGATGGCCACCGCTTTAGTAGGCCAAGCCTAAGTAAGCCCTGCCGGGATTACTGCTGCAGGCGCGCATATCGCGCCGGATGCCACGCGCCGTGCCGGCGTTAAGTAATTTCGGTTAAGCTCCGAGCGTGGTTCAGACCGGTGATCGCCGGCAAGTGACCGTACCCGACGGGGACGTCTCCACTCGGCGTGCCGGGCATCGGCGGCTGCCTGGAGTCGACCTCCGGCCCGGGGCGGTAAAACAGGCCCGAGTCGAGGCCGGATTGAGTCTCGCCAAGGTTGGCAAGGGCTGCGTCACAGCCCCAGCGGTCTACCTGATCGAGACCGGTCGCACCCGCCCATCGCTCCCCACCCTCGAGCACATTGCGCGCCGCCTGGGAAAGCCCGTCGAGTTCTTTCTCGCGGATCAGAGCAGTGGCGCCGACGAGACCAGGACCGGGCTGATCGAGCTCGAGGCGATGGTCGCCGAGGGCCGGCACCAGGAAGCGATTGCCCACGGCGAGGAGCTGCTCAAACTGAGCTCTTCGGCGCACCGCCTCGGCCAGCTGCGCTTTCTGCTCGCCCAGTCGTATTTGGCGCTGGCCCAGCCGGACAAGGCGGCCTCGCTGCTTCGTGACGCTCGCGCCCACTTCGAATCGGTCGACGACGCGTTGATGCTGGCTGAATGCCTGGGCTACGAGGCGCACATCGCCTGCATGACCCAGCAGCCCAAGGCGCAGGACCTGGCCGAGCGAGCTCTCGCCGTCTGCCGCAGCATCAAGCCGGTCCCGGCGCCAACGGAAACCAGGCTCCTGTCGATCCTCGCCACGGTGCATGTCGCCAACCGCGGTTGGGATACGGCGATCAAGTTGTACGAGGAGGCCATCGCGGCCGCAGGCTCGGTTTTCGACCTGTCCAGGATGGCCAAGATGTACAGCGGGCTCAGCCTGGCCTACCGCGAGACGGGACACGTGGACGCCGCGGTCAAGTACGCCGGCCGGTCCATCGCCCTGCTCGAAGTGCTGCGGGATCGCGTCTCGCTCGCGCGCGCGGAGAACAACCTGGGCCTCATCCTCATGGCGCAGGGAGACCGCAAAGCCGCTTCCAAGCACCTCGATCGTGCGCTCGAGCTTGCCGAGGAGACCAACCTCGAGATCGGCCGCAGTCACGTGCTCATGAGCCTTTGCGAGCTCAGTCTCGTGCAGGGCAACGTCCAGGGCGCCCGGCAGTTTGCCGAGCAGGCGCTGGACATGGCCGAGCGCATGAAGGAAGCGGCCAACGTCGCTGAGGCTCATGTCTGGTTGGGCAGGATCGCCGCCGAGGTGGGTGACGACGAGCTGGTGGACGCCGAGTTCGCGATCGCGATTCAGGGACTGACCGATGTCGGCGTCGAAGAACGCTTGCTGCGCTGCCACGGCGTCTACGCGGAGATCCTCGAGAAGCGCGGGCAGCTCAAAGAAGCCTACGCGCACATGAAGAAGGCCTTCTCGGCGAGCCGGCCCGGACTGCTCCAGGCCGACGACGACGAGTCAGAGGAACG
>DATCAV010000197.1:0-3837 GCA_036512415.1 Candidatus Dormiibacterota bacterium | reverse complement strand
GTATTCACACCTCGACGCTCATTCCGTCTCGCGCAGCTTTCACCTCGATGCCCAGCCGCTGGGTCAGGTCCGCGGCCAACTCCCACGGATGAGCGCGCCACACGGTCATTCCATAGTGCGTGAGGATTGCCAGCTTTGGCTTCGCGTCGCGGATGATGCGCTCCGCGTCGTCGAGGCACAGGTGCGGCAGCTCCGCGCGGCACTGCATCAGAACCGTGTGGATCACCATGACGTCGGCCTTGTGCTGCTCTGCGATGCCGTCGTAATAAGCGGAGTCAGTGACCCAGCCGAGCCGATCGCCGAATCTGAATCCATAGGTCTCGACCTGGTGCTTGTGACGCGGGGTCGTCGTGAACTCGATGCCGTTCACGTTGTAGGTGGTCTCGGGTTGGAGCCTCACGACCTCCTGCGGGAAGCGCCGAAGGTACTGCAACACGACAGGGTCATCGTCGAGCGCGTCCGATGGGCAGAAGAGCCGGCCGCGATGCGCGAAGCCGCCTTCGGTCATCGCCTCGACCATCACGTTCACGTCGCCGCAGTGGTCGAGGTGGCGGTGGCTGACGACGATGGCGTCGAGCTTGGTGAGATCGACCTTTCGCTTGGCGTACTGAACGATGGCACCGGGCCCGGGATCGAGCGCGATGCGCGCCTTGCCCTCCTCGATGTAGAGGCCACCTGAAGCGGCAAGCTGCTTGGCCACCATGAACCGAGCGCCGGCGGTGCCCATGAACGTGAGCTTCATGAGCGATGTCCTCCCCGCTGTCCTCTGGGGCCCCCGCGCGAAGCGCGGGAGGGACTCGGGCCGGAGGGGGCGTTCAGCTCAGCAACTTCTGTCAGATCGGCTTCCGTCTCGCCGCCGAAGTACCGCTCGTAAAGCTCCTCGACGCGTTCGAGCGTATCGATCTCCTCGACCGGCTTGTCGCCCCGGATTCGCACGATTCGCGGAAATCGCAGGGCGAAGCCGCTGGCGTGCCGGTTGGAGTGCTGAATGGAATCGAACGCGACCTCGAGCACGACCTCCGGCTTGACGGCATAGCCCCAACCGCGGTCTTCGAGCGTTATCGCCTTGAACCGCTCGGTCATCTCCGCAATCTCCGCGTCGGTCAAACCTGTGTATGCCTTGCCCACGTTGACCAGCTTGCCGGTCTTCGTGTCCCTCACCGCGAACGTGTAGTCGGAGAGGACGCCCTTGCGCTTGCCATGGCCCCACTCGGCGGCGGTAACCACCACGTCCAACGTCGCCAGCGGGCGCTTCAGCTTCAACCAGGCGAGCCCTCGCCGGCCAGGCGTGTAGGGGCTCAATGGGTCCTTCAGCATCAACCCTTCGTGGCCGCGCTCGCGCGTGTCCGCAAAGATCCGATCGAGGTCATCCGGGCTGGTCGCCTCCTCGACCCGCGCGAGAAGGAAGGGCGATTCGACGCCGAGTTCCTCGAGCAGGCGGCGCCGCGTCTCCAATGGCTCGTCGAGCAACGAGCGCCCATCGAGGTAGAGCAGGTCAAAGATCACGAGCACCACCGGGACTTCGCGTCGGAGCTCATCCGTCACCTTCTTGCGACCCAGGCGGTGCTGCAGCTCGAAGAATCGCAACACCTTGCCATCGCGGTGCGCGAGCACCTCGCCATCGAACAGGACAGCGTGACCGTGACGTGGTGCCGCTTCAGCCAGCTCGGGAAAGGCGCCCGTGGTTTCTTTCAAGTCCCGAGAGAAGAGCTCGACGCGGCCGTTGTCGTGGTGAAGCTGGCAGCGCACACCGTCGTACTTCTCCTCGGTCCACACCTTCTCCGCACCCATCCTGGCGAAAGCTTCGCCTGCCGTCTCGACCGGGCTTGCGAGCATGAAGCGAATCGGCTGGAACAGCGTGACTGTCGACGTTTCCAGCTCACCTCGCTTGCATCGGACCGCGGTCTCTCCGATGTCACCGGTGATGAGATGAATCTTCTTGACCTTGGTTACCGGCAGGTCGAACGCCGCCGCTAGCGCGGCCTCGACCAACCCTTCGCTCAGACCGATGCGCATCTCGCCCGAGATCACCTTGACCGCGAACCTCGCCGCCTCAGGGCGCAGCCGCCTCAGCAGAGCCTCCAGCGGCGCCGCCTTGCGCGCACCTCGCGCGGTCCCGATCGTTTCTAGGGCCTCTTCGAATTCCGCGAGTGAGACGAGCTCCGCTTTGGTCTGGCCTTCGAGGGCCTCGCCCGCCCAGTCGCCGATATCCGAGTGCTTGCGAAAGATCGCCGAAAGCTCGTCCGGATCCCGCCCCGAGATCGACTCGACGACCTTGCTCACCGTCGACCAACCGAGGCCGAGCGTTCGGCGTTGGGAAGGGCTGAAGGCACGGCCGCTCATGAAGACGGCGGCGCGCCTCAGGTCATCGTCATCCAGGGTGCGAAAGTAGTCGGCGAGGATTCGCGCTTTCTCAGAAGTCGCTGAGGTAACGCCAACGGCGGCCGCGGCGCGCGCGATCTCCAGCATGCCGCCACCTTCTCCCATGGGTGGCCTATCGTAAGTCGCGTGCGACGGTGTCCTTACCTTGAGGAGTATTTAAAGGAGCGGCGCTCAGTCCTGCGCGTGTATCGATTCGATTGCCATGTCGATCGAAAGTCGAAGCGCAAGTACGCGTTGAGCGACAGCCCGCCGATCTGCGTGCGCAACTATGAGGATTGCCCCCTGTACCAGGCGGAGAAGCGGCGCGAAGATCAAACGATCACGCGCTACACGGATTGAACTGCGCGATCTGCCAGGCCCCGGCCCTGCCCCTCGATGGTGCATGCGTCTTCTGCCACTCGCCGATCGGCGCCGACGAGGACTCGGACGAGCTGCTCGATTACCTGGCTGAAAAGATTCCGATCGCCAAGGTCAAGCGACATCGGGGGCGCATCACCGAGCTGACCGTCGAGACCCGCGGCCGGAGCTGTCGCGCCTATATCAATAAGAAGGACGCACTCGAGCTCGAGCCACCGGTTCACCTGACCGCATGGGTGGACTTGCTCTTGAACAGGCTCAGCGATGCCGCGGCCACCGACGGGAATATTCGCCGAGCCTACCTTCGATCGGGCTGGGCGCTTCGCTAGAGGGCTAAAGCCAGCTGCTCTGTCGCTTCCAGCGCCGAAGCTTTGATCCCTCGCTTGCGCAGGTGCCGCGCGAAATCCTCGGTGTAGCCGTGCACCGTGTAGACCTGCTCCGCGCCTGAACGTTCGACGACTTCGAGCAGCTCGTCGAAGTCGCAGTGATCCGAAAGGTCGAAGGTGGCATCGGCGCCGAAGATCCGTGAGAACTCCGCATCTTTAGCCCAACCCGAGACCAGGGCCGTGCGGTAGCGACCGAGCCTGCGCACCTCGTCCTTGCCAGCGGGCGGCGCGATCACCACACGACCGGCCTCGACCTCACCGTCGAGCTCGACCCAATCCGGCAGCGACCTACCGGCCATGGCATATGCATGCGCGCACGGGACGCATCGTTTCTCGAGCGCGAACTTGAAGCCGTAGCCCGACAGCGCGAGCATGATCTCTTCGGTCTTGCCCAGTGCGTGGCACAGCAGGACCGGCGTCACGTGGCTGTCGATGGCGAGGCGGCACCAGCGCGCAATCGCCTCGACTGTCGAGTCAGGGTCGCCGAAACGGAAATGGGGCCGGCCGTAAGTGCTTTCAATGACGAGGACGTGCGCCTTGGGCACATGGGTGGGCTGCATGCCGCCAGGCAGGCGAAGCTTGATGTCGCCGGTGTAAAGCACCTTCGTGCCCTGGTGCTCGAACAAGAGCTGCGCGGAGCCGAGCATGTGCCCGGCCGAATGCAGCGTGACGGTGGCCGGGCCGATCCGCATCGGCTCGTCATACCCGAGCA
>DATCAV010000196.1:0-2561 GCA_036512415.1 Candidatus Dormiibacterota bacterium | reverse complement strand
CACCTTCGCGCGGGTGAGTTCATGCCCTCCTACTTTCGACAGGTCCCTTCGATCGTGGCCAGGGGCATCCTGGCGCTGCCGATGGCGGACGCCCGCATCGCCTCTGTCGACATCGGCGACCTCGCCGAGGTTTCGATTGCCGTCTTGACCACGTCTGGGCACGAGGGCAAGACCTATCCGCTCACTGGCCCGGAGTCGCTGTCCATGGCGGAGGTCGCCGAGAAGCTGTCAGCTGCTATCGGAAAGACCGTCCGCTACGTCGACGTTCCTCCGGAGGAGGCGAACAAAGCCCGGCTTGCAGCGGGCATGCCTCCCTACCTCGCCGAAGGCCTGGACGAGCTCTTCGCCGAGCGACGTAAGGGCAAGGAGTCCACGGTGTGGCCCACGATCGAAGAGATCTTTGGGCTGCAGCCGACCAGCTTCGATGAGTTCGCGAGGCGGAACGCGGCTATCTTCCGCGGCGAGCAGCCGTCTCCCAGATGAACTAGGGCTCCGGCCAAGCGGCCGGATCGTGCCCGGTGTTGGGAACGCTCCCAGCTCGCCAGTAGATGGAGTTGCGTCGCTGTCGTCCACTTATTTGACCCTGCGCTGCACTACGACCTTGTCGAGACCCAGCCAGCCGGCGAGCTCCTCTAACTGGCCCTCGACTGTCCTGACATCCTTGGCGCTCGTGCGAGGTTCCATATGGATGGCCGGCACGCGCAGCGTTGACGATTCCCGGTCCGCTTTGGCGTCGAACCTGCCTATGAACTTGTCGCCGTCTAGAACCGGCAGGACGTAATAGCCCCAGCGCCGCTTCGCCGGCGGCACATAGATCTCCAGCCGGTAGTCGAACCCGAACAGGTCGAGCAGGCGCTGCCGGTCGTGGATGAGCCTGTCGAACGGAGACAGTGTCGCCGTGCGTGCCTGAAACTGGCGTTTTAGCAGCCGGGCATCGGCCACCCACTTGCCGGCGACGCCCTCGACGTCGACGGGAACGCCGACGCCGTCGACTGCGCCCGGCGACGGGTTGTTCGCTGTGCCCAGGTAATCGGTCATCGAGAAGTTACGACCGAGAGCGCCGGGCCGCGCGATCCCGAGGGAGCGCAAGCGGCGCTCTGCGCGGAGTCGAATCGCTTCCTCGGTGCTGAGGACAGACGGATCCTTCGGGTGCACTCGGTGGGCCAGGTCCCAGGTTCGCTCGTTGCCCTGGCGGCCCGAGATCGCAATCTCCCCGCGCGCCGACAGGAACTCGAGCATTTGCCCCGTCGTGCGGCCGTCGTTCCAGCCCGAGGAGGGCCAGGAGGCGACGGCGGCGCGGTCCTCGAGCTGGCGGGAGCGCAGCGGCCCTCTCGCTTCCAGCTCGGCGAGCAGGTATTCGCGGAACTCGGCATTGGCAGTCATCCACTCGCGGATGCGGCCAGACCAGACGGAGTGACCGGGCGGCCAGACGGCCATGACGGCCCGATATACGGGGAAGTCGGCGGTGGGGTAGATGAACGCGCGGTGCTCGAACAACGACCTTTTCACATAGGTCAGACGCGCCAGCTCCGCGGGCCGGAATCCGTTGCCGAGCCGGCTCCAGAGCACGAGATGCTCGGTCCGCGCCACCGCCGCGGTCGGATCGAGCTGCAAGAAGCCCAGCTGGCGCACGACCTCGACGATGCTGCGCGGCCTGGGGGCATCGAGCATCTGGGCCATCACTGCGAGCTGGCGCGCCCGCTCGCGAGTGATTCGCGTTACGGGTGCGACGGCCCGGTTCTTGTTACCCGCAGACGGAAGCGGTCGTTTGCGCTTCATGGACCTAAAAGATATGTCGCCGACCGTTCGTCCCGTCCTGTTCTCGGGTGCCATCGCCGTTGTTTGTGCAGTGGCGGTCGCGCTCGCCGTCGTCGCCGCCAATCGGCCCCAGGTGGTGGTTGCGTCCCCTTCCGCGTTGCCGCAGTCGACGGCGAACTTCACCCCTGGTGTTTTCGCCAGTGGAGATGCCAAGGTGTCCGCGAAACCCGATACCGCCTTCCTGACGGTTGGGGTCGATTCGCTCAAGCCGACTGCCGCTGCCGCCCAGGGCGACCTCGCGACCAAGGCCTCGAGGCTGATTGCCCGGGCCAGGATTCTGGGCATCGCCGACAAGGACATCAGCACCTCGGGCTACTCGGTAAACCCGAACTACGTGGGCTCCAACTCCACCATCGACGGCTACCGCGCCTCGGAGCAGATCTCGCTCAAGTGGCACAACGTGGACACTGCGGGCACCGCAGTGGACGCGCTCGTTCAGTCGGGCGGCGCCACCAATGTGTACGTTGGGTTCGGCCTTGCCAACCCGAAGGTGGCGCAGGCGCAGGCTCGGGCGCTGGCGATCGCCGACGCCAAGACCAAAGCGCAGGCGATGGCCGACGCCGCGGGCGTGCGGCTCGGCCCGGTGATGCGGGTCAGCGATGTCTCCTCGTACGGCGCCACGCCGTCGTATGGGGCGTCTTTTGACGCGCGCGCAGGCGCCTTGGCGCCGACCCAGCTTCCGGTCGGCGAGCTTGACGTGCAGGTCACCGTCGAGGTGGACTTCGCGATCATCTGAACCCAAA
>DATCAV010000195.1:0-3510 GCA_036512415.1 Candidatus Dormiibacterota bacterium | reverse complement strand
CTACTCCGGCACGCGGCATTCTTCCCCGTTCTTTGCGTGTGATCTTCCCCCTTCTTTGCCAGCGTGGTCAAGCCGCCCTACCAGCGTAATCAAGCCGCCCACGCGGATAAGCGGCGAAGGGCAGCGAATTCACGGACCGATCGGCCCTTCTAATGCTGCTCGGCGGTCGCGCTTGAGCGTCCTTCGGGCCTCCCAAGTCCTGGGCCGCGCGTGAGCTCGATCGCGTCATCGTCACCGACAACGTCCAGGACTTCGCCCGACTGCATCAGCAATTCCTAGCCTCGGTCGAGGACCACGCCGGCATCATCCTGGGTTCCCCCGCTCGATTTCCCCGATCCAAGCGCACGATCGGTATCTGGGTTGAGACTCTCGACACCTTCCTGCACGACCACCCAGACGCTTCGCTGAAGAACATCTGCACGTGGCTCTCGTAGCCCTGCCCCAAGAAGGTCCGGTCGGGAAGCGATGCCATCTGATCGATTTGCGGCGCTCCAATAACTTCGGAGCCACGCTCAGCGCCCCGTTGGCTATGTCGCCTGGCTGTACGCACACCCTCAGGACGTGAGCCCAAGTGTGCCTTCAAATGGGTCATAACCGCGTGCCACACGCGACCACGGGAGACGCGGGGCCCGTGATCTGAAGGTCGAATGGAGGGTTCGTTTCAGACGACGGCCATCCATATCAAGGGACCGCGCACCCGACTGGCGGTAGGGTCGAACGCCCCCAACTCAGGGGGCCAGGTTTCGCTTCCATGCCGACCGATCCAACACCAGACTGGGGACGGAGGCGAGATGGCCGCGAGCGCGAGTTCAATTCTTGTCCCCTCACACGGACGATGCTGAGGGCCATCGATTGAGCGACATGCGGGATTACACGAAGCGGCGTGTTGCGCGACAGCGCGCGGGCGTCAAGGGGCAGAGAAAGTGAGCGTATCCGTCGAAAGCCAGTTGGACGCGATTTCCAACCTAGTCAAGGAATCGCCGTACCGCTGGGTCCTCCCGCGGCATGGGAATATGCGCGTTCCGGGCGTCATCTTCGCGTCGGAGGGGCTTCTTCCCGCTGCGCTCGGCGACCGTTCGATTTGGCAGGTCGCAAATGTGGCGACCCTGCCCGGGATCGTCAAAGCCAGCTATGCGATGCCCGACATCCATTGGGGTTACGGGTTTCCAATCGGTGGGGTGGCCGCCACCGACGTCGCCGGGGGTGGCGTGGTCTCGCCGGGAGGTGTCGGCTTCGACATCTCCTGCGGCGTGCGCCTGCTGGTCACCACATTCAAGGAAGAGGACGTCCGGTCCAGGATCCGGCGGCTGATGAGCGGGCTGGAGGCTCGCGTGCCCACCGGTTCAGGGCCCGGCGGTATCTGGAAGCTCGGCGAAAGCGAGTTCCGTGGCGTGCTGCGTTCGGGTGCTCGCGCGGCGGTGGAGGCGGGCTACGGCCTCGCCGAGGACCTGGAGCGGTGCGAGGACCACGGGGCGTTGCCGGTCGAGGACGTCGCGCAGGTGAGCGATCGCGCGATGGCCCGCGGTGAGAAGCAGGTGGGCAGCCTGGGTTCCGGCAATCACTTCCTCGAGCTGCAGGTGGTCGATCGCATCTTCGATCCGGCCGTCGCGCAGTGCTTCGGGCTGCAGGAGGGTTTGGTGACCGTGATGATCCACACGGGGTCACGAGGCTTCGGCCATCAGGTGTGCAGCGATCACGTAAGGGAGATGCTCAAGGCGCTGCCGACCTACGGCATCGAACTGCCCGACCCGCAGCTGGCGGCCGCCCCTGTGGATTCGCCGCACGGCAGGCACTACATGTCCGCCATGGCGGCCGCAGCGAACTTCGGGCGTGCGAACCGCCAGGTCATCGCGTGGGCGGTGCGCCAGGTGTTCGCGGCGGTGATGGGCGAATCTGAGATCAAGCCCATCTACGACGTCTCCCACAACCTGGCCAAGCTGGAGAAGCACGAAGTCGACGGGCGGCTGATCGAGCTCTGCGTGCACCGCAAGGGCGCCACCCGCGCCCTGCCGGCGGGGCATGTCGACCTCCCCGACGTGTACCACGAGGTTGGTCAGCCGGTTCTCGTTCCCGGATCAATGGGCACCGCTTCATATGTGCTGGTCGGTGAGCCCGGGAACGAGGCGTTCGCATCCACGTGTCATGGCGCGGGCAGGACCATGAGCCGGCACGCCGCGATGCGGACTGTGAGCGGAACCGAGCTGCGCGACCGCCTCGGGCGGCAGGGCATCCGGGTGGAGACGCGCTCGGTGCGCTCGCTGCCCGAAGAGGCGCCCGAAGCCTACAAGGATGTCGAGGAGGTCGTTCGCACGTGCGCGGGTGCCGGGCTGTCCAGGCCGGTGGCGCGGCTGCGACCGATCGGCGTCCTGAAGGGCTAGTCGCTCAAACGTCGAAGATGACCCGCGCCTGCCAGTACCCGTCGCGGTGGGCCACCTCGAGACCGTGCCTGGTCACCGCCTTGACCGCCGGCCCGGTGGTCTCCGCACCGCGACCGAACTTGACTCCACGAGCAGAGCCACGCACGTGCGTCTCCGACACCGCCGCGACGGAGAATTCGTGGAAGGCCAGGCCCTTGACCTCGGAGTGGTACAGGAGCTCTTCGAGCCAGGCGACCATAAGCTCCTCCAGCCCGTCCGCGGTGAGGTCGACGTGCACGACGCTGCTCGGGACCTTGCGCCCGCTTGGAGCCGTGAAGCACGCGAACATCCCGGCTGCGGCGCGGGCGAAGCAGGCGGCCAGGGTTGGTGCGCGGACCTCGATGCCCGCGTCCGCCGTGTGCTCGAAGAAGCGCACGCCAAGCGGCGCCCGGACTGAGAGGACCCGGGATAGCGCCGCCGAGCTCATCTTCGACTGCTCATCCCGGGCAGAGTCTGGACCGACGGCACCTCGGCCATGAGTGCGCTCGCTCTCACCACACTTGGCGTCGGAGCGGCGGATTCGCCGCGCTTTGCGCCCGCAGGCCTGCTGGTGGAGCGAGACGCGGTGCGGGTCATGCTCGACGGCGGCCCTAGCGCCGAACCGTCCGGCCGGCTGGATGCCTGGCTCGTCAGTGATGACCACGCCGAGCTCATGGCGTCCATCCGCAAGTTAGCGCAGGCTCGCGGGCTCGAACCCCGAGTGGGCGACTTCATGCGCGATCGCCTACGGCTCGAATTTCACCTGGTGGTCCACACGAACCACCCGACGGGCGGCTATTTGATCCGAGCGGCGGGCTGCACAGTCGCCTGGGCTCCGGAGTTCTTCGAATTCCCGACCTGGGCGGCCGGGGCCGACCTGATGTTCGCGGAGGCATCGGCCTGGAACCGGCCGATCCGATTCGCCCGCGGCGCGGGCGGCCACCTGCACGCGCTGGCCGTGGCGGAGGCCGCCCACGCCCACGACGTCAAGCGCCTGGTGTTCGCCCACATCGGCAGGCCTACGATCAAGGCCATCGACCGCGGCGAGAATGCCCCGTTCGGCGAGTTCGCACGCGATGGCCAGGTCTTCCGCTTGCGCGAAGGCGGCCCGCGC
>DATCAV010000194.1:0-2159 GCA_036512415.1 Candidatus Dormiibacterota bacterium | reverse complement strand
AAAATAAAACGGATAGCCGAGGCCATCCGCCTTTCCGTACCCATTCGAGCGGTGCTCTGTGGGTGAGGGTAGGTCCCCTGCTTCAGTTGATGGATGGTACCGGAAACGGGGCATCGATGCGCGAAACGTCCAGGGGGCGCGGCCTTACGATGCACGCGTGTCCTCGGATCCCGCGGTCCAGCCCGGACAGCTGTCGCCCGACGGCCTGTGGCGCTGGAACGGCGCCCAGTGGGTGCCGGCTGCCCCCGGAGGATCGCCGATGCCGCCGCCGAAGCGCTCACGTGGGTGGGTCTGGTGGCTGGTTGGAGGCTGCGGTGTGCTCCTGGTGCTGGGAGTGATCGGGGCCGGATTCGGTATCTACTCCCTGGTCAACAGGTTCCAGAGCGGTGGGTTCAGCTGCCTACCCCCTGATTTCCCGAGCTATCCAGGCGCCTCGGTCGTCAGCGAGAACACCAAGGTTGGCGCAGGCTTCTCAACCGGTGACAACAGCCGGTGCACCATGGTGTTGAACTCCAACGACAGCGCCGCGACAGTCACGACCTATTACGAGCAGCAGCTCGGCTCCGGTGACTGGACGATCGTGTCCTCGGATAGCGCCAATGGCGTTCTCAGTTTCCAGCGCAAGTCGAGACCCCAGACAGTGGGCACAGTGACCCTTTTGGGACGAGGGCAACACTCGGAGATCGACATCCAGCTCGACAGCTGACCGGTTTTCTCAGCGCCGGCGCTCGGCGACCTCCTGGACCACGCGCTGCACGAATTCGTCAAGCGACTCGTCGGTCTGGTTGCCCGCGCGATCGCGTACGTTGACGTGCTGCGCTTCCGCTTCGCGCGCTCCGGCGATGGTCATGTAGGGCACCTTGCGCGCCTGCGCGTCGCGGATCTTGCGCTGCATGCGCTCTGGGCGGACGTCGACCTCGACACGCAGCTTCGCCTTGCGCAAGCGGGCCTCGATGACACGCGCGTACTCAATCTGCGCGTCGGTGATCGGAATGACAACCACCTGAACCGGGTGGAGCCACGTTGGAAACGCGCCAACGTAGCGCTCGATCAGGTAGCTGAACAGCCGCTCCATCGAGCCCGCGGCGCCCCTGTGGACCATCACCGGACGCTGCCGCGAGCCGTCCTCGGCCACATACTCGAGGTCGAAGCGTTCAGGCAGCTGGAAGTCGACCTGGACGGTTGAGTTGGTGAACTCCCGGCGGTGCGCATCCTTGACCTGGAAGTCGATCTTCGGTCCGTAAAACGCGGCCTCACCGACACCAACGTGGTAGGGCTGGCCCATCGACTCGAGCGCCTCGATCAGCGCCGCCTGTGCCCGTTCCCACTGTTCCTCGGTCCCCAGCCACTTGTCTTTGACGTCGTCGCGGGCCGAAAGGCGGTACGAGAATTCGTCGATTCCGAGCACCTCTGAGAAGTAGAGCGCGAGGTCGATCGCGCCCTTCACCTCCCCCATCAGCTGGTCAGGGGTGCAGAAGATATGCGCGTCGTTGAGCGCGAAGGCGCGCACGCGATTGAGACCGATGAGAGTGCCGGAGCGCTCATATCGCCAGTTGTTGCCGATCTCCGCGATGCGCATCGGGAGGTCGCGGTAGCTGCGGAGCTCCGACTGGTACACGACGATGTGGTGCGGGCAGTTCACAGGCCGCAGCTCGAGCTCCTCGCCGTCCTCGAACCGCATCGGCGGGTACATGTTCTCGCCGTAAAGCTGCAGGTGGCCGCTTTGCCGGTACAGGTCCAGCCTGGCTACGTCTGGTGTTCTCACGTGCAGGTAACCGCGCGAGAGCTCCTCGTCGACGATGAATCGCTCGAGCTCGCGGCGGATGGTCGCGCCCGCCGGCAGCCACAACGGAAGTCCGGCGCCGACTCGCTCGTCGACCGTGAAGAGCTTCAACTCCTTGCCCAGCTTCTTGTGGTCGCGCTTCTCTGCCTCCTCGAGGAACTTCATGTGCTCGTCGAGCTCTTTCTGCGACGGCCACGCGGTGCCGTAGATCCTCGTCAGCTGCGGTTGCTTCTCATCGCCGCGCCAATAGGCGCCCGCAACCCGCAGCAGCTTGAACGCCTTCAAGTCCTTGGTGGACTTCACGTGCGGGCCCCTGCAGAGGTCGAGGAACTCGCCGGTGTAGTAGACGCTCACCTCGTCGCCTTCGACCTTGTCG
>DATCAV010000193.1:0-4661 GCA_036512415.1 Candidatus Dormiibacterota bacterium | reverse complement strand
GTCCACCTCAAGACCGCCGACATCGATCGGATCTACAAGTTTTACGTCGACATCCTCGGCTTCGACGTCGTCTTCAAGAGGCCTGACGCCCTTTTTCTATCCGCCGGCGGGTACCACCACCATCTCGGCTTCAACACCTGGGAGTCGAAGGGCGGCACGCCCCCACCGCCCGGCACCACGGGTCTGTATCACGTTGCCATCCGGTACCCGACGCGCGCTGCGCTGGGCGACGCGTTTCGCAGGCTGGTGGCGGCTGATTGGCCCCTGGACGGGGTCAACGACCACGGCACTCACGAGGCCCTTTACCTGCGCGACCCGGACGAGAACGGGCTTGAGCTGGCCTGGGACCGCAGCGAAGACCAGTGGCCGCGCGACGAAGAGGGGCACATGGCAATGGGCAACCGGCATCTTGACCTCGACGGACTGTTCAGAGAAGGCGCCGACCAGAGCTAAGGCACGCCAGTCCAGGCCTTGCCGACCGGGTACTCATATGCCGCCAGCGATTCCGCCTTCATCTCGGCGCTGTAGCCAGGTGCCGTCGGCGCCATATAGCGTCCGCGTGTCACCTTGACCGGATTCACGAAGTGCTCGTGTAGATGGTCGACGTATTCGCACGTTCGGTTGTCGAGCGATCCGCCCACCGCGATGTAGTCGAAGATCGCGAGGTGCTGAACGTACTCGCACAAGCCAACGCCGCCTGCATGCGGGCAAACCGGCACCCCAAACTTGGCGGCCAGCAATAAGACGGCGATCACCTCGTTGACCCCGCCCAACCTGCAGCTGTCGATCTGGCAGAAGTCGATGGCGCCGACCTGCAGGAACTGCTTCCACATCACGCGGTTGTGCACGTGCTCTCCGGTTGCGACTCCGATTGGTGCGACCGCCTCGCGGATGCGGCGGTGGCCAAGGATGTCATCGGGGCTTGTCGGCTCTTCGATCCACCATGGATTGACCTCAGCAAGGCTTCGCATCGCGTTGATTGCCTCGTCGACCCCCCAGACCTGGTTCGCGTCGACCATGAGCTGGCGATCCGGACCGATGGCTTTGCGCAGGATCCGCGCCCGGCGTAGATCAGACTCCGGGTCGCCGCCAACCTTCATCTTCAATTGAGTGAAGCCCTCGGCCATCGCCTGCTCGGCCAGGGATCGAATCTTTTCGTCTGAGTAGCCCAACCAACCCGCGGAGGTCGTGTACGCGGGGAAGCCCTCCCGAAGCATCTCCACCTCGCGTGCCGGCCGGGTGGCCACGTTGAGGCGCAGGATCTCGAGCGCTTCGTCGGGCGGAAGCACGTCGTCGATGTACCGAAAGTCCACGCACGCCACCAACTGTTCCGGCGCCATGTCAGACAGAAGCTTCCAGAGCGGCTTTCCATTGACCTTCGCGTACAGATCCCAGACTGCGTTGACGAGCGCTGCAGTAGCGAGATGGACGACGCCCTTTTCGGGACCGAGCCACCGTAGCTGGCTGTCGCCCACCAGCCCACGCCAGAAACCGGACATGTCCGCCGCGATCTCTTCGATCGTGCGGCCCACGACCTGGACTGCCAGGAGCTCCGCGGCGGCGACGCAGAGCTCGGTGCCCCGCCCTGTTGTGAACGTCAGGCCGTGGCCGGCCAGGCCCGAGGGGTGGTCGGTCTCCAGGACGACGTAGGCGGCGGAATAGTCCGGATCCGCGCTCATCGCGTCAGACCCATCAAGCGTTCTTGAGGTCGGAAACCGGATGTCTCGTGCCGTCGCGCGCAGGATCTTCGTCGCCATGCCCGATATAGGCTAAGGCCGATGTTCCGGCTAAGCGACCTCCTCCACGAGGGCCGCCCACCGCTCATCGATGCGGCGTGCCTTGTAGATCACGAATGCGGCAGCCCAGGCGAGCACGAAGGCCGCAACTATGAAATAGCCCGCTCTCCCTATTAGGTCGAAGCCTGCGATTGCGGTGAACAAGCCGCCCTTCAGGTTGAGCGAGTGGATGAGGACCTGCATCAGCTCGACGACGCCGACGAAAAGCGCCACGAACACCGACAGGCTCGTCATCGTCAGGTTGTAGAACACCTTTCGGACCGGGCTCGCGAAAGCCCATGAATACGCTTTTGCCATGAACGCGCCGTCGGCTGTGTCCATGAGTGACATGCCTGCGGCGAAGATGAGCGGGAGCGCTATCACGGTCCCGAAAGGGACGCCATTGGCAGCAGCGCCTGCCGACACCGCCAGAAGCGCCACCTCGGATGCGGTGTCGAATCCCAGGCCGAAAAGAAATCCGACGAAGTACATCTGCCAGCTGTGGTTGATGACCCGGAACAGCCGGCCGAAGATGCGGGTCATGAAGCCACCGGCTGTCAGCTCGTGGTCGAGCGAGTGGCGGTCGTACTCTCCGCTCTTCATGCGGCGATAGACCCGAACGATGTCCAGCAGGATTACGAGGTTCATCAGTCCGATGACGACAAGGAATCCGCCCGACACCAGCCCGGCAACGAATCCCCCGACGATTCTCAGCTCTCCCCCATTGCCCGAGACGCCCTCGACTATCCACTTGACCGCCAGCCCCAACGCGGCGGCGATCAGGAAGACGACCGACGAGTGGCCGAGAGAGAAGAAGAATCCGACCCCGACAGGTTTGCGCCCGTCCTGAAGAAGTTTGCGGGTGGTGTTGTCGATGGCGGCGATGTGGTCGGCGTCGAACGCGTGACGCAACCCAAACGTGTACGCCAGGCCCCCCAGCGCCAGGATCGTCGGGTGGCCGGCGCCGTAGAACACCAGAAGTCCCCATCCGGCGACATGAAGCAGGCCTACGCCGCCGAAGAAGGCCGCCAGTCGGCTGCGCTCTCCGCGGTCGAATGACTGTCGGAAGAGGGCAGTCATCGAGGCCATACGCCGAGGTTAACCGTTATCGCGACAAAGTCGCAAGTAGGTATTCAAATCGCCTCCCGAAACGTGCGAACGGCTCGCACTTGCGAATGAGGCGCCTTCGGCGGGTAACCTGTTCTCAGATGGACCTCGACAAGCTGCCGCCACAGCTGCGCTCGGTCCTTCAGTCCCTCTCCCGAGCCGTCCGCAGTCGCGAGCCGGCGATTCGCGCCCGGGTCAGGCTGCTTCAGGAAGCCAATCCGCACCTTACAAGTGACCAACTTGCGCGGCGGCTGATCCGTTCCACCCGGAGGCGAGTCGCCACAACAGGAGCGATCAGCGGCGCGGTGGCGATTGTGCCGGGCCTCGGCACCATGCTCGCTGTCGGCACCCTCACCAGCCAGGCTCTGTACGCGCTGGAGCAGGAGATCGAGCTCGTCCTGGCGATCGCAAACCTCTACGGCCACGAGCTCGGCAGCTCCGATGATCGCGTCCTGGAGGCCCTGGTCGTGGTCGGCATCACGAGCGGCGCCGTGAAGCTTCGAGAGGATGTGCTGGTTGCGGGCGGCGAGCGGGTCGCCATCGCCGCAGTCCGCCGCCTCCCCGCCCTCCTGGTCACCCACGGTGGCGGCAGGATCCTGAGTCGCATCCTTGCGCGCTTTGCCGGCACCGGAGCCGCGAAGGTGGCTGCTCGGGTCGTGCCGCTGGGGGTCGGTGTCGCTGCGGGCGCCGGCTTCGATTGGCTGGCGGTGACCGCTCTCGGCCACGCGACGATGAAGTACTACGGTCCGGGGGGACCTGGAGCACGCCCCCTGCTACTTGCTTCCGAAAATCACTCGCACGTCGAACTGAACCGCTGATTCGATCTGATCGAAACCGCACTTGCGCGGCGGCTTGTCGGTGCGCCACCGCAGGAATCGGGTGGCGTGGCGGAAGCGCTCTCCCGCCTCGAGCTTGTCGTAGGCGACCTCACAAACGAGCTCGGGCCGCACCGTCACCCACTCGGCCTCCTTGCCGCGCGACCATCGACTCGGGCCTCCGGGCATCCGGCCCTCCGCTTCCGACCATTCTTTGGGCGTCTCGCTCGTGAACGGCTTGAGCTTGGCGATGAGTTCTTTCCTTTCCGCGGCGCTGAAAGAGGACGTGTGGCCGACGTAATGCAGCGTGCCCTTGCGGTCGTACAGGCCGAGGAGAAGGGAGCCAAGCGACTGCCCGTCGTTTGACTTGCGCCAGCCGATGACGACGCAGTCGGCCGTGCGCTGGTGCTTGATCTTCACCCACTGCCGCTTGCCCGGAACGTAGGCGCCGTCCCAAGACTTCGCCATGACGCCGTCGAGACCCGCGCCCTCGAACTGCTCAAACCACTTTTCGGCTGTGTTGGGATCTCGCGTGTAAGGGGTGAGGAAGATGGGCGACTTCGCCCCTTTCAGCAGCTTCTCCAGGCGCTTGCGCCGCTCCCCCAGCGGGAGCGGCCGCAGGTCGGATTCGCCCTCAGCCAGCAGATCGAAGGCGACAAACCAGGCAGGGGTGGCGGCGCTCAGCATGCGCACCCGCGAGTCGGCTGGATGGATGCGCTGCTGCAGGGCGCCGAAATTAAGGCCTTTCTCACCTACCACGATGAGCTCGCCATCCAGGACCAGCTTGGTTGGAGCGAGCTTGAGAAACGCTGGCAGCACCTCCGGAAAGTAGCGGGTCATCGGCCGCGAACCTCGGCTGATCAGGGCCACCTCGTCACCGTCGCGGTACACGAGCGTGCGAAAACCGTCCCATTTGGGCTCGTACTCCCAGCGATCGCCCTTGGGAATTCCGGTCTCGGATGGG
>DATCAV010000192.1:0-4372 GCA_036512415.1 Candidatus Dormiibacterota bacterium | reverse complement strand
GCGTTCACCTCGGCGATGGTGGCCGCGGTCGCGGTGCTCATCATCGCCTGCCCGTGCGCGCTCGGCCTTGCGACTCCGCTCTCGGTCATGGTGGCGACTGGCAAGGGGGCCGAGCAGGGAATCCTGATCCGATCGGCGGAGGCGCTCGAAACTGCACACAAGCTGGACAGCATCGTCCTGGACAAGACAGGCACGATCACCCGCGGCCAACCCGCGATCACCGATGTCCTCACCGAAGGCGACATTAAAGAGGACGAGCTCCTTCGGTTCGCGGCCTCGGCTGAACGCCCTTCCGAGCACCCGCTCGCCGCGGCGGTCGTGGCTGGAGCCCGGTCTCGTGAGATCGTCCTGACCGAACCAGCCGGATTCGATTCCATCACCGGCAAAGGCGTCCGCGCTAAGGTCGACGGTCGATCGATCCTGATCGGGAACCCCGCCCTCCTGCGTGGTGCCGGCATCGATACCACCGCTATGGAGGCCGAGGCCGATCGGCTCGCGGCCGACGGTAAGACGCCGCTGCTGGTCGCCGTCGACGGCAAGCCGGCGGGCGTTATCGCTGTCGCTGACACGCTGAAGGAGGAGTCCGTGGCCGCTGTGGCCAGCCTGCGCGCACTTGGTCTCGAGGTCGTGATGATCACCGGCGACAACCGGCGCACGGCGGCCGCGATCGCGCGCCAGGTCGGTATCGGGCGCGTGCTCGCAGAAGTCCTACCTGACCGCAAGGCCGCGGAAATCCGGCGGCTGCAGTCCGAGGGAAGGCGTGTGGCGATGGTCGGCGACGGCATCAACGACGCGCCGGCGCTGGCCCAGGCCGACGTCGGCATGGCGATCGGGACTGGCACCGATATCGCGATCGAGTCATCGGACATCACCCTCATCTCTGGGGCCCTCACCGGTGTCAGTACGGCTATCCAGCTGAGCCGCGCCACCATGCGCAACATCCGCCAGAATCTCGTTTTCGCCTTCGCTTACAACGTCATCGGCATCCCGATCGCTGCCGGCGTTCTCTATCCGTTCGTCGGTCTACGGTTGAGCCCCATGATTGCGGCGGCCGCAATGGCGATGAGCTCGCTATCAGTGGTGTCCAACTCGAACCGCCTTCGCGGGTTCAGATCGAAGGCGATTCAGTCAGCCGCGCTTGGCCCTTCAACGGCTGAGCCGAAGGTCGAGGTCGGTGCGGATGACGCACGGCCTACGCACGAACCCCCAACGGGCCAAGGAGACAACATGAGTGACGAAACCGCTGCCATCGATCCCGTATGCGGAATGACCGTCGATACTGGGACCGCCGAGTACCGGTCTTTCAACAACGGAAAGGCCTATTACTTCTGCTCTGCCGGCTGCAAGGGGACCTTCGACAAGGATCCCGCGAAGTTCGCCGGCGCCGGCGCCAAGGGCGGGCACGAGGGCCACTAACCCGTTACCCGCGTCTGGCCCTGCGCCTTGCCGACTCGGTCCAGTCTCATGCGAGGAGAAGCTGAGATTCAATACAAGCAGACAGCGAGCAACGCCCCAGGGCTCAGTTTTGAGGCGCTAGTCAAGGAACTCAGGAAGAGAGATTTTGCGGTGCTGTCAACTGTTCGTGCGCCGCAGCGCGGTGTCGGCCTAGGGTCTACTTTCTCGCGGTTGCGAGGATCGCCTCGATCGGGTAAGCAAGGCCATCCGCTCCGACGTATGGCTTCAGCGCAGTGGTGACCTCGCCGATTACAGCCATGCGCGTCCGTTCGTCGGCTTGCACCTCTGCCATTGCTCCGTAGCCTCTGGCCAGATCCGCCGCTGATTGCAGGCGCACGAAGCCCTCGGCCTCTTGGACATCGGTTTCTCTGAAGCCGGCGTCGTCAATAAGCGACCGAACTGCCGCAGGATCGCCGAGTGAATGCTGCCGATCGAACAGCCCGGCCTCATCAGCACCAAAATGGCGCGTCCAGCTTTCCTTCATCGCCAGCTGGCCTGGGCACTTGCGAATCGATCCCCAAACCATCAATACCACGCGGCCGTCTCGCCGCAGAACCCGACGCATCTCTTTCAGCGCACCGACTCGGTCCGGGAAGAACATCAGGCCGAACGCGCAGAAAACGACATCAAACGATTCGTCGTCAAACGGCACTGCACTGACATCACCTGCCCGCCACTCAATGGGGGCGGAGGTCGGCTCGCGTGCAATGGTGCGAGCAACATCAAGCATGTCCGAGTTGAGATCGAGTCCGACGACTCGCCCGCTTGGACCAACTGATTTCGCCGCGAGGCGGGTCAATGCTCCGGTGCCGGCGGCAACATCCAAGACGTGCATGCCGGCCTGCGGGCTTGCCAGGGTGACAGCCCGTGAAGCCCACTCGCCCATCATCGCCGGAACAAAAACGGTCTCGTAGATCTCGGCGCCGCCACCGGAAACTCCCCAGTCATTTGAATCTGTCATAGGTCAGGCCGACGCGGAGCGTACCGCAGCCTTCTTCACACGTCAGCGTTTGTCGAGGTCGACCGCCTGTTTGATGTAGTACTTGAGGGCAGGCTTGTTCATCTCGGCGAGGTTTTTCATCTTCACGTGCCTGGCGCCTCCCTTGGCGGTGCCATGCAACAAGCCGTACTTGTCCTCCATCTGGTCGCCGCGTGAGAAGCCGAACGTGACGTCCTTGACGGGCGGATTGATCCAGGCAAATATCTTCTTGCCCTTGTAAACGGGCATGCCGTAGCTGATGACCTCTGCGGCATCGGGAGCGCACTCCCTCATCAAGTCGCGAATGGCCGCGACAACCTCACGAAATTCCGCCGGCACCTTCGCTTCGACGAACTCATTCACGCTCACTGCTTACCGACCCCCCATAAGGATCAATGCGAGCCTAAGGGACCGTTGTGGTGCCACCGCTCGACCTGAACAAAGCGCCACGCGCCCCCTGGCCTGACCTCCATCTTGTCGATGGCCGTCGTGTAGCGCCGCGGTCCCCACCACTTTGCAATCAGCCTCCGGAGGGCCTATCGCCTGCGCCGAGTCGCTTTGACAGAGCTCGAACACAGCCTCGAGCACTACCTGTTGCAGTAGTACTTCGCCACAATCCACCTATGCAGCAGCCAAAGCTGTACGGCGAACTTGCCGAGTGGTGGCCAACCTTCTCGACGCCTGAGGGCTATCGGGAGGAGGCGGCCTTCTTCAAACGCGTGCTGACCAGGTCCACTGCCCCTCCGCCGCGCACCATGCTCGAGCTTGGTTCGGGCGGTGGCAACAGCGCCTTTCACCTCAAGGCTCGGTTTGACATGACGCTGGTGGACCTGTCGCCAAACATGCTGGCGGTCAGCCGAGCGCTCAACCCCGAATGCGAGCACATCGAGGACGACATCCGCACGGTGCGCCTGCGCCGGACGTTCGATGCGGTCTTCGTGCACGACGCCATCTGCCACATGACCACCGAGTCCGACCTGCGCGCCGCAATGGAGACCGCCTTCGTGCACTGCCGCCCTGGCGGCGCCGCGCTTTTCGCCCCGGACTTCGTGCGCGAGACCTTTGTCGAGAACGTCGATCATGGCGGCAACGACACCGAGCGCGGCAGCGTGCGTTTCCTGCAATGGACGACTGATCCGGATCCGACCGACACTACCTACTTCGTCGACTTTGCGATTCTCATACGCGACCACGAGGGTGTGATGCGTGTCGAGCACGACCGGCATACCTACGGACTCTTTTCCCGCGCAGTCTGGCGCCGGCTCCTGCGAGAGGTTGGGTTCGTGCTCAAGACCCCGCGCGCGATGCTCGACGACCTGGGTCGGGATGTCTTCGCCGGCAGCCGCAGGCGGTAGGCCGCCAAAGCTGACCCCTGACGTTTACGAGGACCTCAACCGAAAGGGAGCACGGGTCAAGGACCAGCTCACCGAAGTGTTCGCATCACACGGTCTGGCCGCGCAGGTCAACTCGGCGGGCTCCCTGCTTGCGATTCACTTCACCGACGTCCCGGTTGTCGATTACCGCACCAAGGCGACCTCGAACCCAAAGATCACGCATGACTTCTTCCTGGCCCTGGTCAACCACGGTGTCTTGATGGCGCCGCGCGCGATGGGCGCCCTGTCCACCCCGATGGGCGAGCAGGACATCCAGGAATTCGTGGATGCGGTGGACGCTGTCCTCGAAGAGCAGCTGCCGCGGTGGCGGGCGAACGGGTCGCTGGCAAGCCAATAAAAGCCGTCCTAATTTGTGGTGGATCTTCAGGCGTGGTGTAGGCTCGTGACGGTCGATTTCATCGGTCTTTTCTCTGAGGTTGGGATGACGGTCGGACCGGCGTGAGGGCTTTCAAGCAAGAGCGGCCAGACGCGGACGCTGCCACGGAAGAGCCGCGGGGCGATCACGGCCGGCTGGATGCCGTGCGCTCATGGCTGGCCAGCGGCC